>CBFGSY010000052.1:0-14176 GCA_965651545.1 uncultured bacterium | reverse complement strand
TCTTACATCGCAGTTGGCGCCGGGGGTTCGGTTGACATCGTGCCAGACGCCGTTGTTGTCTCGCCATTTAGGGTTGATGAACGTCTGGCGATTACCGTCATGTCCGCCGACTTGTGTTCCCGTGTCGACAGTCTCATTTACGAACTCGGCGTAAAACACTCCGAACCAGCAGTCTTCGAGATGGTGGGCTGACTTGCTCGCCTTCACCACGCCGTCAAGGGACGCTTCGTACGGACCATTATTCTTCTCAACCTTGAAGAAGTGATTCCCGGATGGCGTGCCAGTTATCGGTTGCTCTTCCGGAGGTACTGCTTCGCCGCATTCAACGGATGATTCATGCCCGTAAGCCCAAAAGAAGTGCGGGACATCTTCCGCCTGACCTGGAGCACAAAGAACACGGCATCTGTTGATGCCGATCTGGAAGATGTCAAACGCATTTCTCTGGTTTGTTACCGCCACCCAGTCGGCGGCAAATGCTTGCGCCCTCCCGAAACATAGCGCGTGTGGGTAGAATTCGATCGTCGCGCGCGAGCCGCGGGTATACGCCTGTAGTTCAGACTGACCTACCGCGGCCCCGCCGGAAAACGAACAATTCGTATTCCACGCCAGTGCGGGAGTCGATGAGTTCGCCAGCAGCAAGCTGGTTGCAAGCAGTGCTGAGCCGAATCGACGCACGTCTCTCCTCGCGGGCGACCAACGATAGGTATTGGAACGGCATTTCCGCTTGCATCGCACGCCCCGTCCACGACGTTTTCCACCAAGTCCTTCGTTTCGATGTTGTCTTGTCCACAAGAAGGATCTGACTCGGTAGTCAGACTTTTCGTGGCAGTCAGGCCTCGCCTCGTGAGCGCCGACAAGCGCGCGGACAAATCGCCGTTGGCCGGCGCTCCGTGGCAGCGTGACCATCCTCGGATGGTCAGTGGCTGACGTCGCCGGCTACTCGACGTCGACAATTGGCTTGACGCCCTCGATCGACGGGCCTGAACCCCTACCCCTTTTTGTACCCCTGAACGGTTGGATTTCAGGGTACGATCTGGACGCGGGCGGACGCTCTGCACGCTCAGATCGGTCAGGTGGGCGTGCTTCAAACCGATCTCGATCCAGGACGTCCAGAACCTTCGCGACTAGGTCTCCGGATCCGGCCTCGCCTCACCGGTTTTATTCAGGTGGCATGGTGCGAGGGCCTGCGAGTGGTTTATCCTGCGGGCGTTGCCGCTAGTCCCGCCTCCTGACTGCGGAGACGACAAACTCCGCTCGACAAAGGAGCACGGCGTGCGGGTCGCTTCCGCACTCGGCGGCAGTCGGGTGATCGAACTGGCCACTGACCCGTACCCGCTCACCCTCCAGCTCTGTCCAGGGCGTAACGGGACCGTCCGCGAACTGGTCGTATCGAAGCCTGATCCCGGGATCACCGAAAGTGTCCCTGGGCGGCTCGTAATTGTCGACATACAGCGTGCATCCCTCCACAAGTAGTTTGGGCATGGCGCGCTCGCCACCTGAGCTGTAGCACGGGCCCATCTCACCCCTGAGCTGGACTTCTGTGTCTCCGAAGCAGGCAAGACGGGCGATGGAAGCTACCCACTGAACGTCGGCCACGCTCGGAGCCGGACAGCTCAGGGTGCCTGGAGCAACCCAGACCTCGCCGTCCTGGCCGGCCTGCGCGACCCACCCGAACGGCAGCCGTTCCGGACAGACGTCACTGCAGACTCTGTTCTCGAAGGGCTGCACCAGGTACCAGTCAAAGCCGCTGGCCCGCGCCGGACCATCGACGACGTACAGCAGCATCGGCTCATTCAGCCTTGCTGGGTAGATCTCGCTGCCGTCATGGACGCCGGGTTCGGATCGAATCACGAGGTCAGTTGTCACGACCTGCGCGATCGAATCGTGCGGTAACGCGTCCGTCCCATTCGCGGGCGGGGTTGGCGGCGGGGAAGGCGTGACGGACTGCGAAGGGACCAGGGATTCGTCTGGGGAGGGAGACATGGATGACGACGTAAACGACGACGGCGCGGCGGATGGGACGCCGGAGGCGCAGCCACCTAATAGGATCGCTACCAGCGCGAAGCTCACGCCGCCGCGCCGCAGGCTGACGGTCCTGGAAACATCTCCGCCACGCATGTCAACCAGTTTTGCGACCGCCACTGCGGCTGGACTACGGCGCCCCCGGAGCCAGCCGGCGCTCCGTGGCGGCGTGACCGCTCCGCCCCGGACGAGCGGAAGGCGTCGGGAGCGTAGGATGAGCCGGTGACGGATTCACCGCAGCTCGAGGCCGCACGTCCGACGCCGAAGGCGAAGCGGCCAACGCGCACTGTTCGTGCCGCGCGCGGGGCGGTACTCATCGGCGCGGCGGCTGCCGTGGCGGGCGCGGCCGGGTGGGTCTACGGGACCGTTGGCGGCCTCGTGGGAGGAGCCACGACGGGCTTCTAGGCCCTCCCAGCTGACACGCGGTCCGTTGTGCGCCGATGCCGCGCCTGCCGGCTCATCTATCGGGCAATGGTTCACGCGAGGCCGCATCCGGGTGCCGGATTGCGCTTCTATCGGGCAGCCATGAGCGTGAACCTAGAAGTTCTTGTCGCTTCGTGAGCGCGGCGGCCCGATAGAACGGCGGATTGACGCCTGCCGGCAGCCTGATGCGAGGAAATGCCCTATGGAACGGCCAAGAGCGGTTCTCGACACCGTTCATCGTCGTCCGCCGCGTGACGGGAATCGGGGAGGACTGGTATACTCCGCGTCGGTCTCGCGAGCGTGAGCGAGCCGAATCGATACTGACTGTGATGCAACGTGGGTCGGTTCGCCATCCCACGTTTTTGTTTCTGCCCGGACGGGCGCGCGAGGTGTGCGGGACGTGAATCGAGACTTCATCGGAGCTCTGCTCCAGTTGAACGCCGAGAAAGGCGTGCCGCAGGAAATCCTGATCCAGACGCTGGAGCAGGCGATCGAGTCAGCCTACCGCCGTAACGCGGACGCACCCGAGAACGTGGTCGTGCACGTCGACCCGGAGAGCGGCCAGATCAGCGTCTACCGCGAGTACGAGGTCGTCGCCGGCGAGTCCGAGATCGAGGATGCTGAGCTGCAGATGATCGTCGCAGATGCGCAGAAGATCGACCCGTCCACCGGCGTCGGCGGCAAGGTGCGCGTGCCCGAGGACGTGACGCAGGCACAGCTGGGTCGCATCGCGGCTCAGACCGCTGGCCAGGTGTATCGGCAGCGTCTGCGGGAAGCGGAGCGCGACGTCGTGTACAGCCAGTACGCCAGCCGTGAGGGCGAGATCATGACCGGCGTGGTGCATCGCACCACCGACCAGGCCGTGGTGCTCGACATGGGCAAGGGCGTGGAGGCGGTCCTGGCGGTCACCGAGCAGCTGCCCGGCGAGCACTATCGCATCGGACAGCACCTGAAGGTGTACGTGCTGGAAGTGCGCCGAACGACGCGCGGGCCGGTGCTGGTGGTGAGCCGCACGCATCGGGGATTCCTGCGCCGATTGATGGAGATGGAAATCCCCGAGATCTACAACGGGACGGTTGTCATCCGTGGCATCGCGCGCGAGGCTGGCAGCCGCTCGAAGGTGTCGGTCGAGAGCCGGCAGCAAGGCGTCGACGCCAAGGGCGCGGCCGTCGGCCAGCGTGGCGCACGGATCCAGGCGATCGTGGCCGAGCTGAACGGTGAGAAGGTCGACATCGTGCTCTGGCACGAGGATGCCGGCCAGTACGTGGCCGAGGCGCTGTCGCCGGCCGAGGTGCTGAGCGTCCGCATCGACGAGGAGCACAAGATCGCCAACGTCATCGTGCCCGAGCGGCAGCTGAGCCTGGCCATCGGCAAGGAGGGCCAGAACGCCCGCCTGGCGGCGAAGCTGACCGGCTGGCGGATCGACATCCGCTCGGATGCCGGCGTCGCGACTGCCGCGGCCGCCCACGACGAGCCGGACGGTGTAAGCCGGCAGCCGGATGAGGCCCTCGAGGAGGCGAAGGTCGATGCCGAAACGACGTCCTGACCATGTCCCGATGCGCACCTGCGCGGTCTGTCGCGCGCAGCATCCGAAGCGCTCGATGGCCCGCGTCGTGCGCGGTACCGACGGTTCAATCGCGCTCGACCCGAGCGGCAAGGCCGCGGGTCGGGGAACGTACGTGTGTGATGACCCTGCCTGCCGGGAGCCACAACGCCTGGCCAAAGCGGTCCAGCGTTCGTTGGGGACGGCCGTCGATCCCGCCGCGCTCAGGCTCGAGGTGATGGATGCCCGCCCGTAGGTACCAGCCGCGCCGCGGCCCGCGTCCGCCGAAGCGGCGCAATGGCAGCGCCGGTGGCGCAGCGGTCGCCGAGCCGATCGCGCCTGTCCGCCCCAGCGGGCCGGTGGAGCTGCCCTCGTCGGTGAGCGTCAGCGACCTGGCCCAGGCCCTGGGCGTCAGCCACGCCGACGTCATCAAGGAGCTGATCCGCAACGGCATCTTCGCCACCATCAACCAGTCCATCGACTTCGACACCGCCTCGCTGGTTGCCGGCGAGCTGGGGATCGAGACGGTGGAGCGCGGGGCCGCCGAGCGCGCCGCGGCCGATGCCGCGGGGCCGGCCGAGATCGTGGCGCCGGGAGCTGACGACGAGGGCGCCGGTAAGCCGGTCCTGTTCACCGAGGAGGACGCCGCCGACCTCACCACGCGCGCGCCGATCGTGACCATCATGGGTCACGTCGACCACGGCAAGACGAGCCTGCTCGATGCCGTACGCAGCACCGCCGTGGCGGCGGGGGAGCGCGGCGGGATCACCCAGCACATCGGCGCCAGCGAGATCGAGCACAACGGCAAGCGCATCGTCTTCCTGGACACGCCCGGTCACGAGGCCTTCACCGCCATGCGAGCGCGCGGCGCGCAGGTGACCGACATCGCGATCATCGTGGTCGCCGCTGACGACGGCGTCATGCCGCAGACCAAGGAGGCGATCGACCACGTACGCGCGGCCCGGGTGCCGATGATCGTGGCCATCAACAAGATCGACAAGCCGGACGCCCAGCCCGATCGGGTCAAGCAGGAGCTCGCCGACAACAAGGTCCTGATCGAGGAGTACGGCGGCGACGTGATCGCGGTGCCGGTCTCCGCCAAGCAGAAGACCGGCCTGGACGACCTGATGGAGATGATCCTGCTCGTCGCCGACCTGCAGGACCTCAAGGCCAACCCGAACCGCCAGGCGATTGGCACGATCGTCGAGTCGAGGTCGAGAAGGGCCGCGGCAACGTCGCCACAGTGCTGGTCCAGACGGGCACGCTGCGCGTTGGCGATATCGTGGCGGTGGGTCGCACCCACGGACGCGTCCGCGCCCTGCAGAACGCTGCTGGCAAGCGCGTGAAGACGGCCGAGCCCGCGACCGCGGTCGAGATCATTGGCCTGGCTGAGCTGCCGGAGGCTGGTGACATCCTGCGCGTGGTCGATGACGAGAAGGCCGCGCGCGACATGGCAGAGGCCACGGCCCGCGCCACCGACGGCGCCGACGGCAAGACGGCGTTCACGCTGGAGGACATCTCCGCCCAGATCCAGGCCTCGGAGGTCAAGGAGCTGCGGGTGGTCCTCAAGACCGACGTGCAGGGCTCGCTCGGCGCGATTCGTCACGCCCTGGAGCGGCTGAACAGCAACGAGGTGCGGATCAACATCCTGCGGGAGGGTGCCGGTGACATCAATGAATCGGACGTGCTGCTGGCATCGGCCTCCGATGCGGTGGTCATCGGCTTCAACACCCGGCCTGACCCCGGAGCCCAGCGGGCGATCGACGCCTCCACCGTGGATGTGCGCCTGTACGACGTCATCTACAAGCTGACCGATGACGTCGGGTCGGCGCTGCAGGGCATGCTTGCCCCGAAGCTGATCGAGCAGGTGGAGGGTCACGCCGAGGTCCGCATGGTCATCAAGGCCGGCCGCGCCGGCAATGTGGCCGGCTCGTACGTCACCGATGGGCGCATCGTGCGCGGTGGCCAGGTCCGCCTCTTCCGGGGCGGCCAGCAGGTGGCGGAGGGTCGCATCGAGTCCCTGAAGCGCTTCAAGGACGACGTGCGCGAGGTGGCATCCGGCTTCGAGTGCGGCATTGGCCTCTCGATCGAGGACATCGCGGAGGGCGACGTGATCGAGTGCTTCCAGATGGTGGCGGAGTCCGCCTGAGGGCCGATGAGCCAGCGCACCGAGAGGCTCGATAGCCAGATCCAGCAGGAGCTGATGGGGCTGCTGCAGCGCGAGATGAAGGATCCGCGCATCGGGTTTGCGACCATCACGCACGTCGAGACGGCCCGTGACCTGGGGCATGCCCGCGTCTGGGTCAGTGTCTACGGGACCGATGCCGAGCGAGAGCAGTCGATGGATGCGCTGCGCGCCGCCACGCCCTGGCTGCGGCGCCAGCTCGGAGAGAGGCTCCGGCTGCGCAAGGTGCCGGAGCTGAGCCTGCGTCGTGACGACTCGATCGAATCCGGCGACCGGGTGCTGCGCATCCTCCACGACCTGGAGTCGGAACGCGCGGACGGCGGGAAGCCTTCGTGAACAATGTGGTCGCGCTGCTGCGCGGTGCACAGCGCGTGACCGCCATCTGCCATGAGAATCCGGACGCCGACACGCTGGGCGCTGCGATCGCCGTCGCCATCATTGCCGAGCGGCTGGGCAAGCAGTCCGAGGTGGTGAGCGGCGACCCGCCGCCCGCCTACCTGTCCTTCCTGCCTCGCATCGACCAGGTGCGGCAGGCGCCGGCCCTTCAGCCGGACGTGGCGGTTGTCGTCGACGCCGGCGACCTGGCGCGTACCGGGACGGTCGCCACCGAGCACGCTGACTGGCTGGCGGCGGCCCGCATCGCGAACATCGATCACCACGTCTCGAACCCCGGCTTCGGGGAGGCGAACCTTGTCGATCCGGCCGCGGCGGCCACCTGCGAGATGATCGCACTGCTGCTGCCGGAGCTCGGCGTGCCACTCGACAGGGAGCTGGCGACAGCACTGCTGGCGGGGATCGTCAATGACACGCACACCTTCGCGCATTCGAACGCATCGCCTCGCACCCTTCGCGTCGGGGCGGACCTGGTCGAGGCGGGCGCCGACCTATCGTCCATCAACCGCGCCGTCTACGCCGACAAGCCGTTCAGCACCCTGGCCCTCTGGGGCCTGATGCTGGGCGGTATCAGCCAGCGCTGCGAGGGCCGCATCGTGTTCGCCACCATGACGAACGAGATGCTGGGAACCGTCGGCGAGAGCGCAACCGCCTCCGAGGGGTTCGTCGACCTGTTGGCCTCGACCAAGGCCGCCGACATCACCGCGCTCTTCAAGGAGGTGGACGCGACAAGCACTCGCGTCAGCGTGCGCACCACCGAGCGTGCCGACGCGGTCGCCATCACATCGGCCTTCGGCGGCGGTGGCCACGCCCGCGCCGCGGGCTGCACGGTCGCGGCGCCACTGGATGCAGCCCGCGAGCAGGTCCTGGCAGAGTGCGAGCGTGAGCTCGCCAGGGCGGATGCTGGGAGTCGTTAACCTCGACAAGCCGGTGGGGCCGACCTCGCACGACATGGTCGGCCTGCTGCGGCGCCTGACGGGGACGCGCCGGATCGGCCATGCCGGCACCCTTGATCCGCTGGCGTCCGGCGTGCTGCCGATCCTCGTTGGCGGCGCAACCCGCTTCAGCCAGGAGCTCACCGGTGGTCCGAAACGCTACCTGGCGACCGTCCGCCTGGGTGCCACATCCGAGACTGATGACGCCGAGGGTCCGATCCAGCCCGGCAGCGGCCGGCTGCCGGACGAGGCGGCCATCCGCGCCGCGCTGGCGAGCTTCGTCGGTACGTTCGAGCAGCAACCGCCGGCGTTCTCGGCGCGCAAGGTCGCCGGCCGCGCCGCCTACCGGGCTGCCCGCTCCGGAGAGATGGTCGAGCTGGCGCCGCGCACGGTGTCGGTCGATGCCATCGAGGTGATCTCCATCGTGGCTGGAGACGGTTGGACCGACGTCGCCATCGACCTGCGCTGTGGCCCGGGCACCTACGTCCGCTCCATCGCACGTGACCTTGGCGCCAAGCTGGGTTGCGGCGGATTCCTCTCCGTCCTTCGGCGGACCGAGGCGGCCGGCCTACGTGTGGAGGATGCGCGTCGACCGGAGGAGCTGGAGGCACTGGGTGAGGCAGGGCGCCTGGACGAGGCCGTGCTGCCCGTCGCCGATCTGCTGCCGCTGCCCCGCCTGCGGCTCTCGGAGCCCGATGCCGACCGATTCCGGCATGGCTCGCGCATCCGGGTCTTCAACGACGACGTGACGGCAGCCGGCGCCGAGCGGCGGCGGGCCGTGTTCGACACCGGCGATCGGTTGCTCGGCATCGGCTCAGTGATCGGCGGCGAGCTCCAGCCGGAGAAGGTGCTGGCACCGACGGGCCTGCCATGAGCCTCGCCGAGGCTCGGGCGCTCAGCCTCAGCGAGCTCCCGTACGTCGGGCCGGCCGCCCTGTGCATGGGCGTCTTCGACGGTGTCCATCGTGGTCACGAGGCACTGCTGGCGGCCACGCGGCGAGCGGCCGAGGCGGCCGGTGCCTCCTCTGTGGCCCTCGTGTTCGACCCGCATCCCGACGAGATCATCAGGCCGGGGACGCGGCTGGCCCGCCTGGCCCCGCCGGCCGTGGTGCTACGCCGCATCCTCGAGCTTGGCGTCACCTTCGCCTTGCCGATCCGCTTCGACGACCAGCTCCGCCAGCTCGCGGCCGAGGACTTCCTGGCCGCCCTGACGCCGGCCATTGCCCTTCGGGCACTGGTCATGACGCCAGACAGCGCTTTCGGGCGCGGCCGAGGCGGGACCTTGGAGCGGCTTCGGGAGCTCGGCGCCCAGAGTGGCTTCGAGGTGTCCGTGGTGGCGCCTGTCCTCGACGACGGCTCGCCGATCTCATCGAGCCGCCTGCGCAAGGCGGTGGCTGCGGGAGACGTCCACACCGTGCGTCGGCTGGGCCATCCGGCCTACCTGGAGGGCGTGGTCGTTGAGGGGGACCATCGCGGGCGCGAGCTCGGCTATCCGACCGCCAACCTCGCCTTCGACTACCTGCCCGTCCTGCCGCCCCTGGGAATCTACACGGGCCGCGCGGCGGTGCCCGAGCGGCGCGTGGGACCCGGCCATCCCGCCCTGGTCAGCATCGGAGTGCGCCCGACGTTCCACACCGGCGGCCCGCCGCTGGTCGAGGCTCACCTGCTGGATTACGACGGCGACCTGTACGGGGCGCGGCTGGAGCTGGAGCTGTTCGACCACCTGCGCGAGGAGCGTCGTTTCGCGAGCGCCGATGAGCTGGTCACACAGATGCACCGCGACGAGGCCGATGCCCGGCAATTGCTCGGCCTGACGGGCTAGGAGTCGCCGTGGGTCGGCCCAACCGTGCCCCGCATGACAACCCTTTTCCGCGCCACGATGGGGTCCGGCCTGCCAGATCGCGCCCTGATCGCGCTAAGACACTGGATTAGGGCGCGCGCGAGGTTGGAGGCCACTCTGGCGAGCTCCCGCACGTGTCACGGGCGTGGATTTGCTCGCTGCGGCTCGCCTAACGTCACGGATATCGCGATTTGGCTGAACCTTGGAACGGCAACGCGGCTGGACGATTGTGTGGAGATCGGCTGTCGCATGTCCTCTCCACGCCAGGCAGCGAGGCCCGCGGCACGAGCCATGGGGTTGCGGGTGGTGGGTCACTGGACCACGGAACCCGATGACGGCGGCCGCGGGAGCGGTCTCCATGGCGGGATTCCCAGCGAGTGGGTCATCTGACCATAGAGCGTCGTCCGAGCATCGTGGCGTGGGCGGCTCCATGGTCGAGTGACCCGCGTGCTGCAACAGCGCTCCGCGCCAAGCGCGAACGCCGGCACGAATGACAGCGCGAACGGCAGCGGGGGAGTGAGCGGAAAGCGTCCGATTCTGGTACGATCCGCCGCGATACGGAAATGAAAGTGGAGGAATGAGTGCCGCTCGCCAAGGACGCGAAGAGCGCGATCGTCGAAGACTACGCCACCCACGAGGGTGATTCCGGTTCCCCCGAAGTGCAGATCGCGCTGCTGACAGAGCGGATCAAATCGCTGACGGAACATCTGCGCACGTACCAGAACGACAACCACTCTCGCCGCGGCCTGCTCAAGCTGGTCGGCCAGCGGCGGCGGTTGCTCGCATACCTGGTGCGCAATGACGTCGACCGCTATCGGGCGGTCATCGGTCGGCTGGGGCTTCGTCGCTAGCCGATCTCCCGCCACGACCCAGGCGCCCGTCGGGGCCCTGGGTCTCGTGTTAGCGGAGCCGGACCGCATCGGTCCATGACCGACCATCACATCCTGAACGTGCCCCCTCGGCCGCCCGCCGCCCCACAGGCAGAGCGGAAGCAGGCTCGGGGAACGACATCACAGACATTCGACTTGACCAACTGGAGGACTCAGTGGCAATCAAGGTAGAGGCCGAGATCGGCGCCCAGACCTTCTCGCTGGAGGCTGGCAAGCTCGCCGAACAGGCCGATGGAGCCGTGCTCGTCAGGTACGGCGACACCGTGCTCCTGGCGACCGCCGTATCGGCGGAGCCGCGCGAGGGGATCGACTTCTTCCCGATGACCATCGACTACGAGGAGCGCATGTACGCCGCGGGCAAGATCCCGGGCGGCTTCATCAAGCGCGAGTCGCGCCCGTCGGAGGCGGCCATCTTGGCCATGCGCCTCACCGATCGGCCGATTCGGCCGCTCTTCCCGAAGGGCTACAAGCAGGAGGTCCAGATCGTCCTGACGGTGCTCAGCGCCGACCAGGAGAACGACCCGGACATCCTGGCCGTCAACGGCGCCTCGGCGGCGCTGGCGGTCAGCAGCATTCCGTTCCTGGGACCGGTCGGCGCGGTGCGCGTGGGGCGCATTGACGGCCAGTTCGTCACCAACCCGACCATCAGCCAGCTGGACGAGAGCGAGCTGGACCTGGTGGTGGCCGGCACCCGCGACGCGATCATGATGGTCGAGGCGGGCGCCAGGATCCTGCCCGAGACGGTCATGGCCGATGCCATCGCCTACGGCCAGGCGGAGCTGCAGAAGAGCATCGACCTGCAGGAGAAGCTGGTCGCCACCGCCGGCAAGCCGAAGAAGCTGCCGTTCCTCGGCCCCAAGGCGGACTCGATCGTCAAGCTGGGCAAGGCACTGGCCGCCGGCGACACGGAGTTCGTGGTCCTCGACCTCGAGACCACGTCCATGAAGCCGGAGCATGGCTACATCGTCGACATCGCGGCGCTCAAGCTGCGGAACGGCGAGGTGGTCGACCGCTTCGAGTCGCTCGTCAACCCCGGGCGCTCGATCGTTGGGCACCAGATCCACGGCATCAGCGACTCCGACGTCGCCGGCGCGCCGACGGCGGCCGAAGCGCTGACCCGTTTCGCGGAATGGACGGGGGCGCTGCCGGTGGTCGCCCACAACGTGGGCTTCGACCTGCCGTTCATACTGCGCCACCTGCCGAACGACACCGGCTGGCAGCCGAGCGCGGTGTACGACACCTTGGAGCTCGCCTACCAGCTGTATCCCGATGCGGGCGCCTACAAGCTGAGCGACCTGGTGCGCTTCGTCTTCGGGCGTGATCACGTGACCGCTCATCGGGCCATGCCGGACGCCCAGGCCACCGCCGACTTGTTCATCGACCTGAGCGATGGCCTCGCCGGACGGCTGGATGCCATCCGCGGCGACATCGCCGACGAGGTGCGGCGCGCAAGAGACAACTACAACCGCGCCGAGCAGGGCGATCGGCTGGAGGACATCCGACGCCGCCACGGCATCGGCACAGCCCTGATGGACGTGCTGACCAAGGCCACCGTCCGGGAGCTGGTGCTGACCGAAGGCGTGCGGATCGACGGTCGCGACACGACCACCATCCGGCCGATCAGCGTCGAGGTCGGCGTGCTGCCGCGCACCCACGGCTCGGGCATCTTCACCCGCGGCCAGACGCAGGCGCTGAGCATCGCCACCCTGGGTCCCGGCAGTGACGTGCAGCGACTGGACACCATCTCCCCGGAGACGGAGAAGCGCTACCTGCATCACTACAACATGCCGCCCTACTCGGTCGGCGAGGCCCGCCCGATGCGCGGTCCCGGCCGTCGCGAGATCGGCCACGGAGCGCTCGCCGAGCGCGCACTGCTGCCGGTGCTGCCGACGATCGAGGAGTTCCCGTACACGATCAGGGTCGTCTCCGAGGTGGTGAGCAGCAACGGATCGACCAGCATGGCCAGCACCTGCGGCAGCACGCTGTCGCTGATGGATGCCGGCGTCCCGATCAAGGCGCCAGTGGCCGGCGCTGCGATGGGCCTGATCACTGACGCCGCCAGCGGGCGCTACGCCGTTCTCACCGACATCACCGGCAAGGAAGACGCCTACGGCGACATGGACTTCAAGGTGACGGGCACCGCCGACGGCGTGACCGCGCTGCAGATGGACATCAAGGTGCCCGGCATCACCAATGAGATCCTGCGCGACGCACTGGAGCAGGCGCGCCAGGCGCGGCTGCACATCCTGGGCAAGATGACCGAGGTCATCAGCGCCAGCCGCAGCGAGCTCTCTCCGTACGCGCCACGGATCACGACCATCAAGATCCCGGTCGACAAGATCCGCGACGTCATCGGCGCCGGCGGCAAGGTGATCCGCCAGATCACGGCCGAGACCGGCACCCAGATCAACGTGGAGGACGACGGGACGATCCAGATCGCCGCCACCGACGGCGAGGCCGCCCAGAGGGCGATCCGCTGGATCGAGGGGCTGACCAAGGATGTCGAGGTCGGCAAGGAGTACCTGGGCAAGGTCACCCGGATCATGAACTTCGGGGCCTTCGTCGAGATCCTGCCCGGCAAGGAGGGGCTGGTCCACATCAGCCAGCTCGCCGACTACCGGGTGCCGCGCGTCGAGGACGTGGTCAGCATCGGCGACGAGCTGATGGTGGTCGTGACCGAGATCGACCGGATGGGCCGCGTCAACCTGAGCCGCCGAGCGGCGATGGAGCGGCACATGGCCAAGGCCGGCACCGCCAGCGGGAGCAACGACCGCTCCTAGGCCGATGGCGCCGCCGCGCGGACGCGGCGGCGCGCTACCCTCGACCCCGATGGGTTCGGAGGGTGTCCTGGCCGGCATCGGCGATGAGGTTCGCGTCTGCACGCGATGCCGCCTCGCCGAACGGCGGACGCACGCCGTGCCGGGGGAGGGGAACGTCCGGAGTGACGTCCTGCTCGTCGGGGAGGGCCCGGGTGCCCGCGAGGACGCCACCGGGCGCCCGTTCGTCGGGCCGGCCGGCCAGCTGCTCGACGAGCTCCTGCGCTCCATCGGCTGGGAGCGCGCCGACGTGTTCATCACGAACGTCGTGAAGTGCCGGCCGCCGGGCAATCGCGACCCCGAGCCGGACGAGGCGGCCGCCTGCGCGGAATACCTCGAGCGCCAGGAGCGGGCGCTCGACCCGGCGGTGATCGTCACGCTCGGGCGGCACTCGCTCCGTCGCTACCTGCCGGGCGCCCGCATCGGTGAGGCGCACGGGCGGCTGCGTCGCTCCTTCAGCGGTCAGCACGTCTTCCCGATGTACCATCCGGCTGCGGCGCTGCACCAGGCCTCGCTGCGCGACACCCTGTTTCGGGACATGCGCGCGCTGCCGGGCGCGCTGCTCGCGGCGCGCGAGGCCATCGCTGCCGAGCGTGCGGCGACGGTCGAGGCGGAGGAGGTGACGGTGGCGGCGATCGCCATCGGCGCGTCATCCGATCCCTCCGAACAGATGACCCTCTTCGAGGAAGGCTGAGATGCCCGACGTGCTGCGCATCATCCCGCTCGGCGGGGTGGGCGAGGTCGGCAAGAACATCACCGCGATCGAGGCTGCCGGGGAGATCCTGGTGGTCGACTGCGGGCTCGCGTTCCCCGACCCGGAGATGCTCGGGATCGACCTCGTCATCCCCGACGTGACGTACCTCGAGGAGCACCGCGACCGGGTGCGCGGGATCATCCTGACCCACGGCCACGAGGACCACACCGGCGGCCTCCCGGACGTGCTGCCGCGGATCCCGGGGACCCCCATCTGGGCGACGCGGCTGACCGAGGGACTCGTCCAGGGCAAGCTGCGCGAGCACAAGCTCCTGGAGTCGACGCCACTCCACGTCGTCGAGCCGGGCCGCGAGTTCGCGGTCGGCGGCTTCCGGATCACGCCGTTCCGGGTCAACCACTCGATCCCGGACGGGGTC
>CBFGSY010000051.1:0-14362 GCA_965651545.1 uncultured bacterium | reverse complement strand
GGCTTGATCACACCATCGGCGAGCTCACCGGCGAAGACGCCACCGGCGTTGATTCGCAGTGCTTCGCGGTCCAGGGCGACGTTCATCGCCTGGCGGTGCAGCTCGTTGGTGACCTTCTTGACGTTGATGAAGTAGTAGAGGCTGTACGGGTCGTAGTCGCTCGATGCGCGACCCTCGAACTCCGGATTGACGGTCTGCGGGTCGGCAAAGATCAGTTCCAGGTTTTCAGGCTGGACATTCCCGTACTGAACGGCGAATGCGTCATTGCCGGTGCTCCGGATGAGGCGTTGGTCCATGATCTTCGGGTCGACCCCGAACTGGACCTCCCAGCGGTCCGGATATGCCTTGCGGATCGGGTCGCTGGCCGGGTCCCAATTCGGGTTGCGCACCAGGACGAACTTGCCGCCGTTGCCGGTGGTGTAGCTGTCGATCTGGTACGGGCCGTTGGAGACCACGTCAGCGGAGTCGTAGCCCTCGCCGGTGTCCGCATCCTTCGGGACCGGGGAGAAGCCAAGCGTGGTGGTGAAGTTGAAGTCCGGCGTCGGCTGCGCCAGCTTGAAGGTGATCGTGTTCCCGTCGCAGCTCACGGCCTTGTCGTACAGGTCCTGGCCCTCGCCATCGTACGGACCCTTGTACATCGAGGCGCCCTCGTCGTCCTTCGGGATGTCGAGGTACGCGATCTGGTAGGTGGGACCCTCGGTGATCACCGTGTTGGCGAAGGTCCGCGAGACCCCGTACGCAACATCCTCGCAGGTGACCGGCGAGCCATCCTGCCAGGTGATTCCGTCGCGCAGGGTGAACTGCCATTCCGACGCGTCCTCGTTGGGCGTGCCGGTGTCAGTTGCCAGGTCGGGCTGCAGCTGGTTCGCGGTCTCCGCATCCGGGGCGTACACATACGAGACGAGCGATCGCATGATCGTCGCGCCAAAGAAGGCGAGGTCCTCGCCGGTATAGGCACGCTGTGGATCGATGCGGTTCCACTGCGTAGATTGGGTAAGAATGTAGATCGTGCCGCCGGGTGCTCCCGCCTGCGCTGAGGCACCCGCGCTGGACGCCGGTTGGCTAGCGGTTCCGGGTGGGCCACACGCCGCCAAAAGCAGGGCGGCTGCAGCACCAAGGGCCAAGCCCCGGAGTAACCGGCCGTCTGATCTCACCATATTCCATCCTCCAGCGAGTTGGGCCGGGAGGGACCCGGCAAAAAGTGATGACCGATCATACACGCGGACTGCGAGTGTGCAATTCGCAGTCGGCTCCTCCCAGCCGACAAGTCATCAATACATCTACGCCGGCGGTTACGCCGGCAGGACGCGCTCAGTGAATGGACTTCGGGTCCAGGGCGTCACGCAGGGAGTCGCCGAAGATGTTGAACGTGACTACGAGGATGACGAGCGCGATGCCCGGGATGAAGAGGTAGGTCGGCACGACGCTGAAGTAGGACACCGCGCGCGCGAGCATGGCCCCGAACGTGGTCTCGGGCGGGATCACGCCGACGCCCAGGAACGAGAGCGCGGCCTCGAAGCCGATGTATGCCGGTAGCGTGAGCGTCGCGTAGACCAGGATCGGCGCCCAGAGGTTCGGCAGGATCTCCGTGAACAGGATCCGCGGCTTGCTGGACCCCATCGCGACCGCCGCCTCCACGAACTCGCGTTCTCGGAGGCTGATCACCTGGCCGCGCACGATGCGCGCGAGGTACGGCCAGCCGAAGACGCTCATCACCAGGATGAGGTAGGTGATGCGCGACGGGTTGCCCTCCGGGATCCCCAGCGCCGTCAGCCGCTGGGTGACGGCTCCCGACAGCGACAGGATGATGAGCAGGAACGGGAAGCAAAGCACGAGGTCCATGAAGCGACCGATCAGGGTATCCGTCCACCCGCCCGTGTAGCCGGCGATGATGCCGACCACGGTGCCGATGAAGACGGTGATCGCGGTGGCGCTGGTGGCCACGACCAGCGAGATCCGCAGGCCGTAGATCAGCTGCGCCATGAGATCGCGGCCTGTCCCCCATTCAACGCCCAGAGGGTGCTCGGCACTGATCCCGCCCCACGGCAGCGCGGGGCGGCCGCCGAGCTCACTGATGGCGGACCGGTCGAGGTCGTACGGATTGAAACCCAACGCACCGGCCACGAACGGACCGAAGATGGCGATCAGGAAGTACACGACCAGGACGATCAGGCAGATCATGGCGATGCGGTCGCGGCGGAGGCGCGACCAGATGATCTGGCGGAGGCTTCGGCCGGCGGTGAGGGCGCCCGGCTGTTCGAAGCCGGCGACGTCCTGTGCAGCGACCATGGCGAGAGGTTATCCCCGTACTAACGGATGTCAAGCCCCGCGCTGGACTTCCAGCGGAGGTCTGGGCGCCGTGCTGCTGACGCCTCGTCCAGGCGGCCGACCGGCGTCGTCTCTGGCGCTCGCTTCAGGGCATCGGGCTCAGACTCAGCGCGCCGCGCGATTTCGTGCATCACGTCTACGAATACGTCGAGGGTTTCAATCGACTCGGTCTCGGTCGGCTCGATCATGAGCGCCTCCTCGACGATGAGCGGGAAGTAGATGGTCGGCGGATGGATGCCGTGGTCCAGGATCGCCTTGGCGATGTCCAGGGTGGTCACCCCGTGCTCGCGCTTCTGACGCCGACCGCTGAACACCACTTCATGCTTGCAGATGCGGTCGAACGGCAGCTCGTAGGCATCGGCCAGTCGGACCCGCAGGTAGTTGGCTGCCAGCACCGCGTCGTTGCTGACCGCCCGCAGGCCAGCATCCCCGTTGCTTCTTATATAGGTATAGGCGCGCACGAACATGCCGAAGTTGCCGGTGAAGGCCCGCACCCGCCCGATGCTGTCCGGCCGTGCACCCGCGTGCTCCAGCGCGAAACGGGCCTTGGGCGTCGAACGACCGGCCCGCGCATTGGCCAGCACCCCGCCGGCATCGCCCTCCGCCAGGACCGGCAGCGGCCCGGGCAGGAAGGGAGCCATCCGGGGGCTGACACCCACCGGCCCCGCCCCCGGCCCTCCACCGCCGTGCGGCGTGGAGAACGTCTTGTGCAGGTTGAAGTGCATGACGTCGAAGCCTGCCTCGCCCGGGCGGAAGCGGCCGAGGATGGCGTTCAGGTTGGCACCATCCATGTAGGCGATGGCACCCGCCTCGCGCACGGACGCAAGCACCTGCTCGATCTGGTCCTCGAAGATGCCGAGCGTGGACGGATTGGTGATCATCAGCGCTGCCGTGTCCGGGCCCAGCTCGGCGCGCAGCGCCTCCAGGTCGATGCCGCCGTGATCGTTGGAGCGGATGCTGACCGTCTGGTAGCCAACCATGCTGGCGGTCGCCGGGTTCGTGCCGTGCGCACTGTCGGGCACCAGCACCTTCGTGCGCTGCTCGCCCTCCCCCCTGGACCGATGGTAGGCGCGGGCCATCAGCATCCCCGTCAGCTCACCCTGCGCCCCGGCAGCCGGCTGCAGGCTGACGGCGGCGAAGCCGGAGATCTCCTTCAGCAGCTCGGCCAGCAGCCACTCCAGCTCCAGGCTGCCCTGCGCCAACGCGTCGGGGTCGAGGGGATGCGACTCAGCCAGGCCCGGCAGCCGGGCGGCCCACTCATTGACCTTCGGGTTGTACTTCATCGTGCACGATCCGAGCGGGTAGAAGCCAAGATCGATGGCGTGGTTCAGGTGTGACAGCCGGTTGAAGTGGCGCAGCAGGTCCAGCTCGCTGACCTCCGGCAGTCGCGGCGCATCGTGCCGCAGGGCCGCGTCCGGAATCGCCGGCTGTTGATTGGCGGCCTGTCGTGCGCCGTCGGATGGCTTCGGGAAGCGCACGGCGCGACGACCCGGCGCCGACGACTCGAAGATGAGCGGCTGGACGACGGTGAGCTCCTCCCCCGCCTCCGGCGAGCTGAAGGCGGCACCGCGCCCCGACGCGTCCGGCGGGCTCTCGGCGACGCTCATCGAATCTCCTCCAGCGCCGTGACCAGCGAGTCCACGTCATCGTCGGTCGTCAGCTCGGTGGCGGCCAGCAGCAGCGTGTCCGCCAGCTGCGGATAGTCGCTCCACAGCGGATAGCCGGCCACGATCCCACGCTCCGCCAGCGCCGCGTGCCGGCGGGCGGCGTTGGGCACCTGGACGGCGACTTCCGCGAAGTAGGGCGCGCTGAAGCGCCTCTTCCCAAGCTCGGCGCGCTCGATTCGCTCCGCGACGTGGCGCGCCTGGGTGGCGGACAGCTCGGCCACCTCGCGCAGGCCGGCGGGCCCGACAGCGGTCAAGTAGGCAGTGGCGGCCAGCGCGCACAGGGCCTGGTTGGTGCAGATGTTGCTGGCTGCCTTCTCGCGCCGGATGTGCTGCTCGCGCGCCTGCAGGGTGAGGACGTAACCCTTGCGGCCCTGCGCATCGCGGGTGGCGCCGACAAGGCGGCCGGGCATCTGCCGCACCGAGGCCATGTTCGCCGCCATCAGGCCGACGTACGGACCACCGTACGAGAGCGGAATGCCGAGCGGCTGCCCCTCCGCCGCCACGATGTCCGCCCCGTAGGCGCCCGGCGGCTCCAGCACCGCCAGCGAGGTCGGCTCGACCACCGCCACCAGGTGCGCGCCGGCGGCATGCGCCGCATCGGCCAGCTCGTGCATCGGCTCCAGCCCACCGAAGAAGTTCGGCTGCTGGACGACCAGGCAGGCAATCTCCTCGTCGATCTGCGCTTCAGTCGCGGCCAGCGGCGTGAGCCCGCTCCCTCCCTCGGCCAGATCCGCCGGCACCTCGACGATCTCGACCCCCGGTCCGGAGCAGTAGGTGGCCAGCACCTGGCGCACCTGTGGGGCGACGGCGGTGGAGACCGCCACCCGATGACGCCTGGTCAGGCGGCAGGCCATCAGCGCCGCCTCGGCGGTGGCGGTGGCGCCGTCATAGTGGCTCGCGCTGGCGACTTCCATGCCGGTGAGCTCGCAGACCAGGGACTGAAATTCGTAGATGCTCTGCAGCGTGCCCTGGCTCACCTCCGGCTGGTACGGCGTGTACGAGGTCGCGAACTCGCTCCGACCGATGACCTCCATCACCACGGACGGCACCAGGTGCCGGTAGGCGCCGGCGCCGAGGAAGCTGACGTGCGCAATCCGATTGCGCCCTGCCAGCCGCGACAGCTCGGCGCGCACCTCCTGTTCGGTGAGGGGCGGCGGCAGCTCGAAGCGGCTTGCGCGCACCGCTTCCGGAATGTCGGCGAACAGGTCCTCGATGGAGGCCACGCCCACCGCCGCCAGCATCCGCTGGTGATCGTCCTCCGTGTGCGGCGAGTAGGCCATCAGCCGCTGGTCAGCTCCGCGTAGGCGGCGGCGTCCAGCAGCGAATCCAGCTCGGAAGGATCGGCCAGCTTGACGCGAGCGATCCAGCCATCGGAATAGGGCGCCGAGTTGAGGAGCTCCGGGTGATCGCGCAGCGCCTCGTTGACCTCGGTCACCTCGCCGGATACCGGCGCATACAGGTCGCTCACGGCCTTGACGCTCTCGACCACGCCGAACGAGGCGAACTGCTTCAGCGTGGCGCCGGTCTCGGGTGACTCGAGGTAGACGATGTCTCCCAGCTCATCGGCGGCGAAGCTGGTGATGCCGATCGTCGCATCCGATCCGTCGACCCGCACCCATTCGTGCTCGCGGGAGTAGCGGAGATCGTCAGGAAACATGGGCGGCATCGGCTCCTTGGGAGGGGTTGACGGCTGTCCGACGGCCGTCAGCCGCCGTCCGGCTTCGGCCGCCTGTAGAAGGGCAACTTTACCTGCTCGGCCCGATGTGGGCGCTCGCGCACCACGACCTCCACCTCGCGTCCGACGGCAGCGGCGTCGGCCGGCAGGAAGGCCATGGCGATCGGCTCGCCCAGGGTCGGCGAGGCGGTGCCGCTGGTGACCGCGCCCGCATCGGCCCCCTCGACACGCACCGGGTACCCGTGGCGGGCGATGGCGTTGTCGCGCATGACCAGGCCGACCAGCTTGCGGCGCGGACCGGACTGCTGGACCGATGCCAGCGCCGCGCGCCCGACGAACTCGCCCTTGTCCAGCTTGACGACGCGGCCCAGGTTCGCCTCGTACGGGTTGACGTCACGCCCCAGCTCGTTGCCGTACAGCGGCATGCCGGCCTCAAGGCGCAGCGTGTCACGGCTGCCGAGGCCGCACGGCTTCAGGCCAAGCGACGCCCCCGCCTCCATCAGCGCGTCCCACAGCTGGGGCGCGCGGCGGGCGTCGCAGAACAGCTCGAAGCCGTCCTCGCCGGTGTAGCCGGTCCGCGCCACCAGGCAGTCGATGCCGGCCACCTTGCCGCGCAGCGAGCGGTAGTAGCCCAGGGTGTCAAGGTCGAGATCCGTCAGGCCGCCCAGCAGCTGCGCCGCGTGTGGGCCCTGCGGCGCGATCAGCGCGGTGCGCTCCGATCGGTCCTCGATGGTGGCGTCGAAGTCGCCGTGAGCGCGGAGCGCCTCCAGGTGGGCCACCACCGCGTCGCGATTCGCCGCGTTGCAGACGATGAGGTACCCGTCGTCCGAGCGGTACATGATCAGGTCGTCGATGATCCCGCCCTCTTCGTCGCACAGCATCGAGTACTGCGCCTGACCTGGTTCCAGGGCGCCCGGATCGCTGACCACCGCGTAGCGAGCGAAGGCCAGCGCCTCCGGGCCGGTGACCTGCACCTCCCCCATGTGCGACAGGTCGAAGAGGCCGACCGCGCCGCGCACGGTTCGATGCTCTTCGAGGATCGACGCGTACTGGATCGGCATCTCCCAGCCGGCGAACGGCACCATCCGGGCTCCCAGCTCGACGTGTCGCGCGTGCAAGGGCGTCCGCAGCAGGGTGCTCGCCACCTCGGTCACGGGTGGACGGCCCGCGGGACGCTTTCCGCCCGCTCACCCCTGGCTGCTTCATCTGCCAGCTGGCGGAGCGCCTCCTCCGCCACCGCGCGGTCGGTGTCGTAGGTCATCAGCTCCAATGCCTCGTCGGCCGGCACCCAGGCAACCTCGTCGAACTCGTGGTCGTGGTCGTCGACCGATCCGCCGATGGCCCGCATGCGGAAGAAGTGCACCGTCTTGTGGTAGCGGGTCCGGCCGTGGACGAAGACGTAGCCGATGGCGCGAATCGACGCCTCCAACGCAACCTCCAGCCCGGTTTCCTCGCGCACCTCGCGCAAGGCCGTCTCCTCCAGCGTTTCGCCGGCGTCAGGCGTCCCCTTGGGCAGGGCCCACAGCCGTGGATGGCGACGATGCGCCAGCGCGATCTCGATGTGCCCGTCCACGGTTCGATGGACGACGCCCCCGGCCGAAGTGGCTCGGGCGTTGCGCAGGGCGGCCACGCCCTGCTACGCGCGGCGAGCGCGCTGCAGGCCGAGCGGCAGGGCGGTGCGACGATCCCGAAGCCGGCCAGCCCTACCGACCGTCGGGAAGCTGAAGCGGCTGGTCGAAGGGCGCAGCGAGGCCATCGACGGCACTGCCAGTCGGGCGGCGCGCGGCCGGTGGAAGACGGTGGCGGACGCGGTGAGCCCCAGCCGCTGGCGGCGCGAACGAGCCCGATCGGCCGCGAAATGGATGGTGGGATGGGAGACGTAGCGGGCCGTCAGACTCACTCGCATGGCCGGCATTGTACGCCGCGTCCGGTCCGGCGCAAGGGTGCCGGCGCTGCCGGTCAACGGGTCCGCGCGGTCGCGATGCGCGGCTCAGCGGACCGCCTGCAGGACCTCGTGATACAGCGCAACCACCTCTGCCACGCGACGGCTGACATCGAAGCGGCCGGCTCCCTCGGCGGCCGCAGCGGCCATGGCGGCGAGTCGCTGGGCATCCCCTGCCAGACCGGCGATCGCGGCGCCCAGGGCGGCCGACTGCGCATCCGGATCACCGGAACGGGGCACGATCATTCCGTCCACATCGGGCCGTACGGAGTCGGCAACCCCGGGTCCGGCCAACGCCACCACCGGCAGGCCGCAGGCCAGTGCCTCGGCCAGCACCAGGCCCTGCGTTTCGGTCTGCGAGGCAAAGGCGAACAGGTCGGCGCCGCGCGCCACTGCCAGCGCCTCAGAGCGAGGCAGCCGGCCGCTGAGCGCGACCCGCCCGGCGAGATCCGGACGGGCGGCGCGCGCAGTAACGGGCTCCCGCGAAGGGCCATCGCCAACGAGGAGCAGCCGCAGACGCTCGTCCGCGGCCGCCGCGTGAGCGAACGCCTCGACGAGCAGACCTACATCCTTCTCCACCGCCAGCCGGCCGAGGCTGACCACCACCACCGCTTCGGATGGCCATCCGAGTTCGGCCCGAATGTCCCGCCGTGGCAATGCCTGGATGGCTGCCACGTCCCCACCGGTCGGGATCTTGCGCACGACCGGGCGCCTGCGATGACCGATCCGTTCCTGGATCTCGGCGGCCAGCTCCGCGCCGGGCGCGATCACGGCTGCGCAGCCGGCCCAGAACTCGCGCAGGTACGCGTCCAGCACGCCGGCGCCGGCAGCCGCCAGCGGGCCGAGGTAATGGCGGTAGTCGCCGAACCTGGTGTGGTGGGTGAAGACAAGCGGTGCGCCGGTGCGTCGGGCGGTGCGTCGGGCCATCAGGCCGCCGACGAACGGCGATTGGGCATGGACGATGTCCGGTGCGAAGGTGCTCGCCTGGCGGAGGGCGGCGCTCGGCAGCGGCCACGGCATGCGGTATCCGGGGGGAGCCGGAGGCGGTGCCTGGTAGGCGGGCAGCCAGGCGTAGCTCGGCTCGGGCCCCACTGCGCCGGCGGTACCCGGCGCACCATCCGCTGGGCGCGGGGCAAGCAGCAGGACCTGGTGGCCGGCACCGCGCAGGCCACGGGCCAGGGTCTCGGTGGAGACGGTCACGCCGGACAGGTAGGGCAGGTACGACTCGGCGAAGATCGCGACGCGCAGCGGACGTCCAGGGTCAAGCCGGCTCACGAGAGCTCGTCCGCCGATCGGGCGCTGGAAATGGTGGGCGATACTGGACTCGAACCAGTGACCTCACGGATGTGAACCGTGCACTCTGACCAGCTGAGCTAATCGCCCACGCGGGGATGGGCAGTATAGCCGTCAGCGGAGGAGGACGCGGGTCACGACACCGAGCAGCAGGATGGCGATCATCGGCGCCCAGTCGATGCCGGCGGTCGGCGGGATGACCCGCCGGATCGGCGCCAGGATCGGCTCGGTTGCCTGGTAGAGGAAGGCCGTCAGCCCACCGCCACCGGTCGGATTCGTCCAGCTGACGACCACCCGACCCAGGATGAGGATGGTGAGGACCGTCGCCAGCAAGCCGACGAAGGTGGTGATCAGCGCCATCTCGCGCCCGAGGATAGCAAGTTAGCGATGCTCGGGCCGCGGGCCGAAGATGGCCGTCCCGACCCGGACCAGCGTTGCGCCTTCGCGCACGGCATCCTCCGCGTCGGCGGTCATGCCCATCGACAGCTCCGGCAACGGCTGCCCGCTGCTCAGGCGGAGCCGATCGCGCAGCTCGCGCAGGGTCGCGAAGGGATTCTCCGCCCGACCACCCTCCAGCGGGGCCATCGCCATCAGCCCGATGACCTGGGCATGGCGCAGGTCGCCGATGGCGGCCACCAGCGGCCCGTCCCCTCGCGCCACCTGGTCCGCGAACCAGTCCATCTCGAAGCCCGATCGCCCCTCGGCGCCGCTCAGGTCCACCTGCAGCAGGAGCCGCGGTGCGTGGCCGTCGTCGTGCGAGATCCGCTCGATGCGCGCCATCAGCTCGAGCGAGCCGACCGAGTGGATGGTGCCGAAGAGGCGAAGCGCCGCCCGGACCTTGTTCCCCTGCAGGTGGCCGACCATGTGCCAGTCGGCGTCCGGCGCGGCCGCCACCTTGTCGGCCGCCTCCTGGACGCGATTCTCGCCGAGCGTCGTCAGGCCCGCCTCGAGCGCGGCGCGCACCACCGCGATCCCGAATCCCTTGGTGACCGCCACCACGCGGAGGACGCCAGGATCGCGACCCGCCTCGGCGGCCGCGGCGCGCAGGCGCTCCAGCAGACGGTCGTACCGGGCCCGGATCAGCTCCGGGGTCAGCTCAGGCTGGTCGACCGGCAGCATCCACGCATGCTACGCGGTCGCCCTGCAGACATCGTCCGCGATTTCCCGTGCGATAGCTAACGGACGACTTTCGGCCTGGCGAGGGGCGGCCATCCCTGCAATCGGCTTGGCGGCACATTCCCGGGAGCTCATCCATGCCCCCTATCCGCTGCCAGGACGCTCATCGCAGCCCATCGCGAGGCCCTTGGCGTGGCGTGGCCGGCCGTTAGCTATCGCGTACGGAATTCCGGGGCCCAGAACATGAGAACGCCCCGGCCGGCGGGCCGGGGCGCATCGGTCTTGAGGAAGGTCAGTCGTTCTTGCGACGCAGGAAGGACGGGATGTCCAGGTCGGTCTCGCCGTACGAGGGTCGGTCAGCGCTGATGGGAACCGGCTGTCGCTCGACCCGAGGCTCCTCGCGCTCCGCCTCGGCGGCGAACGGCGACGGCTGGGGGATCTGCTCGTCCAGCGTCTGACGCTGCTGGCGGTCGCGCTCGATCTCGGCCAGGATCTCGCGGCTGCGCTCGTCCAGGCTCGATTCGATGCCGGTCGCGACCTCCGCCGTCGCGGCGCCGCGGCCCGCGGCCCGTGACGGCTTCTTGGCCGGATCGAAGCCGGTGGCGATGACGGTGACCTTCACCTCGTCGCGCATCCGGTCGTCGATGACGGTGCCGAAGATGATGTTCGCCTCCGGATCAGCGGCCTCCTTGATGACCTCGGCCGCCTCGTTGACCTCGAACAAACCGAGGTCGCTGCCGCCGGTCACGTTAAAGAGGATGCCGCGGGCGCCGGTGATGTTCACCTCGAGCAACGGGCTCATGACCGCGGCGCGGGCCGCCTCGACCGCGCGGTTCTCACCGGTGCCGATCCCGATGCCCATCATCGAGGAGCCGGCGTCGCGCATGATCGTCTTGACGTCGGCGAAGTCCAGGTTGATGAGGCCCGGCACGGTGATCAGGTCGCTGATGCCCTGCACGCCCTGGCGCAGCACGTCGTCGACGACCCGGAACGCGTCCACGATCGAGGTCTTCTTGTCGACGACCTCGCGCAGGCGGTCGTTCGGGATCGTGATGAGCGTGTCGACCTTCTCCTTGAGGAGCTCGGTGTACTGCTCGGCCACGAGCTTGCGGCGCATGCCCTCGAAGCTGAACGGCTTCGTCACCACCGCGACGGTCAGGCTGCCGAGATCCTTCGCGATCTCCGCGATCACCGGCGCCGCCCCGGAGCCGGTCCCACCGCCCATGCCGGCGGTGATGAAGATCATGTCGGCGTCCTTGAGCGCCTCGTAGATCTTCTCCGAGTCCTCCTCGGCGGCGCGCTGGCCCACCTGCGGATCTGCACCTGCGCCCAGCCCGCGGGTCAGCTTGTCGCCGATGCGGATCTTGTGCGGCGCATCACTCTGGAGGAGCGCCTGGGCGTCCGTGTTCACCGCGATGAACTCGACGCCCATCATCTCGGCGCGGATCATCCGGTTGACGGCGTTGCTGCCCCCACCTCCGACGCCAATGACCTTGATGAGTGCGAAGTGCTCTGCGTCGGACCGGAGCGGCATCAGAGGGTCTCCCTGCGGGCAAGGTGTTTGGCTTGGCAAAACCCGTCTCGCCGCGGGTTTGACAGATTCTAGCGATGGTGGCCGAGCGCCGTGGCCGATTTTGTCCACAGTCTGCTGCGAACTTATCCACACCCTCGAGATTCAGCGTGGAACGATGTCCGCGCGCTCCACAGCCAGGCGATCAATCGGACCGAAGCGCGACCCAAACCGAGTCGCCTACTACCACCACAGAGCTCGGCGTAGCCGGGAGCTGGCGTTTGTCCGACACGTTGCCATCGGCGCTCACCCGCACCAGCTCGCGCGAACCGGCACAGGCGACCCAGGCCTCCTCTGTTCCCGCAATGGCAACGTCGACCGGCGCGTCGCAGACGTCGACGGTAGCTATCACTCGGTTGGTCTCCGGATTGATGCGCGTCAGCGAGTCGCGGGTCTCGCTGAGGACCCACATCACGCCTCCGTCCCCGGTTGGGGAGGCGATGGAGGTCGGTGGATCGGCCAGGCTAATCGGCTCTATCACTCCGGTCGAGGGTTCTATCCGTGTGAGGCTGGGGCCGATCGCATTCGCGCTCCAGACGGACCCAAAGCCGATGCTGACGTCCGTCGGCCGGCTCCCCTCAGTGAGCGGGCTCCGCGTAGGCGCCTGCCCCGGCGCTAGCCGGACCGCCCCGCCAGCGACCGGATCGATGCCCCACCCCTGATCGCCATCGTAGATGAGACGTCCCACTGCCATCCCTTCGATCGGAGCCTCCGCTGAATCGGTGTCTGCGGCAAATCGCTGGATCGAGTGCTCGAAGGCCTGAGCCACGTACACGATGCCATCGGAAACTGCGAGTGCCGTCGGGACGCCGTCGAGTCCCCGGGTGGTCGACTCACCGCTGGCGATGTCAAGGTGCGTCAGCGTCAATGCCGTCTCGCTGACGATCCACAGATCGGAGCCGTCGGTGGCGAGGAGCGATGGCCCCGAGGCAACCTTCACGACGTCCACGAGGTCCGACTGCTGAGGATCCACGCGACCGACGGTGTCGGCCGCCGCGGCAACCGTGGTCCCGGGTGTCTGCCTGAGGAGCAGCGCCGCTGCGACGGCGGCGGCAGCGATGACGCCAGCTCCACCCAGGATGACCAACGCCCTTGGGATTGAGTGGCGAGCCGAGGCAGTTCGGGGCGGTGCAACCGTTATCTCGCCGGGCACCGGCCCTTCCAGCGCGAACCCGTAGAGATGCCACTGGCCCGGCACTCCCTTGAGCTGGTGGTCGCCCACGTCGGTGAATTCGTGGCCCGACCCGGTCACGAGGTCGCGCACGGTGGATGTCACGCGGATCTGTCCCGGTTCGCAGCTGGCCAGCACTCGAGCCGCGATGACGACAGCCAATCCGCTGACCTTCTCCCCCGTCGCCTCGACCTCACCGGTGTGGATGCCCGCCCGGATTCGAAGGCCGAGCGCGGCGACAGCTTCCCTGGCCGCAACCGCACAGTGGATCGCCTCACCGGGATGCTGGAAAACCGCGAAGAAGCCGTCGCCGGCGGTGTCCATCTCATGTCCACCGTGCGCACGGAGCGCCCGCCGGACCGCGGCATGATGGCTGCCCAGCAGTTCGCGCCACCGCCGGTCGCCGAGTTTGGCGGCGGTCTCAGTCGAGGTGACGATGTCCGTGAAGAGCACCGTCATGAGCGAGCGGCGATTAGCTGGGCGGCGCAGCATCGTCCACGAGCCGGAGCGTATCAAGTGCCGGGCTGATATCGGTTGGACTCATCTCCACGCCGGCGACCCGATCCGAAATCCGGAATGCGACAAAGCCGGTCGCAATCGGAATCGTCGGCACTAGCCGCTCCATCACCAGCTGGTCCAGCTCGGCCCAACACCGCAAGGCCGAGCTGCCCCGGTGCTCGAGGCAGAACTGGATCTCTTCGTCGAGCGATGTCACGGAACCGTCAAGTCCCCATTGTCGAAGCTCGCCGCCTGACGCGCCGAGGAGCGTCAGATTGGCGAACGGGATGCCATCGGACGACAGGAGCAAGCCGTGCTCAGCTGGCGTGGGTCCGATCGCGACCCAGCCCAGAACCGCCACCATGTGGTAGGGGCCAGGCTTCAGTTGGGTATCGCCCTCGAGGCGTTGGATGTCGGGGGCCATCCCTAGCCCTGGAAGCTGATCGGCGATCCGCTGCGCAGCAGCGCCGGTATCGAAGTAGGGCACGATCACGATCCGTGCGCATGCCGGGTGATCGCACCGGCCATCCTGATCGGTGTCGTACCTCGACAGCCGCATCTCTGCCTGGGCAGCGGCGATACTGCCCGACGGTCCAGCCGCGGCGAGGGGGTCGTAGTCGGAGAGCAGGCCGTTGAGCGCGATGTCCGGTATGACGTGGTCGGTCGCCTCGAAGAGGCTGCCGCGGAACGCTTCCAGCCCCTCCGCGATGGCGGCCCGGTCGATCAGCAGAGCGACGGCCCGGCGCACGTGCACGTCGTCCAGCGGCGGGTTGGCGACGTTCATGGGAACGGTAAAGCTGGCGTTGGCCTGCGTGCTGACGATGCGATTCCCCTCGCCATCGCGCAGTGCCCGGCGGTAATCGTCGGGAGCCAGAAAAGCCGTGATGAGGTCGAGGGTCCCGGCTTCCACCATCCGAAGCCCTTCAGCCTCGTCGGCGACGGGAACGATTTCGATCAGGCTGACGTGGGCCGGCCGCAGAGGGTCAACTGACGGCGACCAGGAAGGGTTGCGGACCAGGACGGCGCCATTCGCGTCGACTGTGTCGATCATGTACGGCCCGCTCGAGACGAGGTTGCGGCCATAGGCACCCGGCTTGCCCTC
>CBFGSY010000050.1:0-14560 GCA_965651545.1 uncultured bacterium | reverse complement strand
TCCCACGCATTCTCGCGTAGGCGGCCCGGATTCTTGCACCCCGCACTCGCTTGAGATAGTGCCGACTTGAGATGGTGCCGATGACACCGGCACTACGGCCACGGAGCCGTCCGCGCTATGCCGTTTTCGCTCCTAGCTCGGGCGTGGTGCTGGTGTGATCGGCGCCGCGGCGGTGGGGCCGGTCCAGATCTCCTGGACGCCCGAAATGAAGGGCGCACAGTCGCCACAGTGCCGTTGTGACCGGCACACGTGGTGTTGACAGAGCGCGAGGATGGCGTGGTACAGCTCGCGGGCTCGTGCACTGCCGACGAAAATGCGACTCGAGCGGGACTACCACGCACGAATGCCACATGTTGCGGGTGACGCAGGACTTGCCGCGGCGCGGGCAGGTCCACAGCGGCCGCATCAGCTCACCTTGGTCAGGAAGTAGGCGGCCGCGAAGCCGAGCACGGTGGCCAGACCGACCAGGTCGCCGCCATCGGCGAAGGCCTCCGGGATCATGGTGTCGACCAGCATGGTCAGGATCGCACCGGCGGCGAAGGCTTGGATCAGGGGCACCCACTCTGAGCCGCCCATCTCCCCAAGCGCGAAGTAGCCAACCGCCGCGGCCACGCCGGAGACGAGCGCCACAGCGAGCCACAGCCACAGGATCCAGCCTGGCCGATGCCCTTCGCGACGCAGGTCGACCGCCGCAGTCAAGGCTTCCGGCACGTTCGAGATGGCGACAGCCGCCAGGAAGGGAACGGATACGCCCGCTCCGGCCAATAGGGTCGAGCCGAGGACCACGGACTCCGGGATGCCATCAAGCAGTGCGCCGAGCACGATGGCCGGCCCGCTCCCGTCCGGCTGCGCGACCGTCCGTCCGCGGCGGCTCTGGCTCAGCAGCCGGTTGCCGGCGTAGAAGGCGAGGGCGCCGGCGCCCAGGCCGGCCGCGACGGGGAGCGTGCCACCGACCCTGAACGCCTCGTCAGTCAGGTCGAACGCCAGCGCGCTGGTCAGTGCGCCGACACCGAAGGCCATGACCAGGCCGACGATCCTGCGCGGCACCTGCGCCAGCAGCCCGATCCCGGCGCCGATGATCAGGGTCGAGGCAGCGGCCAGTCCCCAGAGCCCGGCCTCGAGCATCGGGCTACTCGTCGTCGCCGAACGGGTTGGGTCGCTTCGGCTTCTCCGGCAGGCGGAAGACGTCCTCCTCGCTGGGCCCAGTGGGCAGCGGGAGCGGCCACTCATCGCCCTCGTCGGCGGGCTTGGCGCGTGACAGGAGGTCGCCCCATCCGACCTCCGAATCCGCGCTGCCCAGCTCCCGCCGATAGACGGGGAAGCGGTCGTCGCCGGCGACCCGGCTGAAGCCGCCCTCCTCGTAGACGGTGGCCGGTCCCGGCGAGGGATCCCAGGGATCGGCGACGCCCTCCGGATAGGCCTCGACCGCCGTGATGCCGCGCCGGTCGAGATCGGCGCACACCGCCGCCAGCAGCGCCGCGGCCGTCGCTCGGCGAGATGGTTGCGACTCCACGACCTGCAGGCAGGTGACGACCCAAGGCGGTGGCGACTCCGGCAGCTCCGGGTAGCGGTCGCGGATGACCTGGGCGCGCGGATAGGCGGAGATCGGGCCGAACTGGCACCAGCCCACCGCCAGCCGGTCGCCATCCTCGCCGCTCTGCCAGGCCAGCATCCCGTAGGCGCCGGCCAGCCGCTCGCCGGACATCACGCGCGAGAGTTTCAGCGCGCGGGCGGCTTCCGAGCCCTCCGCCGCCCGATGGCCGTCCAGCCGCTCCCAGTAGTCGCAGGTCTGGCAGCGCGCGCCATGCTGTGCGGGCGCCGGAATGTCGCCGAACGAATCGGCATCCACCAGCGAGAAGAGGAGCTCGCTCATGTGATCTCCAGCTCCCCGGCGCGAAGGAGCTCCCGCACCTCGGCGATGTCGTCGGCCGGCGGGCGATCCTCCGCCAGGTGAGGGACCAGCGATCGCAGGCGCGCGTGGGCGCGCTGGGCGCCGGCCCCCGGACGCAGCGGTGCGCGGAAGTCAAGGCCCTGGGCCGCGCACAGCGCCTCGATGGCCAGCACCGTCTCCGCTCGGTCCACGACCTCACGCAGGTGGAGCGCTCCGGTGGCGCCCATCGAAACGTGGTCCTCCTGGTTAGCGCTGGTCGGGATGGTGTCGACGCTGGACGGATGGGCGAGCGTCTGCAGCTCGTTGACCAGCGCCGCAGCGGTGTACTGGGTGATCATCAGCCCGGAGCGAAGCCCGGGCTCATCGGTCAGGAATGGGGGAAGGCCGGATAGATGGGCGTCCACCAGCCGCGCCGACCGTCGTTCGGAGATGGAAGCCAGCTCGGTGAGCGCGGCCTTGGCGTAGTCGATGGCCAGGGCCAGCGGCTCGCCGTGGAAGTTGCCGCCGGAGATCACCTCGCCGGTCGGGAAGACGAGGGGGTTGTCGGTGGCAGCGTTCATCTCAACCGCCAGGACCCGCTCCAGCTGGTCGAGTGCGTCGCGGACTGCGCCGTGGACCTTGTGCGAACTGCCGGCGTGCGAGGCGGCGATCTCCGAATCGGCCAGCAGGGCGCGGAGGTGGGCGGCAACCTGCACCTGGCCGGGGTGCGGACGGGCGCCGATCAGGGCCTCGTCGAAGGCGGCGGCGGTGCCCAGCATGGCCTCAAGGCTCATCGCGCCGATGACGTCTGCCGATGTCGCCAGCCGCCGGGCGTCGTCCAGGGCCAGCGCGGCAAGAGCGGCCATCAGCTGGGTCCCGTTGAGGAGGGCCAGTCCCTCCTTGGCCTCAAGGGTCAGCGGCTGGAGGCCGGCACGCTCGAGTGCCTCGGCACCAGGTCCCGGACCGGCATCGTCGACCCAGGCCTCCCCCTCGCCGATGAGCACCAGCGCCAGGTGAGCCAGCGGCGCCAGGTCGCCGGAGGCTCCCACGCTGCCGCGCGACGGGACGGCCGGATGGACGGTGGCGTTCAGCATGCCAACCAGTAGCTCGACGACTGCCGGGCGGACACCCGATAGGCCGATGGCCAGTGCGTTGGCGCGCAGCAGGAGCATCGCCCGCACCACCTCGGCGGGCAGCATTTCGCCGACGCCGGCAGCGTGCGAACGGACGAGATTCCGTTGCAGCTCCGACGTCTGCTCGGGACCGATGCGCACGTCCGCCAGGTCGCCGAATCCGGTGGTCACGCCGTATGCCGTCTGGCCCTCGGTCACGATCCGTTCGACAACCGCGCGGGAGGCGCGCATGCGGTCGATGGAGTCTTCGCTGATCGCGACTCGGCGCTCTGCCCGGGCCACCTCGACCACGTCAGCGACGGCCAGATCCCGGCCGGTGATCGTCAGTGGTTGGCGCTCGGATGCCTGCGTGACGGCCTCCTCTCGAGGTCCGGATGGCAGAGGCGCCGGGGCCGATTCGGCCTGGGCGCGAACCTATACTACGAACGTGCGACGCCTGCCGGACCCCACGAGCCGCCTGCTCGTGGACGCGGACGGCAAGGATCGGTTGGGCGGAGCCGTCCCGAGCCCGGCGGCGGCGTTCCTGCTGACCCTCATCAGCCTGCCGACCCTGTTCTGGCTGGTCACGCTGAAGCGGACGACGCTTTCCACGCTGCCGGAGCAATGGCTGATGGACATCTTCGTGCCGCGCGTCCGCGAGTGGGTCGAGAGCATGCTGCCGCCGCTCCACTGGCTGCTGCTCGGCATCAGCGGGCTCGGCTCAGGGTGGTTCGTCGCCGGCGGCTTTGCGGTGCTGGGCCTGCTGGCGCTCTTCAAGGGTCGGCGAGACCTGGCGCTCGTGCTTGCCGCCGGCACGCTCGCCTTCCCGATGGAGTGGGCGCTCAAGTACTTCACGTCGACACAGGAGATCTCCCTGGCGCAGTTTGGCGCCGCGCTCTTCAACCTGAACGAGACCGGGCTGGACGACCTGGCCGACTTCCCGGCCGGCCACGCCCTGCGGGCTACCGTCTTCTACGGCCTGGCCGCGTTCTGCGTGGCGCGCCTCTCGAGCAATCGTCGGCAGGGGTTCATCGCCTACCTCGTGGCGCTCATGCTGATCGGAGCAATCAGCGTCACGCGGATCTACCTGGGCGCCCACTTCCCGATTGACGTGCTGGGTGGCTGGATCGCAGGAGCGGCGCTGCTCTCCGTGATCGTGTCGGTGCACGTGCTTGGTGTCGACGAGCGGCTGCGCGCGTCCGGACACGTGACTGCGCCGCCCGGGCAGCTGCAGCAGCACCGGGTGGCCGTGCCGCTGAGCCACCACCACGCCGATCCCGACCCCGAACGCTAGCCGATGCTGGAGTTCATCGACACCGTCATCATCCCGTTCTTCCTGGACCTCTACGACGCGATCGGCTACGTGGGCGTGGCCATCGCCATCGGCCTCGAGACCTTCATCCCCATCATCCCGTCCGAGATCATCGTCCCGATGGCCGGCTGGAAAGTCAGCGAGTCGGCGGCGGATCCATCGGTGGTCGAGCCGCTCACCGGCGCCCCGTGGAGCTGGGTCGCCGTCCTGATCGTCGCCACCATTGGGGCGGTGGCGGGCTCGCTGGCCGGCTACCTGATCGGTGCCTGGGGCGGACGCCCGCTGCTCGACCGCTGGGGCCGCTACGTCCACATCCAACCCGACGACCTGGATCGTGCCGATGCCTGGTTCGCCCGCTACGGCGATTGGGCAGTCTTCCTGGCCCGCCTGGTGCCGCTGCTGCGCGCCCTCATCAATTACCCGGCCGGCGTGGCGCGCATGCCCGTCGGACGCTTCCTACTGTTCAGCACCCTGGGCTCGCTGCCGTGGAACGGCGCGCTGCTGCTGGCCGGCTACCTGCTCGGCGCCAACTACGAAGACCTCTACCGGGCCATTCGCCCGTTCGAGTACGTGATCTACGCGGTCGTCCTCGTGGGCGGCGCCTACGTGATCTACCGCTGGGTCCGTGGCCGCGGCCCGGCCGGCCAGCCCAGCTAAGTCCTGAGCTGCAGCTCCCGGCTGTCCGGTCGCGAGCTTGCACACCGGATAGCTAACGGACGCGCCTGGGGCTTCGCCGCCCCCTGGATCTTTCGCAGGCGGCAAAATTCCATGCAGGCACGGTATATCTGGCTCGGCCTGAGCGTGCGCAACCTACGCCACCGGCAAATATCCGACCGCAGCGAGCCGACCCTGTTCGTTAGCTATCAGCCATGTAATAAACGACGAGGCATTCGGTTGACCGCAATTCCGAGCGGTGGCAGGCTAGCGAGGAACTGAACAAATCCATCGCCTTCGGGGCGGGGTGAAAGTCCCCACCGGCGGTCGGCTCTCATCAAAGGGAGCCAGCCCGCGAACCCCGACAGCCCCGGCGCCACGGAGATCGACGACCGGGACGCAGCTGACGGGGCCGACCTGTCCTGAGCGAGCGCGAAGCTCGTCAGCAACCAGGGCCGACGGTCACAGTCCGGAAGGGAGAAGGCGACCGCGAGGCGTTCCTCCGACGCATCGACAACGGCCTCTGCCTGCGCCCGCGCAGCTGACATCCGGATGGACCGATGCGCTCGAGCGACATCCGCGCGGCATGCCCCGACGACGGTGGGTATGACCCACGAGCAGCGGAGCAGCATGACCGCAACGCCCCTTGAGACTGCGACCACGACGCCGGCACCATCGGCGGCGGGCCTGCGCGTGCGAATCGATGCTGTCTCGTTCGCGTTCCGCGTCGCGGACGGCCGGCTGCCCGCGCTCGACACGCTTTCGCTCGACGTGCCGGCGGGCAGCTTCACGGTGGTCATCGGGCCGAACGGATGTGGCAAGTCAACCCTCTTGCGGCTGATCGCCGGGCTGCTGCAGCCGGATGCCGGCCAAGTGATGTTGGGGGAGGGCAGGGATGCATCGCCGCCTCGCCCCGGCGACCCACGCATCGGGATCTGCTTCCAGCAGCCGCGACTCCTGCCCTGGCTCACGGCCACGGAGAATGTTGCCCTGCCGCTGGCGCTGGACGGCATTCCTCCTGTGGAGCGGACGGCCCGGGCCGCGGAGGCCCTGGCCCGCGTGGGCCTGGCGGACGCGGCTGAGCTGCGGCCCGCTGAGCTGTCCGGCGGTATGGCGCAGCGCATCGGCCTGGCGCGCGCGCTCATCAATGATCCACCCGTGCTGCTGCTGGACGAGCCCTTCTCGGCCCTCGACCTGCTGACCCGCGAGGCCTTCGACACCGAGCTCCAGGAGCTGTGGCTCCAGCGCCGCCGGACGCTCATTCTGGTGACGCACTCGGTTGGCGAAGCGGTCCGCCTGGCCGACCGGGTGGCCGTCATGACCGCCCGCCCTGGCTCGGTTGCGCAGGCCGTCGAAGTTGACCTGCCGCGCCCGCGCCGCGTGTCGTTGGCGACCGACGAGCGGGCGATGCAGGCCGAGGCCGCAATCCGGAAGGTCCTGGCATCCGTCCATCCGCCGGAGCTCGCGCCATGGGTGCCCGCATGAGGCGCCTTGCCGCATCGCTCGTCTCCCTGGCCGCCTTCCTGGCGGCCTGGAAGCTGCTCACCCTGGTCACCGGGACCCCCGCTTACATCCTGCCGGCGCCAGAGGTGGTGGGGGATCGCGCGCTGCGGGCAATCGGGTCCGGGGTGCTGTGGGAGCACGCGTGGGCGACGCTCTCCGAGATCATCTGGGGGTTCGCGCTGGGTGCTACTGCTGCGGTCGCCGTCGGCGTCGCGCTCGGCAAGAGCGTGCTGATCGAGCGCGTCCTGTCGCCCTACATCGTGGCCGCCCAGGCGGTCCCGGTGCTCGCACTGGCGCCGCTGCTCGACCTCTGGTTCGGCGGCGGACTGCTGGCCCGGGTGCTGGTCTGCGCGTTGATCGTCTTTTTCCCGATCGCCATCGCCACCATGGTCGGCATCCGGTCGACCGACCCGCTGCTGCGCGAGATGCTGCGCTCGCTCGGGGCTGCCCCGGCGCAGATCACCGCGCGCCTGGAGATCCCGTCCGCCCTGCCGGTGATCTTCGGCGGGCTGCGGGTTGGCGTGACGCTGTCGGTTATCGGGGCCGTGGTCGCCGAGTGGGTGAGCGCCAGCGTCGGCCTGGGCGTGCTCATCAACATCGCTGACCAGGGCCTCTTCGACACCCCGCTCATGTTCGTTGCCCTCGCCGCGCTAGGGATCATCGGCCTGTCGTTCTACAGCCTGGTGGTCCTGGTCGAGCGGCGGCTCGTCCATTTCACGTGAGGTAGACCGATGTCATCGCGCCGCTATCTGATCCCGGTCCTCGCCGCAATCGCCATCGTGGTCGCGGCGATCCTGCTCCTGCCTTCCCTGGCGGGTGGTCCGGGCGACGGTTCTCCGTCACCGACAGCCAGCTCAAGCGCCTCCGGCACCTCGCGACCGTCGGACGCCGGGCTGCAACGGGTGAGGTTGCTGCTCGGCTTCCAGCCGGACGTGCAGTTCGCGCCGTTCTACCTGGCCCAGCAGGCCGGCTATTTCCGCGAGGCGGGCCTGGAGGTGAAGATCGAGCACTCGGACGACGTGATTCGGTTGGTGGCCGATGGGCAGTCCGAGTTCGGGGTGGCCGATGCCACGGACGTCATGATCGCCCGAACCTCCGGCATCCCGGTCAAGTACGTCAGCACCCTGTACGGGCATTTCCCGGTCGCGCTGATCGGAGCGCCGGAGACGATGCCGGCTGACCCGGCCGGCCTGGCCGGCCTGCGGATCGGCACGCCCGGACGCTTCGGCTCGTCGTGGCATGCGCTGCTGGCGCTGCTGGACGCAGGAGGCCTGTCGCCCGATGACGTGACCATCCGCGAGTATCCGCAGTTCAACCAGGTCGAGGGGCTGCTCAACGGCGACGTCGACCTGATCACCGGCTTCCGCACCAATGAGCCGCTCCGGCTCGAGGCGCAGGGGTTCGAGGTCGCGCTGATGACAGTCGATGACTTCGCGCCGCTGCCCGGGCCGGGCATCGTCGTGGGCGACGAGCTGCTGACGGCGGACGAGAAGATGGTCCGCGGATTCGCCGGCGCGGTGGTCCGGGCGATTGAGGCCATTGCCGCTGATCCGCAGGTCGGGTTGGACGCGGCGATCGCCGAGGTCCCGACCATCGGGGAGGACGAGGAGACCGCGCGGGCGGTGCTGGAGGCCACCGTCGAGGTGTGGGGCACGCCGGTCAGCGGCGCGATCGACACCGACGTCTGGGAGAGTGGCTATCAGACGATGCAGCGGCTTGGCTTCATCGACGGCTCGGTGCCGGTCGAGGAGATGTACGCGCCGGGCTAGCGTCCCTGGTTGGGGTCCGACGCCTCGACCCGGAACATGTCGAGCACCGGCTCCACGACGCCGCGGCGCAGCTCCGCGGCCTGCGTCGTCTGCTCGAGCAGCATCATGGTGGTGACCGGGCCGACGCCGCCGGGCACCGGGGTGATGGCGCTGACGACCGGACGGACCGCGGCGAAGTCGACGTCGCCGACGATCCCATCCGGCGTGGTGTTGATGCCGCAGTCGATGACCACCGCCGAGCGGTTGACCATCTCGGATCGAATCAGGTTCGGCTGACCGGCGGCCACGACCAGGATCTCCGCCTTTCGGGTCTCGCGAGCGAGGTTGCGCGTGCGACGGTGGGTCACGACCACGGTGGCATCGGCCTCGAGCAGCAATGACGCCACGGGGCGGCCGACGACGGCAGAACGACCCACGACCACCGCCCGGCGCCCGACGATCGGGATCTCGTAGGTGCGGAGGATGGCCATCACCGCCAGCGCGGTGGCCGGCACGAAGGCCGGGTCCCCGCGGGCAACCCGGCCGGCGCTCAGCGGGGTGGCCCCGTCGACGTCCTTTGCCGGGTCGATCAGGCTCAGCACTGTCGGCGCATCGAGGTGCGAGGGCATCGGCTGGGCAATGACGATGCCCGTGATGCTCGGGTCCCGGTTGAGAGCGCCGATGCGTGCCGTGAGGTCCGAGAGCTGAACGCCCTCTGGCGGCACCACCTCCATCGGCTCGATTCCGACGCTGCGCGCCGCACGGGCCAGGCTTGCCGCGTACACCGCGGACGGGCCGCGCTGGTCGAACCGCACCACGGCCAGGCGCGGCTGCTGTCCGGACGCCTCCAGGACGGCCACGCGCTGCGACAGGTCGCGCCAGAGGCGCGAGGCCACCGCCCGGCCGTCGAGCAGCTTCGCGCTCACGAAGGCTCGATCCTCCGGCTCACGGTCTCGGCCGTCTCTCCCTGCAGGACCTCCGCACGCGCCGCGAGCCGCTCGATCTCAGGGGGAGCGGCGCCGCGCAGCGGCTCGTCTGCGTGCAGGTATGGGAGGTTGATGCGCACGTTCAGCAGCGCGCTGCGGACGGCGGCAGCGGCCAACTCGGCGGCGACGCCGGCGTCACTCACGGCGTTCGGGTTGCCGATGGGAGCGATGTCCTTGGCCAGCAACAGGACCTCCGCCGCGCACCTGGCAGTGCGCAGCGGCGTCTCGGCGGCGGCGATCATGGACCGGCGCATCTCCGCGGACCGCGCCAGGCGCTCATCGTCGGAGTCCTTCGGCAGGCGGCGGGCCGCAACCACGGCGGCATACGCCCGCGCGTCCTCCTCGGCCAGGTCGAGCAGCTCCCGCTGGCGCGCCAGGGCCTGATCCAGGGTCTTGCGCAGTTCAGCCTCGAGGTCTGGGGTGTCCGCCCGCGGGATCGTCAGCTCGGCCACCATCGCGACCAGCGCCGCGCCCATCGCGCCGGCCAGGGCGGCGGCGGAGCCGCCGCCGGGAACGGGCTCACGGCTGGCGAGGTGCTCGGTCAGCTCCCTTACGGAGAGGTCGGTGAGATTGGTTGGTCGGGTCCTCCTGGGCGAGTCTCTCGGGCGGCTCGCCGCGCAGATTGTACGGGCTAGACTGCCGGCCGATGGCTGACGGCGGCTGGCGGATCGTCCTGGTATCGACCATCCCGATCGTCGCCGGGATGCTGGCCGAGACGCTGCGTGGGATCGGCCATCGCCCGCTGGCGGTCATCACCGCGCGCCGCAACCGGCCGTCGCCAGCGGCTCCACCGATGTCCGATGAGAACGCGCCGCCGGGCCTGGACGTGCTGCTGCCCGCCACCAAGCACTCGATCGAGCCGTTGCTGCGTGCCTACGATCCCGACCTGCTCGTGTGCTGGGGCTTCCCGTGGAAGATCCCGCTCGCCGCACTGGACGTCCCCCGCCTGGGATCGATCAACTGCCATCCCGCCCTCCTACCCCGCCATCGCGGCCCGGTCCCACTGGCATGGGCGATCCGCGAGGGGGACGGCCAGTACGGCGTCACCTGGCACCGAATGGACAGCGAGCTGGACACCGGAGCCATCCTCGCGCAGGCCGCCGTGCCGATGGAGACTGACGACTTCGACATCACGGTCGTCGGCCCGCGAATGGCGCCGATCGCCCTGGGTCTGCTGCCAGGCGTCCTGGAGCGCGTGGCGGCCGGCGATCCCGGCGACCCGCAGCCATCCGCCGGCGCCAGCTGGGCGGGTCATTTCGGCGAGGAGTACGCGACCGTCGACTGGTCGCAGCCGGCACGGGCCATCCACGACCAGGTGCGGGCCTGGGCCTTCACCTTCGGACTGTCCCCGGTGATCGGGCCGATCGCAGAAGTTGAGGGAAAGCGGATGCGCCTGACGCGTACCAGCCTGGTCGATCCGGGCGGCGACGCCAGACGTGTCGAGGCTGGCGATGGACCGATCTGGATCGTCGCCAGCGAGCCAATCGCGGAGGACTAGGCGGCCTGGTCCAGGGCCTCCACGTACCAGCGCCGCTGGCGTCCATCAAATACGAGCGAGGCCTGGCCACGATCCGTCTCCAGCAGGAACGTGATCCGCGGTCCTCGCTCCGCCGGGTAGGCAGCTGTCTCGTCGCGGATCGCTTCAAGCCCGCGCACCGTCAGCTGGCGGTCGTCCATCTGGATGGAGAGTGGCCTGGCGTGGCGCCGGTCCCAGCGGACGCGCGCCGGAACCGGCGTGATCTTGGTGAGTGCCATGGTGGAGTCGCTCCTGGGAGAACAAGTGTTCTAATGGACCTGCATGATACGAACGCCCGTTCTATCTTGTCAAGGGGCTAGTCGAGGTCGTCTGCTGGCGCTTCCGGCCGCTCGCCGAAGTCCGGTCGTCGGTGATCTCGGTGGCCGATCAGGCGGGCGCGGGTGATGGCCTTCTCGCCGAACTTCTCTCGCACCGCGTCGATCGACTGGGCGATCCGATCGGTCCGCTCCGGCGCGTCGAACAGGGTCAGCTGTTGAGCATCGGCCAGATTGATGGCGGTGAGGCCGATCAGACGCACCGCGCGATCGGACGTCATTGCCTTGCGCAGCAGGCTGACGCCCATCTGGAACAGTGGCTCCGAGTCACGCGCCTGGTGTCCAAGCGGTGCCTGGCGGGTGATGGTGTCGAAGCCCTCGTAGCGGAGCTTCAGCTGCACGCCGCCGGCCGCCAGGTGGTGGTTGCGGAGGCGCGTCGCGACCGACTCGGCCAGGTCGAGCAGCGTCGCCTCCAGGCGGGCAGGATCGGTGACGTCGTGGTCGAAGGTCAGCTCATGGCCGACCGATTTCGGCGCCTGGCCCTGCACCACGCGCGCCGGGTCGACCCCCTGGGCGCGCAGCCGCAGCTCGATGCCGTGGATGCCAAAGCGGCGGCGCAGGATGCCCTCGGACATGGCCGCCAGCTGGCCGATGGTCGTCACCCCGTAATCGGCCAGCGCCTGGCGGGATTGAGGCCCGACACCCCAGAGGCGGCTCACCGGCAGCGGCGCCAGGAAGGCGGCTTCCTCACCCGGGGGCACCACCACCAGCGCATCCGGCTTGCGCAGGTCGGAGGCGACCTTGGCGCACAGCTTGTTGGTGGCCACTCCCACGCTGACCACCAGCCCGGCCTCGTCCAGGACACGGCGTTTCAGCGCTCGCCCGATCGTGGGGCCGTCGCCGAAGGCGGCGCGGCTGGCGGTCACGTCCAGGAAGGCCTCGTCCAGGCTGATCGGCTCCACCAGCGGCGTGTAGGACGCGAAGATGCGCATCACCTGGCGGCTCAGCTCGCGGTAGCGATCGAAGCGTCCCGGCAGAAAAACGCCGTCGGGACACAGTCGCGCCGCGGTGCGCAGCGGCATGGCCGAATGCACCCCGTACTTGCGCGCCTCGTACGACGCGGCGCTGACCACGCCACGCGCGTTCGGATCGCCGCCCACGATCACCGGCCTGCCGCGCAGGCTCGGGTTGTCGAGCACCTCCACGCTGGCGTAGAAGGCGTCGAGGTCGGCGTGGAGGATGGCGCGCATGGCGCCCGACACCTCAGTCGGTGCCGGGATATCGCGAGAAGGCTCCACCGCGCAGGATCGGCAACAGCCGATGCGCCTCCGCATCCAGCGCGGCGCGGTCCGCGGACGCAAGTCGCCCGAACGGGCGGAGCTCGATGTCGGGCGTCCCGTCCCGTCGTCGCCGTGGGAGCCAGGTGCCGGCCACGAAGCCATCGACCAGGAAGCTGGGCAGGACGTCGGCGTTGCGGGTGATGACCGTCGCCTGATGATCCGGCGGGAGCACGCGCGCCCGATCCCGGGTCCCGTAGGCCAGCAGCAGGCTGTCCCAGCGCGCGAGCAGGCGCGGCGGGGCCGGCGTCTGCTCGTCGGGCCGTGGCGCACGAGCGAGGTCCACCAGCTCCCTGCCGTCCGGGTCGCGGAAGCTGACCAGCCGGACGCCCAGCGACTCGATCGCGCCGCGGTAGCGGGCCATGCCCTTGGTTCGACCCAGATACGCGCCGAAATCGTCGGCGTTGGCTGGCCCGAAGGCCGCCAGGTAGCGCTCGGCAACGCGAGCCATGGCCCGCTGGGGATCCCGATCGGCGTCGGATGGCGGGCCGAGCCACTCGCTGGCGGCGACGTAGAGCGCCCGCCCGTACGTCTCGTTCGGATACGGGACGAGGACCATCGGCACCGCACCGCTGATGTGGCGCCACAGCGAGCGGTGTGGCGGAATCTCCACGCCCTTCAGCTCGGCGGCCATGATCGCCTCGATCTCGCGGATGGCGAGCGGTCCCTCGCGCATCGCCGCCAGCACGCTCGCATGGGTGCCCGTCATCCGGCGACCGAGGGCCGATGTCGCCGGATCCTGCTTGAAGATGATGCGCCACTGGTCGACCCGGAATGGCAGCGTCAGGGTCGACAGCGGCCAGAAGTCGGCGGCAGCGACGACATGGACCGTCAGCCGCATCAACGTCGCCCGCACGATCGACTTGCGGGCACGTGCCCGATCCAGATCAGCCGTAACCCCATCGGCCAGGCGCGTTGCGAGAGCGAGCGGCGGCCAATCGGGGTGCTGCGCCTGGAGGGCGCCCAGGCGCTCGACCTGCCGCGCGACCGACATACGACCGAGCGGCTGCAGCAGCCCCTGGCGGGCGAGCGTCGCGCGGTTCAGCTGGCGGAGGGTCAGTGTCGGCGGAGGCATCGGTCCATCAGCCTAGCTAGACCCGGCCCGGAGGTCGGGTTATCCGAGCTTGCGAATGACGCCGACGACCTTTCCCTGGATCTGTACCTCGCTGGCGTAGATGGGCTCCATCTCGGCGTTCGCGGGCTGGAGCCGGATGCGGTTCTCCTCCCGGAAGAAGCGCTTCAGGGTGACGCCGTTGTCCTCCAGCAGGGCGACCACGATGTCTCCGTCGCGGGCGGTCGCCTGCGGCTGGACGACGACGTAGTCACCGTCGTCGATCAGAGCGTCGATCATGCTCTTGCCGCGGACCCGCAGGACGTACGAGTCGTCGCGGGCCTGCATCGAGCGCGGGACGTCCAGCGACTCGGCCCCGTCTTCGTAAGCCTCAATCGGCTGGCCGGCGGCGATCTCGCCCAGCACCGGCAGCGCGAGCACGTCGCGCTCGACGGGCATGCGGAATGGGGTGACGCGGCTCATGCGGACGGGGATGCGGCGCGGCGAGCGATCCAGCTCAGCCTCTCCCTTGCGCGTCAGGCGCAGGGCACGCGACGAATGTGAGCTGCGCTCCAGCATGCCCTCCCGCTCCAGCGCGAGCAGGTGATGGTGAACCGCCGATGTGGAGGCGAGGCCGACCGCGTCGGCAATCTCGCGGACCGACGGAGGGTAGCCGCGCTCCCCGACGGTGCGGGCAATGCAATCCAGGATCCGCTGCTTGCGCTCGGCGTCATGCCTCGTCATGGCTCGGATGCTAGCCGAACATGCGTTCTAATGTCAACCGATGGCGGTGCCGCCCTGCTATCATCCGCCCCTCACCCGAATCTCAGCCCGGAGGGCTTTGCGTGACGTTGTCCGGCCGGCTGCGCTACCTGCGCCTGGCTCGTCTGATCTGGAAATTGCCGACCTACGCCAGGGTCGTGTGGGGCCTGGTGCGCGACCCCCGCACGCCGTTGCCGCTCAAGGCGCTGCTCGGCGCCGGCCTGGCGTACGTGGTGGTGCCCATCGACCTGATCCCGGATGCGATCCCGATCCTCGGCCAGGCCGATGACCTGACGGTCCTGCTGCTGGTCCTGGACCTGTTCATCGCCAATGCCCCGAAGCAGGTCCGTGAGGAGCAGCTCGAGCGGGCCCGCAACGGGACCGCTCAGCTGGATCAGGACCTCGCTCGCCTGCGCGAGCTGCTGGGCGACCGA
>CBFGSY010000049.1:0-14591 GCA_965651545.1 uncultured bacterium | reverse complement strand
GTGGACGTCATCCTCAATCCGAATGCCGATCTGGCCGGGCAGGTACACCCCAGGCTCCAATGTGAACACCATGCCCACCTCGAGCGGCCGCGACCAGCCGAGCAGCAGCGGATCCTCGTGGGTCTCCAGGCCGATGCCGTGGCCCAGGCCATGGCTGAACGCCTCCCCGAGCCCGGCCTGCACCAGGTGGTCGCGGGCTGCCCGGTCCACTTCCTGCCCGATGACTCCGGGCGCGGCGGCCTCGAAGGCCAGCTGCTGAGCCTGACGGACCGCCTCGTAACGACGTCGCGTCTCGGCATCGGGCTCGCCGAAGAAGACCGTGCGCGTCATGTCGCTGCGGTAGCCGTCGACCTGGCAGCCGAAGTCGATGAGCAGGGGTCGATCCGTGGCGACAACGGTGTCGCCCGGACGACCATGAGGCATGGCCGCGCGGGCGCCGACCAGCACGAGCGGCTCGAACGCCAGATCCTCGGCCCCATGCTGCCGGAACCAGCCCTCCAGCTCCCAGGCGATATCGCGTTCGCTCAGGCCGGGCTTCACGAACGTCAGGAGGTGGTCGAAGCAGGCATCGGTCAGGGCGCAGGCGCGCTGGATGGCTTCGACCTCGTCGTCGTCCTTGCACAGGCGCAGGTCTCGCAACGGCTCGTCCGCAGCCAGCAGCTCCAGGCCCGCTTCGGCCGTGGCGGCCCAGTCCGCATGGCTCAGGACCTGCCCCTCGGCGCCGATGCGGTGCACGCCCAGCTCGGAAGCCAGCTTCCGCAGCTCCGCGGCCAGCGGGTCCGTGGTCAGCCGCACCTCCCATCCGGGGCACTCGGTCTGCGCCTGCTCCAGGTAGCGAGCGTCCACGATCACAACCTGTGCGTCACGACTGATGAGAAGTGTCCCGGAATAGCCGGAGGTCGACTCGTCACCGCGCTCCAGGACGAAGCCCGCCAGCCATCGGCTCAGTGCGGGCCGGCTGCCAAGGATCGCGTCAGCCTGGAGCTCGTCGAGGATGGCTCGCGCGCGCTCCAGCCGCCCCTCGCCGGTAGGACCGCCGCGGGTCACGCCCCCGCGCACTCGGCGTTGGCGCGGTCGATGTTCGCCTCCTGCTCGCCGAGCGTGTGCGCGAAGTAATGCGATCCATCGCGCTCGCCATCCGGACAAGCGGCCACGAAGTAGAAGAGGCCGCTCTCCGTGTCCGGCTGGGCGACCGCCGCCAGCGACGCTCCGCGCGGTGAGGCGATCGGCGTCGGAGGCAGGCCCATGTGCAGGTAGGTCTGGTAGTCGGCGAGCGCATCCGGCAGGGTGATGTCCTTGGCCGCAACCTCGAGCGGCCGCCACCACTCGACCGTCCCCCACTCGCGGACCGGCGCATCGCCGTGCCTGGCCGTCCCCAATGCGTACTGCAGGGTCGGGTCGGCGTTGAGCAGGCCCACCGTCTCCGCATCGGGATTGTTGATGCGGTTCAGGTAGACGCCGGCGATGAGGGGTCGCTCCCGGTTCAGGACCGCCTCGCGCTCGACGATGCTGGCCAGCGCAACCGCGTCGTCGATGGTCAGGCCCTGCAGCCGAATGCCGTTGCGGATCCGATCGCTGAAGTGATCGTCAAACCCGCGGAGGAGGCGTTCCAGCACCTCCCGCGCCGAGGCATTCACGAACAGGCGATAGGTATCGGGGTAGAGGTAGCCCTCCAGCGTGCGGCCGGCCGGCAGATCGGTCAGGAAGTCGAAATCGGCGATCAGGTCGGGCGGTGGATCCTGGGCGAGCGCCGCGAACTCGTCGAGGTTCATGGTCAGCCTGGTGGTCCCCAGGTAGCCAACCACCTCCTCCAGTCGCCAGCCCTCCTGGATTCTGATCTGCACCTCCTCCCCGGCCTCCTGGCGCAGGGCGGCGACGATCTCCGACGGTTTCAGCGACGGCGACAGGTCGTAGGTCCCGGCCTGCAGGGTCCCCTCCCGACCGGCCTGCAGCACGGCGTATTGGAAGGCGAGCCGGCTGTTGATCAGGCCGCTGTCGAACAGCAGCAGCCCGATATCGGTGTCGCTGGCCCCATCGGGCACCACCACCGTGACCCGTTGGCCCTCGCCACCGACGGGCTCGTCGGACAAGGCCTCAGGGCGGTACCACTCGACGAAGTCACGCACGAGGCCGTTCTCAATCGAGCCGGGGTGCTCCTCAACCCAGGCCATGAGGCGCGGGGCAAACGCCACGAACCCGATGACGATGAGGACCCCCAGCAGGGCGATGACCCCGGCAAACCAGCCGAGCAGCACCACCGGCTGCATCCTGCGCCGTCCCCCTGACGGTACCGAGCGCTCCTGGATGGCGCGTATGCGCGCATTCCGTCGTTCCTCGAGATCCCTACGGGGATCCGGGGGTCGAGTCATTCAGCCTCCTGCGGGGGTCGCGGGCGAACGCCGGCGTCCAGATATTCTTGCAGGATCACCCGGGCCGCCGCCGAGTCCAGCGCACCGGAGCGCCGATCGCGCCCGCGCCGTGGACCGAGCTGCTCGAGCGCCTGCCAGGTGCTGAGGCGTTCGTCCTGGTAGCTGACCTTCAGGCCGATGGCGGTCAGCTGCTTTCCGAAGCTCCGCGCCGCGGCGGCCTGCAATCCCTCGGAGCCGTCCATGTTGCGGGGCAGCCCCAGCACGATTGCGTCCGCTCCTTCGGCCTGCACCAGCCGACTTATGGCCAGCACGTCCGCCCGCGCGTTCGTTCGCTGCAGCGCCGGGAGCGCGAACGCGAACCCGGAGTCCGTATCCCCTACCGCGATGCCGATCCTGCGGCTGCCATGGTCCAGCCCGATCAACCGCATCAGCTCGATGCGTCCGCTGACTGGACGTCGATGCTGATGCGCCACCCGAGCTGTGGCACGCGGTCCACCCAGAATGGCCAGAGCTCGACGTGTGACTGGCCCATGGAGGCCAGTGCCGCCTCCGCCTCATCCGCCGTCAGGCCGGCAACCGTCGCGCGCAGCGCCTCTTCGTTCACGTCGGGAGTCGCTTCCGCCCTGACCACGGTCGCCACGGTCATGGTGTCGCCGTCGAGGGTCGCCTCGCCGATCTCGACCTCGATGCTGGCGGGGGTGATGGTCGCTCCCTCCGGAATGGCCTCGGGATCGGCCAGCAGCTGGGCGCGGGCGGCTGCCTCGGCATCGGGCCTCAGCACGTACCGCCCCTCGTCAGCCAGCCGCCCCGTCAGCTCGAATGTGAACGGGCCCTCGCTGGCGTGGCCCACCAGGTCGCTGGGAACCGGGATCTCCGGCTCCGGCTCGTCGCCGGACGCGTAGATGCGATCAGCGGTGCCTTCCCTGGCCGCCGCGAGCTGCTCCTCCAGGTCCCGCCGGATGGCGTTCTTCACGCGCAGCACATCCGCGCGCCGCACAACGAGGAGCTCCTTGTCGTCGCCACCGCCCGTCGGATCATCGTTGCGGATGCGACGCTGGTCAGGACCGGGGCCGCGCAGCGCCCGGTCGACCTCCTTGTCCTCGATCCGATCGATGGCAAGGGAATCGACATTCCCGGACAGGCCGGGCTCCACGGCCTCGATGCTCGTCTCCGCCGTTCCGGGGAAGAAGAAGTTGGCGTCGGGCACGGTGACGCCCTGCGTCGTCTGGAACAGGATCTGACTGTTTGCCGATACCACGGTGCCGGCCGGCACCAGCACATCACCGTCCGAATAGTTGATGAGCAGCACGGCCCCGGTCGCCGCGGTGAGCCGGATGCGCTGCCCGGTGGCCTCACCCTGCTGGGTCGACTCCAGCGTCGGACCGTCGGCTGCCTGCACGTCGGGCGTGACTGGATAGTCCAGCGGGCCAATCGCCACGGGCCTGCGCTGAATGTTGATGCTCGCCGCCGGCAACACGGTGCCGATGGCCACACCCATGGCCGCGAGCAGGGCCAGCAACACGACCAGCGCCACGGTCGGGATGCCCTGCCGTGACTCCCGCGGCCGGCGATCGCGCACCGGGGTCGGGCGCCTGGGATGAGGCCGCGGCGCAGCGACCTGAGGCGGCGGCAGTGGAACCGCCTGCGTCTCCTCCATGCCGCGCGCGGCAACCGGCCTGGCGGGCACGGACGTGGGCCGCTCGTCGACGATGGCCGGTGCCTCCTCTCCGCGCAGGACGTGGATCGGGGCGGCGGCCGGCGGCTGGGCCGGTGCGGGCACAGCTCCCTCCGCATTGGCATCGGCCACGGAGGCAAAGGCCGGGATACCGGCCTCGGCGGCCAACGCGCGTGCCGCCGCATCGGCGACGAGGACGATCCCGCGCCCCTCCTCGGCCGCCACCTGCGCCAGCAGGCGCAGCGCAACCGCGCTGGTGGTGGCCTTGGTCCGACCGGAGGCGACGAGGACGAGGCGAGGCGCATCGGCCTCGCGCAGGCGGCGGACCACGGTCGTGATCTCGTCGTCCGGCTCCAGGTAGATGAGCTGCGTCTCGTCGGGCATGGCCTGCCTACAGCTGGAGCGCCCGCACCGCGCGGCGCATCGCTCGCTCGGTGGCGGTCGCCTGCGAGTCGAGGATCAGCGCCTGGTGCGCCAGCGCCATCGGCGTCACATCCTGCCTGGTGCCCAGCTGGCCGCTGCGGTCCCGCAAGCCCACCACGTCCCGTGGATCCAGGGCGGCGACCAGTGGCTTGCGCGCGAACGGCAGCCGGCGCCACCAGGCGTCGTCGGCAAGCGCCTCGGCGATCTGCGGCAGCTCCGCGCCGCCGCCGCACAGGTAGATGCGAGCCGGCAGCAGCTCCCCGGCGGCCAGGTCGGAGATCATCAGCTCCACGCCACGGCGCCAGACCGCGGCATCATCGGCCAGCGCCGCCCGGAGGTCCTCGGCAGGGACCGATTCCGGCAGCTCGTCGGCCGCCGCGGCCAGCTTGAGTGTCTCGGCGCGGGTGAACGAGAGGCCGAACCGTTCCGCCAGACCCTTGGTGAATGCCCGACCGCCAAGCGCCAGCATCTTCGTGCCGGCAATCCCCCCACGGCGCACCAGCGCGACGTCGGTGGTCCCGCCGCCTATGTCCACGAACACCGCGCCCGCGTCACCCAGCTCGCCAGGGTCAAGGCAGGTCGCCACCGCGTACGGCTCGGCGATCACGCCAAGCAGCTGCAGGCCCAATCGCTCCGACACCGACTGAAGCGCGCCGAGGTGGACCATCGGCGCGAACGCGTTGAAGACTGCCAGCTCCACCTGCGTGCCGGTGAAGCCGATGGGGTTGCTGACCGGGTAGCCGTCGATCTTCATCTCGACCACCGCGGCGTGGACCAGCCGCACCTCCATGCGCTCAACGCCGCTCTCCCACGCGATCCGCTTCTCTGCCTCGTCGAGCGCCTCGCCCTGCACGCGCTGGACGATGCGCTCCAGCTCCGCGTCGCTGATCGGTGCCTGGGCCTGCTCGCGGCGGACAGTCCGGACCGAGGTGGTGCCCTTGACCAGCTCGCCTGCGATCCCGATGACGGCCGATCCCGGCCGGATGCCGGCCACCTGCTCCGCCTCGTCGAGGGCCTTGCGGCAGTTGACGACCACCGCGTCGATGTCGCTGACGGTGCCCGACTGCATGTGGGTCAGGCCCTGCCGCTGCCGGCCGGTCCCGCCCACCACGCCCGTCACGAGTCCGGCGTCCTCCTCCACCACGACGACCAGCGCCTTGGCGAACTCGGTTCCCACGTCCAGGGCGGTCAGCGCCTGTGGCCCGTCCTTTCCGTCGCCACGTCCTTCGCCAGCCGACCGACCTCGCAGCCGACCGACCACTCCGCCGAAGAGCTGCTGCACGCCGCGCCCGTCCCGCACGCTCAGCCGGACTCGATGGGCGTCAACGCCTCGAGCGCCAGCCGCGTGGCCTCGGCGAGTGCGTCCCGCAGTCGCGACGAGTCGCGACCACCGGCCTGCGCGAGCTCGGGTCGGCCGCCACCCCCGCCCCCGATGATGGGTCCAACCTGGCGGATGACGGCGACGGAATCGAACCCCTCGCCGGCGAGGTCGCGGCTTGCGGCGACGATGAGCGACGGTCCACCCCGTTCGCCTGCCGCCACCGCCACGAAGCGGCCGGTCAGGCCGCGCAGGTCGTCCGCCCACTGGCGCAGCGCGCCGGCATCGGCCTGTGGGTAATGCTGGACGATCACCCTGGTTTCCCCGGCCGGCTGGGCCTCTCCCAGTGCGGCGGCCGCGTCCAGCCGGGCGGATTGGGCGCCGGCCGGCTCCCGGCCTGCCTTCTCGGCGTCACGCAGTCGCTTCGCCAGCGCATCGACGCGGGCAGGCACCTCCTCGTCGCCGACACCCAACAGCGCCGCGGCGTCATGCAGCGCCTCCAGCCGGCGCTCGATCAGCTCCTCGGCCGCCTCGCCGGTTACCGCCTCGATCCGCCGCAGCCCGGCCCCGATGCTCGACTCGCCGGTGATGCGGAAGGACCCGATCTCGCCGGTGGCCGACACGTGCGTTCCACCGCACAGCTCGCGCGAGTAGCCGTCCACCTGGACCACGCGCACGTTCTCCGGGACGTACTTCTCGCCGAAGAACATGTCCGCGCCAAGCTCCTGCGCCTCGCCCAGGCTCATCCACTGCGGCTGAACCGATGCGTTGCGCCGGATCTGCTCGTTCACGCGACGCTCGACCTCACGCAGCTGCGGCCGCGGCGTGGCCGCAGTGGCCGGGAAGTCGAAGCGCAATCCCTCGGGTCCGACCCAGCTGCCCGCCTGCTTGGCCTGCTCCCCAAGCACCGCGCGCAGCGCGCGGTGCAACAGGTGCGTGCCCGTATGGTTGCGCGCCGCACCTGCTCGCCGTGCCTCGTCGACGCGCGCCTCGACCGGCTCGCCGATCTCCAGCTCACCCTCCAGCCGGCCGAGGTGCACGATCGCGTCGCCGGCACGCTGGACATCGGTGACCAGCAGCTTGCCGCGCGGTCCCAGCACCTCCCCCCGATCGCCGATCTGCCCGCCGCCCTCGGCATAGAACGGCGTGCGGTCGAGCACGACCTGTGTCGCCTCCGGCTCGCCGGCCAGGCCGAGCAGGGCGAGCCCGTCGGCCCGCGTCTCGTTCGGGTAACCGATGAACTCGCTGGCAAGCTCGGCGAGCGCGGGGTCGGGGGTGAAGCGCCCCGCCCTGCCACCGCGCGAGCGCTCGCGCTGCTCGGCCATCGCTCGCTCGAAGCCCTCGCGATCCACCGTGACGCCTGACTCGCCGGCGATCTCGACCGTCAAGTCGATCGGGAAGCCGAAGGTGTCATGCAGGCGGAACGCCTCGTCTCCGGGCACGAAGCCATCGCCGCCGGCCGCCTCGATCAGGGCGAGCAGCTTCTCGGTGCCCGCCTCCAGCGTACGCGCGAACTTGGTCTCCTCCGCCTCGACCTCGGCCAGGATGCGGTCGCGCTGCTCGGCCAGGTGTGGATACGCCCCGCCCATGATCTCGATCACCACCTCGCAGGTCTGGCGCAGGAACGGCTGCGTGATGCCCATCAACCGCCCGTGGCGCACCGCGCGACGCATGATCCGCCGCAGCACGTAGCCAGCTCCCTCGTTCGAGGGCGTCACGCCGTCGCCGATCAGAAAGGTCATCGCCCGCGAGTGATCGGCAACCACCTGGTAGCTGAAGCGCTCGCTCTCCACGGTCTCCGGGTCGTGCCCGATGAACGTCGCCAGCCGCTCGATGATTGGCTCGAAGAGGTCGGTCCGGTAGTTCGAGTCAACGCCCTGCACCGCCTGCGCGATGCGCTCCAGGCCCATCCCGGTATCCACCGACTTGAACGGCAGTGGCGTCAGCACCCCGTCTGCCGATCGGTCGAACTCCATGAAGACGAGGTTCCAGACCTCCAGCCAGCGTGGACAGTGCTCCGAGTGGTCCGGGATGCAGAAGTCGCCCTCGCTGAGCTCGGCGCCGCGATCGAAGTGCAGCTCGCTGCACGGGCCGCACGGGCCGGTGTCCCCCATCCGCCAGAAGTTCTTCTCGTCGCCGGCGGCGATGTTCCCCCAGCGCACGAGACGATCGGCCGGCAGCCCGATCTCATCGGCCCAGATCGCGTGAGCCTCATCGTCATCGGTGTAGACGGTGGCGGCGATGCGCTCCGCGGGGATGCCCAGCTCATCGGTCAGGTACTGCCAGGCCCAGTGGATGGCGTCGCGCTTGAAATAGTCGCCGAACGACCAGTTGCCGAGCATCTCGAACAGGGTCTGGTGCCTCGGCGTGCGTCCGACCTCCTCGAAGTCGTTGTGCTTGCCCGCCACGCGCAGGCACGGCTGCGCGTCGACCGCACGGACGTAGTCGCGCTTCTCCTCACCGGTCAGCACACGCTTGAACTGGACCATCCCCGCGTTGACGAATAGCAGCGTCGGATCGTCGCGCGCCAGCAGCGGAGCGGGCGCCACGCGCGTATGCCCCCGCTCCTCGAAGAAGCGTTGGTAGCTCTCGCGGATGTCGGCCGCCGTCCTGGGAGGCATCGGTTCCTTTCAGCACGAGAGCCGGCTGCCACCGGCTCTCGAGGATGCGTGCGTCGCGGTGGTTACGGGTGCGATCAGGCAGCGCCCTCCGGGGCAGCCCCGCCCGGGCTGGCAGCTTCGGCATCGTACGCGCCAAGCATCTCGGCGCGCGCCTTCTGGGCCGCCGCCTTCCCCTCATTGATGGCTTCGTCGAACGCGGCGCGGCGGCCGTCGACGAACCCGTTGACCTGCTCGCGCATCGCCTCGCCGCTGGCCGGCGCCAGCAGCAGCCCAATGGCCGCGCCGATCAGCCCGCCGATGGCGACGCCGGCCAGGAAGCTCCCGATCCCCGAATCCTTCATGCGATCCGTTCGTCCTCGCGTGCGTGCGGCGATTGTAGCGGGGGCAGCGACGCGGGCGTCGCGACCGAGGCGGCCACGGTCACGGCCGGCTCTGCCGAGACGCGCTCCTCCAGCTCCATGGCCTGCTGGTTGAGCCGATCCAGCCGGCGCGCGAGCTCCTCGGCCTGTTCCTCGGCACCCGCCGTCAGCTCCCGGGCGCCGCGCATGATGTTGGCCAGCTCCGTCTCCGCCAGATTGGCCAGGCGTCGCGCATCGTTGGCCAGTGCTCGCGCATCGCGTGCCAGCGGTCGCAACGAGAGGGCGATGAAGATGATCCCCAGCCCGACCAGGACGGCGCCGATGCCGACGCCGATGCGGAAGATGGTGATCGCGACGTCCATCAGTGCCCTCCCCAGCCCATCATCGGTCCCGATCGGCGGGCTCGGGCAGCAGCGCCGCCACCAGCAGCGTGACGAGCATCAGGACCTGCGCGCCGACCGAGGCGGCCACCACGTGGTAGTCGCCCAGCTGCAGGACCTCCAAACGCGTCGCTCGTCCCACGGCGTCGCCGGCGGCGGTCCCGAGCAGGGAAGCGAGCGCCAGCGGCAGCACCACGCCGCCCCATCGGCCGCGCAGCACCAGCAACCCTGCCAGGTTGATGGTCGCCAGCAGGACGGTAATGAGCAGCCACGGCGTCATCCCACCCCCGTCACTGGATCGGCGTCATGGCGATTCATGGCGCACGCGAGATGCGACCGCCGCCCAGGCAGACATCGCCGTCGTACAGCACCGCCGCCTGGCCCGGCGCCGGTGCCCAAACAGGCTCGGCCGTCTCGACCGCGAACCGATCCTCGCCGATGAGCGTGACCTCGGCGGGCACGTCGGCCGCGCGATGTCGGATACGGACCGATGCGTTGAAGCGCTCGGACGGTGGCTCGCCGGCGACGAACCGCCGGCCATCGGCAGTGAAGGTGGTGGCCGCCACCTCCTCGCGCCGCCCGATCACCAGCGTGTTCGTTGCGGGGCGCACCTCTCGAACATAGACGGCGTCACCCAGCGCCACGCCCAGTCCGTGCCGCTGGCCGACGGTGTAGTGCGCGTAGCCCGAATGGGTGCCGACCCGCGTGCCATCGGCGTCGATGATCGGTCCTGGCTCGCCGGCGTAGCCGCGCCGCTCCTCCAGCAGGGTGCGATAGTCCCCGGCCGGGACGAAGCAGATCTCCTGGCTCTCCGGCTTCTGTGCGGTCGGCAGGTTGAGCTCGGCTGCGATCGCGCGGACCTCGGGCTTGGTCAGCTCACCCAGCGGGAAACGGGTGCTGGCGAGCTGCTGCTGATCCAGCACCCACAGGAAGTAGGTCTGATCCTTGTCGGCGTCCGCGGCGCGCAGCAGGGCAAGCTGCCCGTCACGCCGCTCGATCCTGGCGTAGTGACCGGTGGCGACCTGCTCGGCGCCGTAGGCGGCCAGGCCCCGCCGCAGCAGCTCGTCGAACTTGATGTACTGGTTGCAGGCCTGGCACGGGTTGGGCGTGGCGCCGTCCAGGTACCCGTCGGCGAAGGCATCGATCACCCGCGCGCCGAACTCACGCTCCAGGTTGAGGACGAAGAACGGGATGCCGGCGATCTGCGCCACCCGCCGGGCATCGTCCGCCGCGTCCGGCGAGCAGCAGCTGCGAGACTGCTCGTATCCCTCGCCGCCGTCCGGGTGGAGGCGCATCCAGACGCCAATGACCTCGTCGCCGGTTTCCTCCGTCTCCCGCGCCAGCAGGGCGGCAGCCACGCTCGAATCGACTCCGCCACTCATGGCGGCCACGGTGCGGACCATCAGGCCGATGCGACCTCGACGCGCGGCTCCACCGCGGCCCGCAGCCGCGGCAGGACGCGCTGCATCGCGTCCACGGTCTCCGTCACGTCCTCCTCCGTGTTGCCGGCGCCCAGGGTCAGACGCAGCGAGCCGTGGGCCTGCTCCGGTCCGATGCCCATCGCCAGCAGGACGTGGCTCGGCTCGGCGGAGCCGGTCGTGCAGGCGCTGCCGGTCGACGCAGCCACGCCCTCCAGGTCCAGCGCGGCGACCAGGTCACCGCCTTCCACCCCTTCGACCAGGAAGCTGGCGCTGTTCGGCAGTCGCTCCGTCGGGTGTCCGGTCACGCTGACGCCCGGCAGCGCGGTCAGGGCGCCGATCAGCTGGTCGCGCAGCGCCGCCAGGCGAGCATTCTCCGTCTCGCGAACGTTCGGATCCTGGGCCAGGTCGAGCGCGCGAGCGAAGCCGACGATACCAGCCACGTTCTCGGTCCCGGCCCGCCGCTGCCGTTCCTGCGAGCCACCCGACAGCTGCGCGAGCAGGGCCGTCCCCTGCCGCACGAACAGTGCGCCCACCCCCTTTGGGCCATTCAGCTTGTGCGCGGACAGGCTGAGCAGGTCAGCCTGCAGCGTATTGACCTCCAGCGGCAGGTGGGCCGCCGCCTGCACCGCGTCAACGTGGAAGAGGGCTCGACGCTCGCGGCAGATCGCGCCGATCTCCCGGATGCGCTGCACCGTCCCCACCTCATTGTTGGCGTACATCACGCTGACCACGGTCGTGTGCTCGCGAATGGCCGATGCCACGTCGGCCGGGTCCACCCGGCCGTATCGGTCCACCGGCAGGTAGGTCACCCGGAATCCGAACCGCTCCATGACAGAACAGGCGTGCAGCACGGCCTTGTGCTCGACGGCGGTGGTGACGATCTCGCGACCGCGCGCGCTTGCCGCCCAGGCGGCGCCCTTGATCGCCAGGTTGTCGGCCTCCGTGCCGCTGCCGGTGAAGACGATCTCGCGCGGCTTGGCTCCCAGTACGCGCGCAACCGTCTCGCGCGCCTCATCGAGGCCCAGCCGCGCGCGACGCCCCGCGCCATGGATGCTCGACGGGTTGCCGAAGTGCTCGGTCAGGTACGGCTGCATCGCGTCGAGCACCTCGGGACGCAGGGGCGTGGTGGCCGCGTGGTCGAGGTAGACGCTCATCGAAGGGCGATTATGCCGCAGCCAGCCCGGTTACCCTCTCTCTTGGGGGTCTTACCCGAAGGACCGATGGAGTGCCGCATGATCATTCGCACCCTTGATGAGGTGGAGGACACCGATCGCGATGTTGTCGGGGATGGCTGGCGCAGCCGCCGCCTCCTGCTGAAGGACGATGGGCTGGGCTTCTCCCTGCACGACACCGTGATCGACGCCGGCTGGCAGAAAGAGATGGAGTACAGCAACCACCTCGAGGCGTGCTACTGCCTGGAGGGAGAGGGCGAGATCGAGGACCTGGCCACCGGCGACCGTTTCCCGATCCGTCCCGGCACCGTCTACGCGTTGGACAAGCACGATCGCCACGTGATGCGGGTGAGCTCCGACCTGCGCCTGGTGTGCGTCTTCAACCCGGCCCTCGCCGGCGCCGAGACCCACGACGAGTCGGGCTCGTTCCCGGCTGACGACGCCTGAGCGTCCAGGCGCCGGCGTGCATCGCTGACCGATGCATCGCGCTTGCTGAACTCAACGGCCCTGGCTTTATCGCCGACAGCGATCACACGGCGCGTCGCTCGTTCAGATATCGGCTCCGGCGATCAGGCGACGCATTTGCACTCGATCCGTGCGTCGTGAGATCGGCCACGGCGATTGCGCGGAGGGAATCGCGAGCGATCGGCGCCCTGTGATCTCTCCCAGCGATAATCGGCATATGGCCCGGCGGCGGCGGTCAGTCGGTGGGGCGCTTCTCGACCTTGAGGCCAAGCTCGTCGAGCTGGATGTCGCTGATCGGTGACGGGGCGCCCATCATCAGGTCCGACCCTGATTGCGTCTTCGGGAAGGCGGTCACCTCCCGGATGTTGTCCTGGTCGGCGAAGAGCGCGGCCCATCGGTCCAGGCCGATGGCGATTCCGCCGTGCGGCGGCGCCCCGTACTCGAGGGCGTCGAGGAGAGCGCCGAACTGGTCGCGCATGCCCTCGATGCTGTGGCCCATCAACCCGAACGCGCGCTCCAGGAGGTCCCGGCGATGGATCCGGACGCTGCCGCCGCCCAGCTCCCAGCCGTTCAGGGCAAGGTCGTACTGCTGCGCCTTCACGCCGCCCGGGTTGGATTCGATCGTGTCCGCCTCGTCCCAGACCGGGGCGCTGAACGGGTTGTGCGTCGCGTCCCAGCGCTCGCCGTCCGGATCCCACTTGAACATGGGAAAGCGGTGGATCCAGACGAATGCGAGGACGCCGGGCGTGCGCAGCCGGAGACGATCCCCCATCTCCAACCGGACGTGGCCGAGCGCCTCGGAGGCGTTCACCGCGTCCGCGTCGGCCACGATCAGGAGGAGGTCGCCCGGGGAGGCGCCGGTCGTCTCCCGAACCCGGCCGGCTGTCTCACCAAGGAACTTGGCGGCCGGTCCCGCCAACGTTCCATCCGCCTCGACCGAGAGATGGACCAGCCCGCCCGCGCCATGCCGCTTCGCCAGGTCCGTGAGCTCATCGAGCTCGCGGCGCGAGTAGCCGCCGCAGCCGGGCGCCACAATCGCCCTGACGGCCCCGCCCGCCTCGATCGCGCCGCTGAAGACGCGGAAATCGACGCCGCGGACGGTCTCGGTCAGGTCGGTCAGCTCGAGCCCGAAACGGATGTCGGGCTTGTCGGAGCCATATCGGGCCAATGCGTCGTCGTACGTCAGTCGCGGAAAGGGCTCATGCAGGATAGGCCGGTCCGGCAGGATTTCGCGGCTGACGCGCAGGACGGCGCGTTCGACCGCATCCATGACATCGGTCTCATCAACGAAGCTCATCTCGATGTCGACCTGAGTGAATTCCGGACCGCGATCCGCGCGGAAATCCTCGTCCCGGAAGCAGCGGGCCATCTGGTAGTAGCGGTCGTAGCCGGCCACCATGAGGAGCTGCTTCAGCACCTGCGGTGACTGCGGCAGCGCGTAGAAACGGCCGGGCTGCAGGCGGCTGGGCACCACGAAGTCCCGCGCCCCCTCCGGCGTGGAGCGGATGAGCGACGGCGTCTCGATATCGACGAAACCGTCCGCCTCCAGCGCCCTGCGGATCGCGCCGGACAGCCGCGCCCGCAGCACCATCCGGTCGCGCACGGCGGGACGCCTCAGGTCCAGGTAGCGGTATTCGAGTCGCAGCGACTCGTCCAGGCCGGGTTGGTCCTCGTTGATGTAGAACGGCGGCACCTTGCTCGGATTGAGCACGGTGAACCGATCAACCGCGACCTCCACCGCGCCGGTCGCCAGCTCGGCGTTGGCCGTTCCCTCCGGACGCTCGCGCACCAGGCCCTCAACCTGGACGACCCACTCGCCGCGTGCCGGCTCGGCCGCCGCATGGGCCTCCGGCGCCTCGTCGGCGCTGGTGACCACCTGCGTGATCCCGTAACGGTCTCGCAGGTCGAAGAACGCGAGATGGCCGTGGTCGCGTCGCCGATGCACCCAACCGGCCAGCGTCACCCGCTCGCCGACGTGATCGGCGCGCAGCTCACCGCAGGTGTGGCTCCGGAATGCCTGTGCCATGGGACCGGGAATGGTACCGGAGGGCTAGCGCGGCGAGGCCCGCCGGCCTGCGATGATCCGGCCATGCAGATCGTGCTCCTCATCGGCCTGCTCGCGTCGATCCTGGTGATCTTCCTCACGATCCCGGCCATGCTCGTGCTGCGCTACCGCGGCCGTCGCATCCCGGGGTGGCTCATCCGGCTGACGGCCACTGCCTTCGGTCTCCAGGCCGGGCTGGGTGGCATCGTCTTCATCCGCCAGCCGATCTGCCTCGGAAGCTTGGCCGTGCTGACGGTCTTCAACCTGTGGTTCCTGGTCGGCTCCGGCCGTCGCGCGACCGGCGGCCTTCTCCTGCTGATCGCCGGCCTGGCGGGAGCCCTTTG
>CBFGSY010000048.1:0-14756 GCA_965651545.1 uncultured bacterium | reverse complement strand
CGACGGTGAAGTCAAACAGCGACAAGAAGATGGCCCGGCTCGTCGACGGCGGCGGTCATCGGCCACGCGTGAACCGCACCTCAGGCTTCTATGTCAGAGAACGCGGAGTGTCCCGGACTCGATGGTCACCGCGATCTCCGCATCAGCGCTGAGCGGGCTGTCCTCCGGCCACGGCTCGTCATCGAGGTGCAGCAGCACGCCCGCCGGCGCCATCAGCTCGACGTCACGCCCACGGCACACAGGCAGACCAGCGATCGGCGCACGGGCCAGCCGGATCCGCTCCGCGACATATTCCTGCAGCCTATCGCGCTCATCGGCGCCCACCAGCACGACGTCCAGAAGGCCGTCCCCCGCCTCGGCATCCGGGGCAAGCGGCACGTTGGGCCCGACGAACCGGATGTTCAGCACCTCCACGGCCACGTAGCCGCCGTCATGGGACTCACCGTCGACAGAAACGGACCACGGCCGAACCTCCTCCTCGGCCAGCGATGCGGAGAGCTGGTGCAGGGCACGATCGGTCTCTCTACCAAGAAGGACAGATGGCGCCTCCACCTCTTCGCTGGATGCGATGAGGGTGGCGAACGCTCCCCCACCCATCGACTCGACGAACGCCGCCTCGGCCCAGGGCGCGCGAACCCGACCCAGGTCAAAGGGCCGCGTCTCGGCGAGATCCCAGGCAGCGATCACGTCCCGCGCGTCGCCCAGGATCTCCAGCGTCTTGCCGACGTTGTTGGCGGTCCCGAGCGGCAGGACCGCCATCGGCACGTCTCGACCCGCCACCGCCAGGGCGACGTCGTGAAAGGTCCCGTCACCGCCGGCAGCCACCACCAGGTCGGCCGGCTCCTCCAGCGTTGGGCGCCAGTCGGCATCCTTCGAAACCGCTCGGACGTCATGGCCGGCGTCTTCCAGGAGCCGGACGAGCACGCCTGCGTCAACGCCACTGCCGGCGTCGGGGTTGTGAATCAGCGTGATGCGCACGGGACCGCGACTTGCAGGAAGGACGCCAGAGATGCGGATCCTTGTCTCGAACGACGACGGAATCTACTCGCCGGGCATCGCCTGCCTGGCGCACGTGGCGCAGCGCTTCGGCGATGTGCGCGTTGTGGCGCCGGACGTCGAGCAGTCATCGGCAAGCCACGCCGTCACCGCTTCGCGGCCCCTGAGCTACCGGCCGACCCCTCAGCTCGGCGACGTGGAGGCGTACCGGGTGAACGGCACGCCCGCCGACTGCGTGGCGCTGGGCGTCCACAACTGGAAGGACGTGGACGTCGTGCTTTCCGGCATCAACCTTGGCGTGAACATGGGCAACGGCCTCTGGCACTCCGGCACGCTGGCGGCTGCGAAACAGGCGACCCTCTTCGGCCTACGCGGAATCGCCTTCAGCACGCCGGTACGTGGTGACGAGCCGGACTTCGACGCCCTGGCGCCACACGTCGAGCGCGTCCTCGACTGCCTCCTGGCCGATGACTCCGCGCGGCTGGTGAACGTGAACGTGCCGCAGTCACCAAAGGGCATGGCCTGGACTCGCCAGGCGGTGCGCCACTATGACGGCAAGGTCGTGCCGGACCAGGATCCGATGGGCCGGCAGCTCTTCTGGTTCACCGTGGTCCCCATCGAGGAGACGGAGCGCGGGACCGATCTGTGGGCGTTCAGCCGCGGCTACATCAGCATGACGCCCCTCAGCCTGGACCTTACCGACCTCGCCGAGCTGGAGCGCCTGCGGGCCAGCATGCCGATGGAGGAGCCTGCGCCCGAGGAGGCGACCACCGAGCCCGAGGAAGAGGACGAGTAGCGGCTCAGCCCTGCCGCGTGTACCTGCCGTCGAACAGGGTCTGCCAGGTCGCACCGCCGTCCTCGGAAGCCTCCCAATGCTGCCTGAGGTGGTCCGGGTCGCCGTCGATGAGGCCCCAGCTGATGCGGTGTCGAACGGACCGAGACGGGTCGGCCTGGCTGGGGCGTTCGCCCTCGAGGATCATGGCCTCGCCACGGAAGCCACCCTCGAGCCAGAGCCAGAAGCCGTTGACATCGGTCCAGGCCTGTCGCCAGACGTCACGGACGGGGTCCCAGGCGTTGAGGCTGGTGCCGGCATGCCCGCTTTCGCCCTGCCATGACTCGCGCAGAGCGGCCCCGCCGAGGATCGGCTCGATCCGGTTGTGGCCGGCGAGGGAGCCATCGGGCTCATGGACGGTCCAATTGCCGATCCAGAAGTCGAATTGACGCGTCTCAGGAGGCTGCCCGCTGCGTTCCGAAGATTCGTCCATCCCTGCCTCCATCGGCTCTTGAAGTACCCCTGCGCGTATAGAGCCGCATCGGGTTACACAACGTCGGCCTTTCGCGATGTGCGCTTCGGTGCCTGCAGGTAGCGATAGCGCTCCTGCTGCTGGTCGGCTGCAGTGGCCAGCAGTCCTCGTCGATCCCGTCGGCCGGAGGACCCACGCCAACCCCAGGTGCTCCCAGCATTGCGTTCACCTTTGACGGCGAGGAGCCGACGGTCACCCGCCAGCTCACGAACATCGACGAGTCGTTCATCAACCCGGGCGCGGTGATCGCCGCCGCCGACGGCACGCTGCACATGTTCGCCAATGTATTCACTGCCTGGCCAGGGCCGGTATCGGTCCCGCACCTGACCTCGGCGGACAGCATCTCATGGTCGCTCGCCGAGCCTGAGCCGATCCTCACCGCCGACGACGTGCCGATGGCGGATCCCGGCTTCGACGTCTCGACCGGATACATCGCCGATGACGGGACCTGGGCGCTGATCTACCAGACGGTCAGCTCCGATCCCTGGCTGCTTGGGCGCATCACGGCTCCGGGGCCGGACGGGCCCTGGAGGGTCGATCCCGAACCGATGCTGGAGCCCGGACCCCAGGGCTCGATCGACGCCGGCGGGCTTCAATGGCCAAGCGTCGTCCGGACCGAAGCGGGTTACCTCCTCTACTACACCGCCAAGGCCGAACCGTCCGCCTTTGCGCCCGGCACGATCGCCGTGGCGACCTCGACCGATGGCGTCACCTGGGAGCGACGCCCTGAACCGGTCCTGATCGCCGACCAATCGTGGGAAGTCGGCTCCGTCGACCGGCCGCGGGCCATCGCCACCGATGACGGCATCGTCATGGTCTATGCCGGCCGGCAGCTAACCGACCGCGACGTGGCGTGGTCCGATGACGGCCTCACCTTGCGCAAGGACGGCGACGCACCGCTCATGACCGCCGCCGATTTTCCGATCGCCGGCGGCGCCTGGGACGCCGCCCTCATCGCAGACGAGGGCCAGCTCGTCTACTACCTGGAGATCGGCGGCGGGACGCGAACGACCGGGACCCAGGTCTTTCGCGCGGTCGCCCCCCTGCCCTGATACGCGGGTGCTAGCGTTGGCGGATGGAGAGCTCAGATTCCGTCCGGGACGCGCTCCTGCGTTTCTATGCCAAGCGCAGCGAGGGTGACGCGGCCAGCTTCGACGACCTCGTCTCGACGCGGCCCACCGCCTTCATCGGCACCGCGCCGGGCGAGTGGCTCGCCGACCGTGAGCACCTGCGGCGTGGATTCGCCTGGGCGGTCAAGCTCGAGGCGGGTAAGGAGCCTGAGGGCTGGGCGGAGGGTCCTGTCGGCCTGGCAGCCGATGAGCCGACGATGACGCTCCCGGATGGCACCGTCATCCGAACCCGCTTGACGATGTTCTTCCGCCAGGAGGACGGAGCCTGGAAGATCACTGGCTACCACTTCTCCGCCGGCGTGCCGGACGAGGAGGTGCAGGAGCTCCAGCGCGGGTGGCTCGCGGATTCCGGCTAGCGGTGGCGTCGCCGGCGCCCAGCGGGGGTTGGCCGGGCCCGCTCGCGACCCAGGCGCCGGGGCGGCGGAACGAAGCGCTGGCGCCGGATCTCGTCGTTCATCTCGGCGATCTCGGCGGGAAACTTGAGGAACGACGCCCAGAACGCAATCGCCAGACCGGGCAGCACGATGAGCAGGATGAGCGCCAGCGGAACGTGGATGACGGCCAGCAGCGGCACCAGGCCCCAGGTCACCACGATCGACCAGAAGACCCACTCGTGAAGGGCCAGGATCGCAGGGTAGCGGCGGTATCTCCGCTGGGCGGTGGTGTACACCAGCACCGACCCGATCACGATGACCAGGGCACCAGCCCACATCAGGGTGAACAGGTCCTCGAAGCCGATAGGGGTGAACGGGTCGAACAGGATGCCCATCGGCCCGGGAGTCTAGCAGCGGCTGGGGCCTGCTGGCGTTGCTGCTCGTGGGTCACTCGACCCAGGAACGCTCGAAGTCCGAGGCTTGCCGGCTAGTTGGCCCAGCCAGTGAGCCAATGGCGACGGAGGGCCTGACAAAGGGCGTCGCACCAGCGGTGCTCGGCGGTTGCGTCGTCGAGTGACCCACCCGCTGCAACCGCCTATCAGGAGCAGCGGATCGGGAAACCCGCCCGCTGAAACCGGCCGCAGGCAGCAGCGGACCGGGAACACGACTGAAGAACGGGCGCCGCTATACTGGTGCGCCGACGCAGCAGCCCGGGCGTCCGTCCAGAACGCGCCAACCACTCTTGAGGTCGCCTTATTGCGCGCTCTCCTCTCCGTCTCGGACCGCGAAGGCATCGTTGAGCTGGCTCGCGGCCTGATAGAGGCCGGCGTGGATTGCTACGCCACCGACGGCACGCGCGGCCATCTCGGTGAGAACGGCATCGAAGTCGACGCCGTCTCCGAGCTGACCGACTCGCCGGAGATCCTGGGCGGCCGCGTCAAGACCCTCCACCCGAACATCTTCGCCGCGCTCCTCGCGCGCCGCGACCAGCCGGACCACCTGGCCCAGCTGGCCGAGCACGGGGTGGAGCAGATCGACATCGTGGTCGTCAACCTCTACCCCTTCGCCGAGACAATCCGTCAGCAGGAGACGACGCTCGACCAGGCGCTGGAGCACATCGACATCGGCGGTGTGGCGCTGCTGAGGGCAGCCGCCAAGAACTTTCCCGGCGTGGCCGCGGTGAGCGACAAGACGCAGTATGCGAGCGTCCTGCGAGACCTGAAGGCGCAGGGAACCGTGAGTCCCGAAACGCGGCAGAAGCTTGCCGCCGAGGCGTTCGCCCTGACAGGAGCCTATGACGCGCAGATCTCCAGCTACCTGACCCAGCAGGCGGGCACCCTCTTCCCCAGCCGCCTGACCCTGGTCGTCGAGAAGAAGGCCGACCTGCGCTACGGCGAGAACCCGCACCAGATGGGCGCCTTCTATGCCGATCCCTCGCAGTTCAGGACCAGCATCAGCCGCGCGCGCCAGATCGCGGGCAAGGACCTGTCCTTCAACAACCTGCTGGACCTGGATGCGGCATGGGCCATCGCCAGCGACTTCAAGACCCCGGCCGTCACGATCGTCAAGCACGGCAATCCGTGCGGCCTGGCCAGCGTCGTGGACCTGGCCGAGGCGTTCCGCCTTGCCCTCGAGGGCGACAGCGTCAGCGCCTACGGCGGGATCATCGGCGCCAACCGGGTGGTGGACGAGACGACCGCGCGCGCCATCCGGCCCGGCTTCTTCGAGGCGATCGTGGCGCCCGGCTACACGCCGGAGGCGCTCGAGATCCTGCGAACCAAGAAGGGATTCGAGATCATCGAGGTGCCGCCGGCCGACCACGACGACCCGGAGATGGGGATCGGGAACTTCGACTTCAAGCGGATCGGCGGCGGGCTGCTGGTCCAGACCTTCGACAACCTGGAGGAGGACCGCAACAAGCTGCAGGTCGTGACCCAGCGGCGCCCCACCCTGGAGGAGCTCACCGACCTGCTGTTCGCCTGGCGAGCGGTGCGCCACGTGAAGTCGAACGCCATCGTGCTGGCCAAGAAGCACGCCATGGTGGGCATGGGCGCCGGCCAGCCGTCCCGCGTCGTGAGCGTGGAGGTCGCGCTGCGAAAGGCGGGCGAGCGAGCGCCGCTGTCGGTGATGGCATCGGACGCCTACTTCCCCTTCCCCGATGGCATCCAGATCGCGGCCCAGGCCGGGGTGACGGCCATCATCCAGCCGGGCGGCAGCATCCGCGACGAGATGGCGATCGAGGTGGCGGATCGCCACCACATGGCGATGGTCTTCACCGGGCGACGGCACTTCCGGCACTGATAGCTGGACGGATATGGACAAGCTGATCGCCGGCGAGGCAGTCGCCGCCACCGAGGCGGGCGCCATCGCCGCCTCCCGACTCATGGGCCGCGGCGACCGCGAGGGCGCCGATCACGCCGCCGTGGAGGCGATGCGTCGCGCCATGGAGGAGTCGGAGATCTCAGGCACCATCGTCATCGGCGAGGGCGAGCGCGACGAGGCGCCGATGCTCTACATCGGCGAAGAGGTTGGAAACCCGGAGGCGGCCGTGCAGGTCGATATCGCGGTCGACCCGCTGGAGGGGACCAACCTGGTCGCCACCGGCTCGGCAAACGCGACCGCCGTCCTGGCCGCGGCGGAGCCGGGCGGCCTGATGCACGCGCCGGACACCTACATGCGCAAGCTGGTCGTCGGGCCGCAGGTGGCGGGGCACGTCTCGCTGGACGACCCGGTCGACAAGACCATCCGGACGATCGCCGAGCGGCTCGGCCGCGGCCCCTGGGACATCACGGTCGTCATCCTGGACCGGCCACGCCACGAGCAGCTGATCGCCGACGTGCGGGCAACCGGCGCGCGGATCAAGCTCATCAGCGACGGCGATCTGACGGCTGGCATCTCCGTAGCCGTCTCCGGCACCGGCGTGCACGCGGTGATGGGGACGGGCGGCGCCCCGGAGGGCGTCCTGACCGCGGCCGCGCTGAAGTGCCTGGGCGGTGACATCCAGGGCAAGTTCGCGTGGCGCTCGGACGACGAGAAGGAACGCGCCCGGACGATGGGCGTAGATGTCGACGCGGACCGCATCTACTTCACCAACGACCTGGCATCGGGTGAGGAGGTCGTTTTCTCCGCCACTGGTGTGACCGATGGGGAGCTCCTCCGCGGAGTGCGCTTCTTCGGCGGCGGCGCTCGCACGCACTCGCTTCTGATGAGCTACAAGCGCGGCGTCGTGCGGTTCATCGACACGGTCCACACCTTCGACCGCAACTCCCCGCCTCGCGTTCGCCTCTAGGCCGGCCCGCTCACACGAATCGGGAAGCCGCGGGTGCGGCCTCCCGATTCGCCCTTGCGCACTTGAAGTCAGGACAGCAACGGGCCCGGCGCTATCCCTCTATTCCGCACAGATGCGGGGTTGTGATCGTGAGCGGCGTCGCGCCCACGGGCACGAAGAAGGTGCCCACGACCACTGCGGGGGTCGTCGCACTCTCGTTCTTCACGAGCATTGAAGCCTCAGGCCCCATCTCGAAGAACGTTTCGGTCACGCCGTACACGGTCTTCTCACAGTCCTCGGTCCATACCGACAGCTCGCCTGACTTCAACACGACGAACACCGGTCCCGGGTGGATATGCCAGCCAGCACTCCCGCCGGGTGCGAAGGTGACCTCCAGGGTGGCGACGTCAATCGAACCCTTGGTATGGATCTTCACATCGTCGACGTTGACCTTGATTTCCTCCGCCAGCGTGCCGCGCGCGAGAGGGACGGCGGTTACGCCGCCTGGGGCGTGCGACGCGAAGACGTTGGCCGTGATGGCCACCGACGCGGCGATGGCCAACAAACTGACGCGCCATGATTTCCTCATCGGGACTCCTCCGTACCCGGGGCTGCCGGGATCAGACGAGGGCGCCTTGAGGTGTCAGGCGGTCCGGGGCGGCGTCGAAGGCTGACGCAGAACCCCCGCAGCGAGTGTTGTACTCCCATTCGCGGCGCAAAGCCATACCTTGAGCTTGGCGTGATCCTGCTCCTCGCCGCTCGGGCTGCAGCGCGAAGCGCCATCCCAGGCCGGCGCTGGACCAGACCGCCGGCATGAGTCCCCAACCCAGGCGGCAAAAGCGCGAACGCGAGGCACCGCGTTCGCTCAAGCTTCGGCAGCGGCTCGACCGAGGCCGCGATCGCGCATAGGCACGAGATTTGCTCCGAGCCGTATGGGACGTGTCAGCAGAACACACAAGAAACCAGCGGGACTAACACGCAATGACGCGCACTGCCAGTCGCGATCCGAAGACCGCGCAACCAACACCACCCTTCCCGAAGCAGCAGCAGGAGCCGCCCGGCACCGAGGCGGAGATGCGTCCAAGAGCTGACCATGGAGAGGGGACGTACGAGGGCAGCGCCAGGCTCAAGGACAAGGTCGCCCTGATCACTGGCGGCGACTCGGGCATCGGTCGCGCGGTCGCCATCGCATTCGCGCGTGAAGGAGCCGATGTGGCGATCAGCTACATCGGTTCCGAAGAGGAGGCAGACGCGCGAGAAACCGCTGACCTGGTGGAGCAAGCGGGTCGCAGGTCGCTGGACCTGCCCGGCGATATCCAGGATTCGCGGGTCTGCGAGCAGATCGTCCAGCGAACGGCCGATGAGCTCGGTGGCCTGGATCTGCTCATCAACAACGCAGCTTGGCAGGACTCCGGGGACTCACTGGCAGAGATGACCGCGGAGGAATGGCAAAGGATCTTCCGTACGAACATCGAGGCGATGTTCCACCTGTCGAAGGCAGCAGTACCCCTGATGCGGAAGGGCGGGTCGATCATCAACACCGCCTCGATCCAGGCCTATGCCCCATCCCCGCAGCTCTTGCCGTATGCGGTAACGAAGGGCGCGATTGTCACCTTCACCAAGGCGCTCGCCAAGGATCCCGGCGTCCTGGAGGCAGGATTGCGTGTCAATGCCGTCGCGCCCGGGCCTGTGTGGACGCCACTCATCCCATCGACCTTGCCACCGGAGAAGGCGGCCGAGTTCGGCAAGGACCAGCCGCTGGGCCGAGCCGCCCAGCCGGCCGAGATTGCGCCGCTCTTCGTGTTCCTTGCCTCGGCCGAATCGAGCTACATCACGGGAGAGGTCGTCGGGATCACCGGCGGCGAGCCGCTCGGATAGGCCTCAGGTAACCAGCTCCACACCTGCGGCTTCTGCGGCTTGGGCGAGATATTCGTCTGCGGTGGCCAGTGGTAGTCCGCGACGCAATGCTAGGTCGACGTATGCCGCGTTGTACGTGCTCAGGCCGAGGCTGCGCGCCATTGGAAGGACATCCCCAAGGGCTCGCACAAGCCCCACCGCCTCGACCTCGATAGGTAGCGTCGTGAACAGGCGCACCAAACCCGGCATCTCGCGCTCGTCGATCCGACCGCGCCGTTCGGCGGAGCGAAGGCCGTTGGCAACCTCGAGCGGCCAGATAGGCGGCGCGACCGCGGCATCGGACTCCAGCCTCGCCAGGACGCGGTACGCCGCAACGCTTTCCTCGTCTTCGAAGCACCATGCGAGGGCGACGGACGCGTCCACGACGAAGGCCATCAGCGACGGCGGCCCTCTGCAATGAGCGCCCGCAACGAGATGCCACCACGGCTCCGGCCCGCTCTGAAGCGCCGCAACCCCTCGATAGCCTGGTCCAGGGGAAGCTGGCTGCCTCCGACTGCTGGAACCAGTAGCGCGACTGGGCGGCCGTGCTTCGTGATCGCATATGACTCGCCGCGCTCAACATCGTCCAGCAAGCGTGAAAGGTGTGTCTTGGCCTCGTACGCACCCAGGCGTTTCATTGCGCGAGCATATCAGCTTCGACTGGTCTACGACTAGTCGATTAGACCAGTTGGCGGTCCGAGGCCCAGCGGCTCAGCTCGTATCGGTTCGAAAGCTGGAGCTTGCGAAGCACCGCGGAGACGTGCGTCTCGACCGTCTTGGTGGCGATGTGCAGCTGGTGCGCCACCTCCTTGTAGGTGTAGCCGCGCGCGATGTAGCGCAGCACCTCCCGCTCCCGACCGGTGAGCAGGTCCAGGTCAGGGTCGAGCGGCTGGGGCACCTCCCCGCCGAAGGCGTCGAGCACGAAGCCGGCAAGGCGGGGTGAGAAGACGGCATCGCCCTCGTGGATGCGTCGGACGGCTGAGGCGAGGTCGGCGGCGGATATCGACTTGGTGACGTAGCCGCGCGCACCGGCCCGGATTACCCCGATCACGTCCTCCGCGGCATCCGACACCGAAAGGGCAAGGAACCGAACCGTCGGCTGCTCACCACGCACCCCCTCGATCACCGCTCGGCCACCACCGCCGGGCATGTGCACATCCAGGAGCACCACGTCCGGCTTGGTTTCGGCGATCCCCACCACGGCCTCCTCCACCGTTCCCGCATCGCCCACGATCTCCAGGTCGCGGCCCAGCTCCCAGCGCACGCCGGAGCGGAAGATCTGGTGATCGTCGACCACGAAGACGCGCGCGCTCACGTCGCGCCACTCGCCCCAGATGGTGCCGACGATTCGCGGACCGACGGCTTGCGCTTCTCTGCAGTCGACGGCTCGCGAGGTGACGGAACGCGAGTCGATGCTTCGCGCATTACGCGCCGTGGGAGTCGCAACGCAACCTCTGTTCCAGCGCCCGGGCTACTCGTGATCTCGGCTGACCCGCCGTACCGCTCCATCCTGCCGACGATCGAATCGGCGATTCCCCGGCGGTCATCGGGCACGGCGGCCGGGTCGAAGCCGGAGCCGTGGTCGCGGACAAACGCGGAGACACGGTCGGGCTCCACCTCGACGTAGACGGAGATATCGGTCACGCCTGAATGGCGAGCGGCGTTCAGGGTAGCCTCGGTGATGGCTGCCAGCAGAGCCCGCAGTTCGGCGTCCAGCTCCGTGTCACCGACGACCACCGCCTCGACGCTGACCTGCTCGCTGCGCTCTACCTTGCCCGCCATCGCATCGATCGCGTCGCGCAGCCGCACCCCGGCGAGGGCCGGCGCCCGCCTGTAGAGCCATGCCCGCAGGTCGCGCTCCTGGGTCCGCGCCAGGCTGGCCATCTCGCGAGGCGTGCCGGAACGCTGGATCAGCGCCAGCGTCTGTAGCACCGAGTCATGAAGGTGCGCCGCCAACTCCGCCCGCTCCTCCGTCCGGATCCGACTGTTCCGCTCCTCCACCAGCTCGCGACCCATCCGCCACACCCATGGCCCGAGCAGCAGCGCCGCGCCACCCAGGAACACGAAGCCGGCCAGCAGCATGTTGCCGGCCGCCGCCAGCGAGGTGTTGGCAGCCAGGAAGACCGCCATCCCGGCCAGGATCAGGACCGCGCCGATGGCGAAGCGGGCCAATGAGCCGCGGGAGCTGATCACCGCTTCCAGAGCGCGTGCACCACCGCCCTCGTCGCCGCCGCGAGCCCAGAGCACGGCGAAACCGATCGCCGCCAGCATCACCGGCCAGGCCGTGATCTCGCCGAACCAGAAGCCGGTCCAGTACAGCAGGAGGAGGATGCCGGCCACCACCAGCACGAAACCGAGCAGTTGCCGGAGCGTCGGCCGCGGAAGAGCCCGGCGGGCGGCGGGAGCGGCATCGAGCGGTTCCGGGCGGGCGAGCAGCCACAGCAACAGGTAGACGACGAGCCCAAAGCCAGCTGCAAAGGTGAGCCCAATGAACGCGAGCCGCACGATCAGCGGGTCCATCCCCAGGTGATTCGCGACGCCCCCGGCCACGCCTGCGATCACCCGGTTGGATCGGCTGCGCCGCAGGCTCGGACGCGTGACGCGCGGCGCGACGGTGGCCATGCCCGCATGTTCGCATACGCGTGCACGGGTCCCTATCCGGGACGACCCTGAGAAGCCAAGGGACCTCCCGGATGTTCAGCTCGCTGGCCTGACGGCATGCTCTGCGCCGATGACGACGCAGAGCCAACCCGCGAACGACACGATCCGGCGTCTCCGACGGCGCACATCGGACCGGGTCATCGGCGGAGTCGCTGGTGGACTTGGCGACTACCTGAACGTCGACCCGCTGCTGATCCGCATCGGCTTCGTGGGGCTGATGGTGTTCGGGGGAGCAGGACTGGTCCTGTACGTCATCGCCTGGCTGCTCATCCCCGCCGAAGGTCAGGACGAGTCGGGCGTAGAGCGGGTGCTGCGGCGCATCGGCCTGCGCTTCTTCGGCTTGGTCGCGCTCGCATTCATCGTCGTGATCCTCTTCTCCATGTCGGACGACGGCTACGGTCCGAGCCTCGGCTATTTCCCCACATGGTTCTGGGCGCTCGTCGTCCTGGTCATTGGGGTGCTCGTGCTGAGGCGGGAGGGGCCGCCCCGGGTCTCGGAGCCGTCATCGGCCTCATCGAATGCATCCAGCGTCACCTCAGCGCCCCCGATGGTCGCCATGCCGCGGGAGCCGCCAAAGCCGCGCGGACCGCTGGGCTGGTACTCGCTCGCCGCCGTGCTCATCGTCGTGGGCGTGCTGGCCAGCATCCAGAACATCGCGGAGCTGGACGTGGATCTCGGCCAGTACTTCGGGGTGGCGCTGCTGATCCTGGGCATCGGCCTGGTGATCGGCGCATGGTGGGGTCGTGCGCGGCTCCTCATCGTGCTGGGCATCCTGCTGCTCCCGTTGGGGGTCGCCGCGAGCTTCATCACCACGCCGCTGGAGGGCGGATTCGGCGAGCTGACCTTCGCCCCCGCCAGCAGTCAGGAGCTGCAGGGGGAATATCGGCTGGTTGGCGGTCGGCTCGTACTCGACCTCACCCAGATGGACGCCACTGCCGGTCAGGTGGACGTCGATGCCAGCGTGGCGATAGGCCAGCTGACCGTGGTGGTGCCAGACGAGGCCGCCCTTGACGTTGACGTGGCAGTCGGCGGCGGGGCAATCGGGTTCCTTGACACCGATTGGATCGGCGGCACCGGCGTCACGAATCACTACAGCCGCGCGGGCAACGGAGCCAATTACCTGCTCGCACTCGAGGCGGGCGTGGGCGAGATCCGTGTCGTCACACCGAAGCTGCAGGAGCGATGGGGCTACGGCTGCGGCTGGTGGACCTCCTGTGGCCGCCAGCTCGTGATACCGGAGGAGGAACTGACGGATGGACCGTCATCGCGTTGACGTCCTCTCCCTGGCCTTCGGTCTGCTCTTCGCGGCGGTCGGGTTGCTGCTGCTGGGCGGCGGGCCGACGCTCGTCGACCGCTTGCCGATGGCCTGGGTTGGACCGATGGCCGCCATCGGGCTGGGCGTGATCGTGCTGCTCGCGGCTCGACCGCAGCGTGATGCGGCAGAAGCGGCGCCCGAGGACGGCACTGAGCAAACGACCCGCTGAATCCGGGCGGCATGGCCCTTGCTCCCCTGCTCGAGTGTCAGATCAAATTCACGCACCGAATGAAGGGGGCACACGAATGACGCAGACCCAGACCCGAACCACGGACTCGCCGGTCAGCAACGTGACCTACGACCTCATGCAGGCGCTCACGTCGAAGCTGGAGGCCATCGAGGCCTACGGCAAGTACCGGCACGACGCCACAGGCGACATCGCAAAGCTCTTCGAGGATCTCGTTGCGGAGGATCGCCGCCAGGCCGATCGACTCCTGGACGCGCTGCGCAACGAGCTGCGCTGACCCATCTTCGAACCGGCCCGGTCCTGCTCACCGCGGGGCCGGGCCTTTTTGCGCGCAGCCCGGGTTTCCGGTGCCGTGCGGAGCCTATCAGCCCGTCGTTGGCCCCCGGCGCTCGCGGAGACGATCGCTCAGGCGGCGCAGCGCCTGCTCCGCGTACTGACCGGACGCCTCCAGGTGATCGTCGCCTGAGGGACCCTCCGAAAAGGCGATCCACTCACCGCCGAACTTCATCAGCCCGGACAGCTGCCAGCCCAGTGGAAGCGAGGCCTCAGCCGACACCCACGCCTGCGAAAGTGCTCCAAGGCCGCCCATCGGCCAAGGTTACCGCCCTGGGGGTGGCATCGGGAATGCATCCCGCGATGCTGCATGCCGCTACCACTCAAGGACCAGGTGGTCGTAATTACCGGTGCCTCGCAGGGAATCGGGCGGGAGACCGCTCTCGAGATGGGGCGCCACGGGGCCTCACTGGTGCTTGCCGCGCGCAACGAGGAGGCGCTGGCGCAGCTCGCCATGCAGCTGGAGCGCGTTGGCGTGCAGGCCGAGACGGTCATCACCGACGTTGCCGACTACTCGCAGGTCGAGCGGCTCGGCCAGCGGGCGATGGAACGTTTCGGACGCATGGATACCTGGGTGAACAACGCGGCGGTCAGCATCTACGCCACGGTCGAGGAGCTCAGCGCCGAGGAGATGGAGCGCCTGGTGCAGGTCAACCTGCTGGGCGAGATGTACGGCTCCAAGGTGGCGGTCGCGCACATGAAGCCGCGCCGCAGCGGCACCATCATCAATGTCGGATCGGCCCTCTCAGAACGAGCCGTACCGCTGCAGTCCGCGTATGTGGCCACCAAGCACGGCGTCCAGGGCTTCTCCGAGGCACTGCGCCTGGAGCTGCAGCACGAGGATGCAGGCATCGACGTGGTGGTCATCCTCCCCTCGTCGATCAACACGCCGCTCTTCAACTTCGCCCGTTCGAAGCTGGGCGTTCAACCGATGCCGGTGCCCCCGGTCTACGAGCCGCGTGTGGTTGCGCAGGCGATCTGCCACGCCGCAGAGCACGGCGGCCGCGAGATCGTGGCCGGCGGCTGGGGCAAGCTCCTCATCCTGGCCCAGCGCATGAGCCCAAGCCTGCTTGACCGATACATGCTCCAGGACGGCCGAGCGGTCCAGCAGCAGAAGACGACGCAGCCGGACGACCGACGGGACAACCTGTTCGATCCGAGCACCGGGCCGGGCTCGACCACCGGCGAGTTCGGCGTGGGATCCAAATCCAGCAGCGTCTACACCAGCCTCTTCGAGCTCCACCCGAACGCGAAGCGCGCCGCCCTCGGCGCCGCGGTCATCGCCGCACTGG
>CBFGSY010000047.1:0-14821 GCA_965651545.1 uncultured bacterium | reverse complement strand
GACAGCCCATACCGCCGGATCGCCAGATGGATCGCTGGCGATGACCACCGCCCGCTGTGCGGCGCCATCCCCGAGCGACGCCGCGATGTCCGATCGGGTCAGTGCCAGCACGCGACCGGCGGGCAGGGTCGTGAGCCGCATCTCGGGGTCGGCGACTCTCGGCGGATCGTCTGAGTCGAGGAATTCGACGACACCGGCCGCGTGCGGCTGCAGCAGGACGACATCCTCCCCGCCCGCGGCCTCGGCCATGGCCACCACGTCATAGCTGAAGGCCTCGTAACGGTCGGCCACGGGCCGCGAGAGGTACGCGCGGCCGCTGCCGATGGCCAGCGCCAGCAGGCCGATTGCCGCGACGGCCACGACGGCGCGCGCTGCCCAGCTCCCGAAACGATGCGAGGTTCGTTCGACGAGCTCGGTCACCCCAATGCCGATCGTCACTGCCAGCGGCGCCGCGAGCCCAAGGGAGCGCAGGAAGTGCGGTGCAGCTCCCTCAGTGGCCAGCAGCGGCGGAAGCAGGAAGATCGGCAGGCTCCACCCGATCAAGCTTGGCGCCGGCTCGTCGCGCTGGCGCCAGAGTCGAGCCAGCCCAACGAGCGCGATCAGCGAGAGCGGGATGCCGAGTAGCGGCAGCATGTCGACGTCGTGTCGCGGGTTCGGATCTCCGGTCACCATGAACATGCCCAGCGTGCGCGACCAGTGACTGAGGAGGTTCGCCGGCGCGTCGGCGACGGCGCTGACGCTCAACGCTCGCCCAAAATAGCCCGCCGGGTCCGCGATGGCGTACGCAATCATCGGCGCGCCAACCAGCAGGAAGCTCAGCCCGCCTGGCAGGAACGTGGGTCGCAGGCGTTCGTAGGCCGGCCTGTTCCTGGATCGCAGCCAGGCAAGCCAGGCGATGACCAGCAGCGGCAGCAGCTTGAGCGGCTGGTAGGTGTACAGCGTGGCCAGCGCCAGCGCCGCGCCGGCAACGATCGCCAGCGGCCGCGTGGGTCGATCATGCCAGGCCAGCACGGCTGCCAGCGCGAGGCCTTCGAAGAGCGGCACGATCGCGTTGCGCATGCCGTCCCGGCTGACGCATATCAGCCACAGCGAGCCGGCAGCCCAGGCCGCAGCCACGAGGCCGGCCAGGTCTCCGAAGCGGCGGGCCAGCAGCCAGATGGCGGCCACACCGGCGACCCCGAATGCTGCAGCCACGGCACGCAGGACGAACGCCGACTCGCCGAAGCTGCCGAAGGCGACGGCGACCGCGTAGCCGAAGAGAGCCTCGCGGCCGCCACCATCGGCGAAGAAGATGGGCCGGTAACCCGGATCGCTGAGCAGCCGTCGTGCGCTGAGGGCCTCCGCGGCCTCATCGCCGAACAGGCCGCCGGGATTGGTATCCAACTCCATGAACCGTAGCGCGACCGCCACGGCCAGGATGGCAACCAGGCCGGCACCGATCAGCAGAGCGCGCACGTGCCCCCCATTATTGGCGAGCCGATGACCGACACGACCGGCGACCGAACAGCTCCCGCCGGCGGCAGCACGCTGCCGGTGACGATCAACGCACGCGCTGCATCGCTGTGGCGCGCGCTGCGACCCGCGCTGCCCCTGCTGGGCCTGCTCCTGCTCGCCGGCGCGCTGCGCTTCGCCCTGCTCGGCACGCGTGAGCTCTTCCGCGACGAGGCCGCCTCCTGGCTGCTGGCCCGATATCCCTGGCCCGAGATCGGCCCTCGGGCGGCATCGGAGCCCTACGCGCCAATCTATGTCTACCTCCTGAAGGCGTGGATGATCGTGGCGGGCGACGGCGCGGCGGCATTGCGCGCGCCGTCCGCGGCCTTCGGCTTTGGGGTCGTGGTGGTCACGTGGGCATGGGCCCGCGCGGCGATCGGCCCACGCGTAGCTCTGCTGGCTGCTGCGCTGATCGCCATTTCCCCGCTGGCGATCGCGAACGCCCGTGACGCGCGCATGTACGCAATGGAGACGTTCTTCAGCACGCTGGCCTGGTGGCTGCTCTGGAGGTTGCTGGTTGACGGCCGTCGGCTCTCAGCTCGTCCGATCGCCATTCTCCTCGCCGCCGGGGCCATCGCCGCTGAGCTGTGGACGCTGCCGACCGGTGTGGGCACCTACGTGCTGCAGGTCGCCGTCGTCGGCGTGCTGCTGGTGCGCGCGCCGTCCGCCGGTGGTCGGGCCGGCGCAGCGGCCCTCATCGCCGGCCTGGTCGCCTTCGTGCCCGGCATGCCTCGCCTGCTGAGCGGCGCCACTGGAACGCAGCCATTCTGGACGCCGACGCCGAACGTCGGCGACCTGCCAGAGACGTTCGTGGTCGCCTTCGGTGGACAGGCGATCTCGCCGGCCTGGCTCGCCATGCTGCCGCTGGCCGCGCTGGCGGGCATCGGCTTCTGGTCCCTCTTCCGACGCCCGCGCGAGACCCTGCCCACCGCGCTGTGCCTGGCGGCCGCTGCCGCCCTGATCCTGCTGTGGTGGACCGTCTCCCTGTGGCGATCCGCCTACGACACACGCTACCTGGGTGCCGCGCTGCCGCCGCTGGCCATCGCCATCGCCTGTGGCTGGCAATGGGTCGCCGGTCGCGCCGCGCCGGCGAGCGTCCTGGCCCGTCGCCTGACCCGCGCATCGGGCGTTGCGCTGGTCCTCCTGCTCGCCGCCGGCACCGCGGTCTTCGCGACGGGCTGGCTGCAGGATTCCCGGCTGGCACCGGCCCAGGAGGCTGTCGTGGCGCTGCGCGCCCGCGTCCACGCGGGCGACGTGGTGCTGGTGGCCGATGCCCGCTCCTACCTGCCTGTCGCGTATCTGACCGATCGCGACGCTGATCCGATCGCGCTGGATGCGCCCGTCCGCTATTGGCGGTCCGGAAGCGAGCCAGCCTTCACCGGGAGCCGGCTCGTTGCGCCCAGCCAGATCGTGGACCCGCAGGACAGCCTCGCCCCGGGCGACCTGCCCGGCCTCTCCCCGACGGGCAGCATCTGGCTGCTGGCAATCACCGATCCGACCAGCGAGGTCGCGGGCTTCACCCCGCTCCACGATGGCCGCCTCATCGAGGCGGAGCGTTATACGGTGGTTGACAACGGGGCCAGCGGCTGGATCCTGCGCCTCAGGCCCGCACCGTGACCACGGTCATCGGCGAACCGATGGTGGCGGTCAGGACAGCCTGATCGGCCGGTTGCGTGGCCGCCGTGCGCCGCGTACCGTGCCAGCACGATGGATCGCGCTCTCCTGACATGGTATCGCCGCTTCCCCGAGGGCTGGTGGGGGTATCACTGGGCGCCGCCACAGCCGATGAGCGCGGTCGAGATCGTGGGCTCGGGCAGCATCGACGCCCGCCTGATGGCTACCCTGTGGGCGGTCCTCGCGCGACGTCGCGGGCTGATGCTGGCCAGCGAGGCGCCCCAGGCGGGCAAGACCACGACGCTGTCCGCCCTGGTCGACTTCCTGCCCGATGCGACGGTCGGCGTCTTCCTGCGTGGCTGGGCCCAGGATGATCGCTGGACCGATGAGGTCGGCCCCGACCGCGGCTTCCTGCTGGTCAACGAGCTGAGCGACCACCTGCCGATCTACGTCTGGGGCCCGAATGGCCGCACCGCCCTGCGACTGGCCGGCTCCGGCTACGGCTTCGGCGGCACCATGCATGCCGATTCTCTGCAGGAGGCGCTCGACTGCCTGCGCGGCGAGCTCGGCGCCACCGACGCGGACCTCGCGGGGCTGACGGTGTACCTCCAGTACTCCGCGTACCGCACGCCGGCCGGCATGTATCGCCGGGTCGAGGAAGCCTGGCACCTGCGGACCGATGAGACCGGTTCGCTGGCACCCGTGCGCCTGGCCGCGCTGGAGGGCGGCCGCTCGCCCCGCCTAACCGGCGCTCAGCGACTGCCCGTTCCGCCTGTGCTCGCCGGAGACGGCGGACGCCGGGCGCAGCCGCTGGTCCATGACGCGACCGCCTACTCGGTGCTGGCGGCGTCGCTCGCGATGTCCGCCGACGAGCTGGAGGTCGAGCTCGAGGAGCGGGCCACCTTCCTGGCGGGACTCGCCGAGCGCGGCATCTGCGGGCCGGCCGACGTGGCCATCGCCGTGCTCGACTATCCGAACCTGCCCAGCCTCGCGTCCGAAGGAGCCAGCGCATGACCCAGCTTCCCGCCTCCCCACCTGCGACCACCCTCGGCGAGCTGCTTGCCGCCGGCTACCGGCCGCGCAGCGTCAAGGAGGAGATGCGCGCGAACCTGCTCCGCCGGCTTCGTGACGGTGAGCCATTCCTGCCCGGCATCCTCGGCTATGACGACACGGTGCTGCCCCAGATCGAGAACGCGATCCTGGCGGGCCAGGACGTCATCCTGCTGGGCGAGCGAGGGCAGGCGAAGAGCCGGATCGCCCGCTCGCTGATTGGTCTGCTGGACGAGTGGGTGCCGGAGGTGGCCGGCGCCGAGCTGCACGACGACCCGCTCCAGCCAGCCAGCCCGCTCGGCCGCGCGATCGTGGCGGAGCGCGGCGACGCCACCCAGGTCGCCTGGTTGCACCGCGAGCAGCGCTACGGTGAGAAGCTGGCCACGCCGGACATCACGATCGCCGATCTCGTCGGCGAAGTGGATCCGGTCAAGGTGGCTGAGGGCCGCTATCTCTCGGACGAGCTGACAATCCACTACGGCCTGCTGCCGCGCACGAATCGCGGCATCTTCGCCATCAACGAGCTGCCCGACCTGGCCGAGCGGATCCAGGTTGGCCTGCTGAACCTGATGGAGGAGCGGGACGTCCAGATTCGCGGCTACAAGGTGCGGCTGCAGCTCGACCTGTTCGTCATCGCATCGGCCAATCCGGAGGACTACACCAGCCGCGGGCGGATCATCACGCCGCTGAAGGATCGCTTCGGCGCACAGATTCGAACCCACTATCCCGAGGACCCGGATGTCGAGATCGCCATCGTGGAGGCGGAGCGGACCGCCTTCAGCGACGAGGCGTCGACATCGGTTCCTGCTCACATGCCCGCGTTCATGCGGGAGGTGGTGGCCGAGCTGTCGCAGCTCGCACGCCGATCCTCCGAGGTCAGCCAGCGCTCCGGCGTGAGCGTGCGGGTCAGCATCTCGAACCATGAAACGCTCCTGGCGGCTGCCTTGAAGCGCGCCGTGCGCCTGGGCGAGCCGGTGGCGGCGCCGCGCATCAGTGACCTGCCCGCGGTCGTGGCCTCCACCGCGGGCAAGATCGAGCTGGAGACGCTCGGCGATGAGACACGCGAGGACAAGGTCATCGAGAAGCTGGTGCAGCGGGCAGTGGTGAACGTCTTCAACCGGCACTTCGCCCTGTCGGAGCTGGTCCCGCTCATCGAGCGCTTCGAGGCCGGTGCCAACGCAGACGTCGGGGAGACGATCCCGTCCATGGCGCACGAGCGGCTGGTCGACGAGATCCCGGAGCTGCGACGGGTCATCGCGCGGCTGGACGTGGGGGAGTCGCCGGCCGGCGTGGCCAGCGGGGTCGAGTTCGTCCTGGAGGGGCTCCACCTGAACCGCCGGCTGAACAAGGAGCGACGTGCCGGCGGCGTCCGCTACGCCCGCTAGCCGATGCCCGGCACACCAGGCAGCGACGACCCGTTCCCGATCGAGCGGCTGGGCGCGCTCCTCAAGCGCCTGCCGCGCTATGTGCGGCTGGCCTGGCGGCTGGGGCGCGACCCGGGACTGCCGCGGGGGCGGCGCGCGGCGGTGATCTGCGCCGCTGCCTATCTCGCCTCACCGATCGACCTGGTGCCGGGCATCATCCCGGTGGCGGGGCAGCTGGATGACGCCGCGGTGGGACTGCTGGCTCTGCGGTTCGCGCTGCGTGGCCTGCCGGCCACAGACCAGGCGTCCCACCTCGCAGCCGTCGAGGTCTCGAATGCCGACCTCGACCACGACCTGGTTACTGTCCGCCAGTCCGCGGCCTGGATCGTGAGGCGGGGCGGCCGCCTCACGGCGCGGGCCGGTCGGGCAGTCCTGGTCGGTGGCATCCGAGGAGCGCGCGGCCTGGTTCGGGGAATCGGGGCTCTGCGACGGGCACCGGCCGGCAGATGAACGCGCAGCAGGCCGAGGGAGCCGCCCCGTGAGCCTCTATCGCTACTCCCGCTGGGACGGCAGCCAGCAGCTGCCGCCGTTCGACGCGGACGACGTGCTGGACGCGCTCGCCGACGACGTGCTGGCCGACGGCGACCTGCGTCGTGCGCTGCAGCGGCTCATGCAGCGTGGGATGCGGGGCACGCGCGGCGGCGACGTTCCCGGCCTGAGGCGCATCGTGGATCGCCTCCGACAACGACGGCAGGAGGAGCTGGAGCGCAGCCACCTCGACGGCCTGCTGGACGACCTGGCCGAGCGCCTCGACAGGATCGTGGACCAGGAGCGGGCAGGTATCGACCAGCGGCTGGCAGCCGCGGAGGATGCTGCCAGGGCAGCTGAGCCCGGTGACAGCCAGGATCAGGCCCGGATGGCCGAGCAGGTCCTGCGCAGGACGGCGCAGCAGCGGAACGACCGCCTGGACGTCATGCCGCCGGACCTTGCCGGCCGCCTGCACGCCCTGCGCGACTACGAGTTCATGGATCCCGCCGCGCGCGACGCCTTCAACGCCCTGACCGACGAGCTGCGCCAGAACCTGCTGCAGACCTACTTCCAGGGCCTGAAGGAAGGAGTGCGCGGCATCAGTCCCGAGGACCTGGACGGCGTGCGCCAGATGGTGCGCGACCTCAATTCGCTCCTGGAGAAGCACGCCTCGGGGGCCGACACGCGGGGCGACTTCGACGCCTTCATGGCCCAGCACGGCCACTACTTCCCGCCGGGCATCTCCAACGTGGAGCAGCTCATCGACCATCTGCACCGCCAGGCATCACAGATGGCCTCGCTGCTCAACAGCCTCAGCCCAGCCATGCGCCAGGAGCTGCAGCAGCTCATGGACGACCTGCTGCGGGACGACCGCCTGCGCTGGGACATGGCCCGACTGGCTGGCAACCTGCAGTCGCTTCGCCCCGATCAGTCCTTCGGCGAGGCGTATGGATTCTCCGGCGATGATCCGATGGGCCTGGTCGACGCGCTGAGCGCCATCGACCGCCAGCAGCAGTACGACGCTCTCGAGGAAGAGCTGCTGAGCGCCCGCAATCCCGAATCGCTGGAGCGTCTGGACGTCGAGCGGCTGAAGGACCTGGCCGGCGAGGAGAGCGAGGACGACCTCCGGCGGCTGCAGGAGCTGACGCGCGCGCTCGAAGAGGCCGGTTACCTGGAGACCGATGGCGGCCGCCTGGAGCTCACACCGCGAGCCGCGCGCCGCCTGGGAACGCGCGCCCTGACCGACATCTTCAGCCGGCTGCGCCGGGAGTCTCTGGGCGGCCATCCATTGCCTCTTGCCGGAAGTGGCGGCGAGCCGACCGACGAGACGAAGGCGTATGAGCATGGCGACGCCTTCGCCCTGGACCTGAACCGCACCCTGCTCAATGCCATGGCCCGCCACGGACCGGGCACGCCGCTCGACCTCGCACCCGAGGACTTCGAGGTGCACCGCACGGAGGAGATGACTGTCTCCTCGACGGTCCTGCTCCTGGACATGAGCCGCTCCATGCTGCTGCGCGGCTGCTCGACGGCCGCCAAGCGGGTGGCCATGGCCCTGCACACACTGATCCACACCAAGTACCCGCGCGACCGGCTGTACGTCGTCGGATTTGCCTACTACGCGCGCCAGATCAAGCCGGAGGCGATCGCCACCCTGTCACCCTACGAGTTCGAGTACGGCACCAACCTGCAGCACGCGCTGATGATCGCGCGCCAGCTGCTCGGCCGCCGAAGCGGCGGGAACAAGGAGATCGTGGTCATCACCGACGGCGAGCCCACCGCGCATATCTCGAACGGGCAGGTCGAGTTCGCCTATCCACCCACCATCCGCACCATGCAGTCGACGCTGCGGGAGGTCGGCCGTGCGACGAAGGAGGGGATCGTGATCAACACGTTCATGCTGGAGCGATCCCGCTACCTGTCCGAGTTCGTCGACCTCATGAGCCGCATCAACCGCGGCCGCGCCTTCTACGTGGAGCCCGAGCACCTGGGCGAGTATGTCCTCGTCGACTACGTCAACAAGCGGCGCAAGCGCGTCGCGTGACACGCCGGCCGATGAGGATCGGCGTGCAGCTGCCCGAGGTCGAGTACTTAGCCACGTGGGCCCAGGTCCGCGCGATGGCGCGAACGGCAGAGGACATCGGCCTTGATTCGGTCTGGCTCGGCGACCACCTGCTCTACCAATGGGAGGATGCGCCGTCGCGAGGCCCGTGGGAGGCCTGGACGTCGCTGGCCGCGATCGCCGCGGTAACGGAGCGTATCCAACTCGGCCCGCTGGTGGCGGCCACCGGCTTCCACAACCCGGCGATGCTGGCCAAGAAGGCCGCCACCCTTGACGAGATCTCGGGTGGTCGCCTGATCCTCGGCCTGGGCGCCGGCTGGAACGAGGCCGAGTATCGGGCCTTCGGCTTCCCCTTCGACCATCGGGTCAGCCGATTCGAGGAGGCGTTCACCATCATCCGCACGCTGCTCCGCCATGGTCACTGCGACTTCATCGGCACCTACTACCAGCTGCGCGACTGCGAGCTGCTGCCGCGCGGGCCACGACCTGCGGGACCGCCGCTGATGGTCGGCTCGGAGGGGGAGCGCATGCTGGCCATCACGCTGCCGCACGTGCAGGCCTGGAACGCCTGGTTCGCATGGTTCGGCAATTCGGTCGAGGGCTACCGGTCGCTGCGAGCCAGGATCGACGGCGCGTGCCGCCGCGCCGGGCGCGAGCCCGCCGAGGTCGAGCGCACCGTGGCCCTGTTCGTCGCCTTCCCCGATGCGGTGGGGCGGTCGATGGGTGATCGCACCGCACCCGACATCGCGCCGCTGCCAAGCGAGGCGGCAGCGCTGGCCGAAGCGCTGCGCGGCTTCGCCGCCGAGGGGATCGGTCACGTGCAGCTGGTCCTCGACCCGATCACGGCCGACAGCATCGGCCGCCTGGCCCCGGTCCTCGACCTGCTTGACGCCTGACGGCTGCTATCCTCGGCCCCGATGGACGAACCGGGCGCCGCCCTGCCCCTCGGCGCCTCCGGGCGGCTGGAGGCGGTGCCCATGACGAACGCCGCCGGCGACCACGCCCTGCTGGTGCGCCAGGGTGACGCGGCCCGGGCGCTGCTCACTGGCGAACGAGGCGACGAGCGCGATCGCGTGGTGGTCATCCCGCTCGACGAGGATGTCGACCTGCGCGTGGACGGCGATGCGCTGGCCGTGTGGCTGGCTCGCGGATCGATCGCGCCGGTGCCGACCGGCGTGCCCGGCTGGGCCAACGCCATCGGCTTCCTGCTGGTGCTGGTCCTCATCGGCTTCGCGGTGCTCGGCAGCCTCACCTTCTTCGCCTGGGTGCTCGAGCTCCTGACATGACCGATGCGCCGCGGGACGTTCTGCCGCCGACAACCGGCCTGATCGCCATGCGCATCGGCCTGGAATTCGGCTCCCCCAGTGAGTTCGCGAACCTCCTCGATCACGCCCTGGCGCGGGGTGGCGAGCGTGGAGCCACGGTGGTGGCGCTGCTCGATCGTGGCGACCTTGGCATCCACATACCACGCGAGGATGGACCCAGCTGGAACACCGTTCCGCTGATCCACCTGCACCGCGGTGACCAGCCGAGCGGTGCCGACTGGGCGACGGCCAACGCGATCCTGGAGAAGCTGGAGCGCTACCGTTGACGCGCCTCTACCTGAGCGTCGACATGGAGGGCGTGGCCGGGGTCGCGCACCCCGCCCAGACCTACTTCGACCGCGAGGGCGTGACGGATCGCACTGACTACGACCGATCGCGCGGGCTGATGGCCGGCGAGGCGAACGCCGCCATCGCGGCGGCCTTCGAATCCGGGGCCGATGAGGTCGTCGTCAACGACTCGCACTGGCAGATGCGCAACCTGCGGGCCGAGGACCTCGATCCGCGAGCGCGATTGATCATCGGCGACAAGCCGCTGTCGATGACGCAGGGCATCGGTGACGAGGGGGACGGCGCGGGGCATGCTGCGGCCGCCTTCATCGGCTATCACGCGGGAGCCGGGCACCCGTCGGGCGTCATCGGCCATACCTACTCGAGCGTGGTGATGGAGGCGCGGGTGAATGGCGTCCCGCACAACGAGGCCGGCCTGAACGCTCTGCGCCTGGGCCACCACGGCGTGCCGGTCGTCCTGGTGAGCGGCGACGACGCCCTGGCCGGCGAGGTGGAGCTGCTGCTGCCGTGGGCCGAGCGGGTTGTCGTCAAGCGCGCGCATGCCGCGCTGGTGGCGGAGTCTGACTCTCCGGAGGCCGCGCGGGCCGCGATCGGCGACGGCATGCGGCGGGCGCTCGGCCGCCTCTCCGAGATGCCGCCCTACCGACCATCGGGCCCGCTGCAGCTGGGAGTTGACCTGCGGCTGCCGATCATGGCCGACTACTGCGCCGTCATCCCCACCGTCGAGCGCAGCGGGCCGCGCTCCGTGGTCGCCGAGCCTGCAGACGCCGAGGCGCTGTACGCGACCTTCATCAGCATCGTGCGCATGGCCCTGGTCCCGGCCTGAGGCATCGCCCGCTGTGAGCGATCGCGTCAGGCGCATCGACCGCGAGCCGGCGGGCTCGGCGGTCGCGCCGATGAGCACCGATCAGCAGCGCTGGCTGAGGGCGATGATGGCCCGCTTCGCGACCGGCGTGAGCGTGGTGGCCGCTCGCCACGGGCCGCTGCTGGCCGGCATGACCGCCAATGCGATTGCCAGCGTGAGCATCGACCCGCCACTGATGCTGGCCAGCATCAGCCGCAAATCCGAGACGCATGGCGCCATCCTGACCAGCCACTCGTACGCGGTCAGCGTGCTGTCGACCGAGCAGGAGGCGCTGGCCGATTGCTTCGCCCAGAAGACGACGGCGGCGAAGCTGCAGCGCTTCTGCGATGCGCCGTGGCACGATGCCGAGACCGGCTCGCCGATCCTGGATGGCGCAATCGCCTTCTTCGACTGCCGGCTGATTGCGCAGCATCCCGGCGGGGATCACACCCTCTTCGTCGGCGAGATCGTGGCAGCCGGCTTCACCGAGGAGGGGGAGCCTCTCCTCTGGTTCGGGTCCCGCTACCGACGCCTGGCGCCGGCGGGCGATTCCTAGGCGCCGATCGCCCCCAGCGACTCGCTGATCGTGCTGATCGCCGAATCCACCTCGGTATCGGTCGTGACCAGCGGCGGGATGATGCGCACTACCTGCCCGTGGGTGCCGCAGGGGAGCAGCAACAGCTTCCGCTCGAAGGCTGCATGGATGAGCGACTTGGCGAGGTCCGGGCGCGGCTGCAGGCTGTCCCGATCGGTGAACTCGATGCCGATCATCAGGCCGCGACCGCGCACTTCGGCCACAGCCGGGTGATCCGCCGATGCGCGCCGCAGGCCGTACAGCAGGCGATCGCCCTGCCGGCGAACGTTGTCCAGCAGTCCCTCGGCGGCGATGACGTCCAGGGTCGCCAGCGCGGCCGCGCAGGCCACCGCGTTGCCGCCGTACGTTCCGCCGTGTGAGCCCGGGCCGAACCGCTCGAGCAGCTCGCGGCGCGCCATGATCCCGGACAGCGGCAGGCCGGAGGCGAGTCCCTTGGCGGTCACCACGATGTCCGGCCGCACGCCGCTCCACTCAGAGGCCCACATGTGCCCCGTGCGACCGATGCCGGTCTGCACCTCGTCGGCGATGAGCAGGATCCCGTGCCGATCGGCGATCTCGCGCAGCGCCGGCAGGAAACCGTCTGGCGGGACCACGTAGCCGCCCTCGCCCAGGATCGGCTCGACCAGCATGGCGGCCACGTCATCGGGATAGATGACGGTCGCGAACAGCTCCTCCAGCGAGGCCAGGCTATAGGCCAGCGCCGGCTCATCGCCCGGGCCCGTCGGGTTGCGCAGCGCGTACGGGAAGGGAGCGAAATGCACGCCGGGCAGCAGTGGCTCGTAATGGCCCCGGTACTTGACGCCCGAGCTCGTCAGCGACATGGCGGCGTGGGTTCGGCCGTGGAAGCCACCGCGGAACGCGATGATCCCGGGCCGGCGCGTCGCGTATTTCGCCAGCTTGACGGCCGCCTCGATCGCCTCCGCCCCGGAGTTGGAGAGGAAGAGCGCGGCCTCCTCGCCGTGCGCAAGGCCGGGGAAGGTGCGGGGCAGCCGCTCGTGCAGCTCCAGGCCGGGCTGGTGGTAGAGGATGTTCTGCTGGGCGTGGACGATCCTGGCCGCCTGCTCGGCGATGGCCGCCACCACGCGCGGATGCGAGTGGCCGGTGTTGGTCACCGCGATGCCGCAGGTGTAATCCAGGTATCGCTCGCCCTCGATCGTCTCGATCCACGAGCCCTCGCCTCGCTGGACGACCAGGTCGGTGTAGCGGGTCCATACCGGCGGCACGCGGTCGCGCAGCGCCAGCCAATGCGCGGCATCCGGCTGCGCACGCTCGGCGGTCAGAACGTCGGTGGTGTGTTGATCCATAGCAGGCGCGTCTCTCCATCGGCGCGGTTGCGCCAGCGGTGGGGGAGGGTGGACGGAAAGGTCAGGGCGTCGCCCGTGTTAAGCCGATACTGCTCCTTCTCGCCAAGCCACACGGTCAGCGCGCCGTCCAGGACGAACATGAACTCCTCGCCGTCGTGCGCGTAGGCGCCGTCTGATGTCGCCCCAGGCGCCAACTCGAACAGCTGTGGCTCCAGCTGGGTGGCGCCGACCGCCAGCTGCTCGATCCGGACACTGGCGCCCAGCTGCAGCACCTGGCGCTCCGTCCTCCGGATGCGCCGCCGCCCGGGCACTGGTGGGCTGAACAAGTCGAGCATCGTGACGCCATAGATCCGGGTGAGCCGGTGGACCGTCGACACGCTCGCGCCCGCGGCTCCCCGCTCAATGGCCGACAGGAAGCTCGCGCTCAGACCGGCCAACCGGGCCGCTGACTGGAGCGAATAGCCACGATCGTGCCGCAGTGCACGGAGCCGGCGCCCATCCAGCCGTCCATCGTCGTGGCGGTCGTGGCTCGGTCCGACCGACGAGAGGAGGCGGCGAATACCAGGCGCGTTCACCCGCTCTCCGCGCATGCGACGGATATGCCGCAGCCTGGAAAGGTCCGCATCGGTGTACAGGCGATAGCCTGAGGCGGTCCGTTTCGGCTGGATGAGGCCCTGTCGCTCCCACAGCCGGACCGCTGACGCCGATACGCCCGCCGCGCGAGCCGCCGTGCCGATTCGATGCCGCGCCTCGCCGGATCGAAGGATCTGAGCGGTCCCGTCGATGCGGGTCGGGGCGGTCACTCTGTGGCCCTCGACTCTATCGGTGGAGCGGAGAGCGAACGGCGGCTGAGGAGGATCCATCCGGTCACACCCAGCAGGGCGAGTCCGAAGATCAGGCTGCCCATCACATTGACCTGGGGTGGGATACCGATGCGTGACGCGCCGTACACCCAGAGTGGGAAGGTCTGAGTCTGCCCGGAGGTGAACTGGGTAATGACGAAGTCGTCGATCGAGAGCGCGAAGGCCAGCAGCGCTGCCGCCAGGATGCCTGGGAAGATGAGCGGGAAGGTCACCTTACGGAAGGTCGTGAACTCGTCAGCGCCGAGGTCCATGGCGGCCTCCTCGTAGGCACGGTTGAAGCCGCTGAGCCTGGCCCGGATGGTGATGACCACATAGCTGATGTTGAACATCACGTGCGCGATCAGGATCGTCAGCACACCCCGGCTCACGCCGATCGAGACGAACATCGCCAGCAACGAAGCGCCCAGCACGATCTCAGGGGTAGCGATCGGCAGGAAGATCAGCCCGTTCAGTGGCCCGCGCCCACGGAACTCATAGCGCGTCAGCGCCAGCCCGATCAGGGTCCCGAGCGTGGTGGCGATGACGGTCGAGATGATTCCCACGAAAAGGCTGACCTTGATCGCCTCGTTCAGCTCCGGGTAGCTGTTGAAGATGTTCTGCCAATGCTCGAGCGTGAAGCCTTCCCAGGTGAAGTTGAAGCGCCCCTTGATGTCGTTGAAGCCGAACACGATCATCGCGGCGATCGGCAGGAACAGGTACGCCACGATCACGGCCGTGTAGATCGGAAGCAGGGATCGCCGGACCCGCAGGCCGAATGGACTTCGCCGTTCAGGGGGCGCGGCCTCAGTGGTGGCGGGGAGCGTACGGGTTAGCGCCTCTGCCATCAGGCCGTCAGCTCCTGCCCGCGCAGGACGCGGGTGTAGATGAAGACGCTGATCAGGATGCCGATCATGAGGATCAGGCTCAGCGCACTGGCCTGCGGGTAGTCGTTGCTCACCAGGTAGAGGCGCTGGATGACGTTGCCGATCATGGTCTCGCTGCTGCTGCCGAGGAGCTCGGCGTTGATGTAGTCGCCGACCGCCGGGATGAAGCTGAGCAGTGACGCGGCGAAGACGCCGGGCAGAGATAGTGGCAGGGTGACTCTGAGGAACGCCTGCAGCCTGCTGGCGTACAGATCCGTGGCCGCCTCGATCAGGCGGTGATCGATTTTCTCCAGGGCAACGTAGAGCGGGAGCACCACGAACGGCAGGAAGTTGTAGGTGATCCCGGCTATGACGGCCGCGGGCGTCGCCAACAGCCGGAAATTGCTTTCGAGCAACCCGACCTCCTTCAGCGTGCCGAGCACGAAGCCCTGGTCGGCGAGGATGAACTGCCAGCTGATGGTCCGGATGATGAAGCTGGTGAAGAACGGGAGGATCACCAGCAGCAGCAGGATTGACTTGAAGCGGCCGCCCCTGAAGGCGATGGTGTATGCCATCGGATAGCCGATGAGCATTGTCAGGACCGTGACGATCAGACCCGACTGAAGGTGGCAAATCAGGTGGCTGTGCCTG
>CBFGSY010000046.1:0-14920 GCA_965651545.1 uncultured bacterium | reverse complement strand
GTCTGGCGCTCCGTCGCGTTCGCGGCTGGCGCCGCGCGGGAGCGGCGGCAGCTGGCCGACGTCCGAACCTACTGCCTCTTCCTCGGGCATGCGCGCAGCGGTCACAGCGTGATCGGAGCGCTGCTCGACGCTCACCGGCAGATCGTCATCTCCGACGAGCTGGATGCGCTTCGCTACCTGCGCGCCGGCTTCACGCGCGCCCAGCTCCTGTACGGCTCGCTGGAGATCTCCAGGCGCCAGGCGGCGAACCTGCGACGCAAGGAAGGTCGGGGCGGCAAGACGTACTCCTACCACGTGCCTGGCGGCTGGCAGGGCCGTGCCGATGAGCTGCGCGTGGTCGGTGACAGCCAGGCTGGTTGGACGACGCGACGGCTGGCTGCCGATCCGCGTCTGCTCCCGACCCTGGATGAGCGGATGAAGCCCAGCCAGGTGCGCTTCCTCCACGTCGTTCGCAACCCCTACGACAACATCGCGACCATGATGCTGCGGGGCCACCGCAGCTTCGACAGCGCCTTTGCCCAGTACGCGGCCAACTGTGAGTCGATCGTGGGCCTCGGCGAGCGCATCGGCATCGAACGGCTGCACCGTGTGCGTCACGAGGCGCTCGTCGCCGATCCACGTGCCACCCTCAGCCAACTCTGCGCGTTTCTGGGCGTCGAAGCCGATGAGCCCTTCCTCGCGGCGGCCGCGGCCCAGGTGTACCCGTCTCCGGCCCGCAGCCGCACCGAGATCGTCTGGCCGCCCGAGGACGACCGACGCGTGCGCCAGGTGATCGAGCGCTACGACTACCTGGCCGGATATGCGCGCGACGAGGAGCCGGCGCCCGGATCCTCCTCTGGGTAGAGGCGGCCGAACACCGGGCGTGCCGCGCGCAGGACGGCGCGCATCACGTCATCCGGCAGCGCCTCGCGCCACCGCTCGTCAAGCTGCACCTCGGCGGGCTCCGAGAGTCGCATCTGGTTGCCAAGCATGTGCTGCTCCTGCCCGATCGGCTGCAGCGGCTCATGCGGGTCGACACCCATGAACGCGAAGGCCCGCTCCAGGGTGCCGATCACGTCCCGGCAGAGGTCCTCGTAGCGGATGCGCAGCTGACGGTCGACCGGTAGCTCACGCAGCTGCTGCTCGATGCTGTCGTTGGTCCGCGCCCAATCCCGGGCGATCCGGACGCCCGGATCGTTCCGCTTCGCGCGCCGCAGGGTGGAATCCACGACGCCGCGAACGTCCCGCACCAGGTGGATGACCAGCGGCCGCACCGGAAGGTAGCGATCCAGGTACCGGATGCGCAGCCGCTCCTTTGATGCGTCGACAAACACCTCCGCGTTGGCGATGTCCATCACTGCGTTGGCCAGCCCCCAGCTGCGCGCCGCCACCGCCCGCATGGCCTCGGCCACGCCCAGCGGGGCCAGGGCGCGGTCGCGCAGATGCTCGACCGCGGGCCAGCGAAGGGAACGTGCCTGGATGCGCGCGAACGCTCCGCGGTGCGCCGCGTCGAACCCGGCGCGGAAGTCGGCAAGGTCCAGGTCGGCGATCCCGTATTGCGCGGCACGCTCTCGCAGCTGGGCCCAGAACGGACATGTGCTCATCAACTCGCCGCAGGAGCACCGGAAGGTGTCCATCTGCCCCACCCGCCGGGTGCCCGACACGTCGCTGATGGTGGCCACCCGCGGATGGCTTGCGAGCAGGAACGACGCCAGCGTGGACCCCGAATAGGGACTCGATGCCAGGACGGCGTACCGGCGCCCCGCCGTGGACGCCTGGCCGTCCATCATGTCCGGGGGCGGATGTAGGTCCAGTACGCTCGCGCCACGCGACTGTAGGCCTGGTAGCTCAGCTCGTGGAACGCCGACGGCGCCGGAAGCTCCCAGTCGGCCGGAAACTCGTAACCCCAGCGCCGCATGTACGGCCCAAAGACTCGAAGCGCCCGGCGCTGCGCCTCCGGCGTGTAGTAGTCCGCGAAGTTCGCCTCGCGCCCGCCGGTCACGTTGCGCGACGGTAGCGGCCGAACGGGCTCGATCCCGATGCGACGCAGCGCGGCATCGAAGTCGTCGGCGAGGCGCTCGAAGCGCATCACGTAGTCGAAGCCACGGTGATCCAGGCTCGCCCACGTGTCGAAGGGCAGCCGGTAGAAATGCAGGAAGAACGTGGAGAAGTCGGGATCGGTGCTCGCCACGAATCGGTACATGCGCGCATCGAGCAGGCTGTTCAGGGCGCGGCGATTCTTCTGGCGTGTGACGTCGGAGAAACGCTGGCGGTGATCGGTCCTGATCTTGAAATACCGGCTTACGGCGTCGTCGAGCGGGTTGCGAATGGCGCTGAAGACGAAATAGCCGCGTTCGTCCTCGGATGCCTGGCGCCGGAACTCGTCGTAGGTGCTGTGCTTGTGGAGGATCGGGACGCCGTCATACAGTTCGCGCAACTCGCGGCGAACGGCGCTGGAGCCGGTACGCGGCAGCTCCACGAACACGTATCGGTGACGGTGACTGATGATCATTGAAGTCCCCGCGGAGGCACGGCTGGCAGGCAGACGCGGAGGGTACCACCGCGCAATTCAGGTCGCCCGCTGGGTGGCATGAGCGAGGACGCGCCGGCAGCAACCAGCCCAGCCGAGGCGATCTTCGTCGTCGGCGTACATCGCAGCGGCACCACGCTCATGCGGAGCATCCTCAACTCCTCCTCGTTAGTGGCGCTGACCAACGAGAACCACTTCTTCGGGCATGCGTTCGCCGCGGCGAGCATCCATCGGGCCGTGCGTTCGCTCGGTGACCTCCGCGATGACGCCGTGGTCGACCGTGTTGTGGCGCACATCTACGACCGGGTCGCCGCCCGCCACTGGTTTCGGGATCCGAGCCGCGCCTGGATCTGGCTGCAGCGCAACGTGCCTCGCGAGGAGTTCCGCGCACGCCTGCTCGCCTCTGATCGCGGCGAACGCGCGGTGTTCGACACCCTGCTGCGTCTGTACGCCGATCGCCGCGGCAAGGCGATCATCGGCGAGAAGACTCCGGCCCACGTTCGGCACGGCGAAACGCTCCTGCGCTGGTACCCGAACGGCCGAATCATCCACATGCTTCGGGACCCTCGCGCAATCTACGTCTCCGATCTGCGCCGTCGCCGTCAGCACCCTGGGTCGGTCCCATACCGCATCCTGAACCGCGTGCCCGGTGGGCTGGCCGCGGTGCTGCTGGTGCAGACCAGCATTGCCTGGCTCGAGGGCATCGTGCGGCTGCATGAAAACCGGCGGCGTCACCCGAATCGCTACTCAGTGGTCCATTTCGAAGACCTGGTCACCGATCCGCGCGGTGAGGTAGGGCGCGTCTGCCGATTCCTGGGTATCCCGTTCGAGGAGGCGATGATGGACCGCGTCGTGGTCAGCCATGGCCAGACGCTCGGCAGCAGCGGGTTCGACGCCGGCGCCGCCGACCGCTGGCGGGCACAGCTCTCGCCCCTGGCTGCCGCCTGGTTCCGGCTCTCGCTCGGCAGGAGAATGCGCGCGGCCGGCTATCGCGACTGACCCAGGCTACGCGGCCTGGTCCGCGAGCATGGTATCGGCCGACGGCGCACGGCCGGTGAGGTCGTACCACCGCTCGCGCGCGCGCCAGAGCGCCATCTTCGCCGCGTTGACGGGAACGGTTCCCAGCGCGTAAGCCACACGCTCAGACCCGCCCATGGGCATCTCCGCATCCGGGTAGCCGAGTGCCCGCATCTCGGCACCAGCGGCGCGCTGGACGAATGCGACCTGACGCGGGCTGAGGACCTCGCGGAATCGTCCGATGGATCGCGGCGAGATCTCGCCCGCCGAGAAGCGGCCGAAGGAGCTGTTTCCTCCGGCATCGCGAAAATCGGCTGCGCCTGACATGCCCAGCATGGACTCGTCATACGGCTCGCCGATGAATGCGCAGATGGCACGCAGCTCCCTTTCCGGGTCGCGCACCAGGTCCTCGTAGAGCAGAAGTCGATAGCCGTCCGGGTGCCGTTCGACGTTGCGGCGTCCGAGCGTCAGCGAGGCCAGCCACGCCGCCGTCGCCGAGCCAACCCCACCCCGCTTCGACCGCCATCGCTTCAGGACCGATGCATACCGGTCGCGCGGATCGCGAATCATGTGCAGGATGCGCGCGTCCGGGAAACACTCCAGGACGCGGTCCGCGTAGCGTTCGGTGTGCAACGATTTGTCGCCCCAGCGTGGCCGGCCAGCCCGCCCCGCATGCTGCGACTCCATCAGATCGAACAGCCGGCAGTACGACCGCTCGCCGGCGCGGAAGTCACGCTCCAAGCGTTCAAAATCGAGCTCGAGCCTTCGGTGTCGCCGATAGCGGCGCATCTCATCCAGGATGGCGGCAAGCGCCTCGTCCCGGGCGAGGTCGCCGAATCGGCCGTCGAAATAGGTCCACCAGTTCGTCCGTCGGGTCATGGCAATCCGCGGATGGGAGGCGAGCAGCGCGAAGATCAGGCTGGTGCCCGTCCGCTCCAGGCCGCCGATCAGGATGGGACCCGACACGTCATCTCCTCCCGGTGTCATCCATGGCCCAGGTGCCTCGATCGCATTCGCCAGGCCAGCCGGCCCAGCTGCCAGCGCGACGCATCGGCCAACCGCCGGCGAAGCATACCGGTCCGATCCGCAGTCGGAAGGAGGGCATATCCGAGCGCCCGCATCTCGCTGGCGGCGCGTTCCTGGATGAAGGCGATGTCGCGATCCGGCAGCGGCTCGTGCGCTTCCGGCGGCCTCTCGCTGATCATGCTGGCCACGTACGGCTCACCGACGAACTCGCAGATCCGTTGAAGGCTGGCATCCGGATCGTCGAGGAGCGTTTCGTAGCGGACCACAAGGACGGCATCCGGCCACGCCACAGCGGCATCCCTGGCCGCCCGCACCGAGGCGACCCAGGCGGCCACCTCTGCGGCCAGGCCGCCTCGTCCCACCGCGCGCGCCCGCTGCATCTCTCGGTAGCGATCCCGAGGGTCGCGGACGACGTAGATGATGCGGGAAAGGGGCATCTCCTTGAGGATCGCTGCGGCCTGGAACTCGAGCAGCGCCTCCTGCAGCCCCCAGCGACGAGTGCCGGCCACCTCGCCCAACTGGCGGCCCACGGCGCGCACCAGCGAGGCAAAGTCATCGCCGGCCGCGGATCCGTTCAATTGTTCGCGGTCGAGCCCGAGTTGCGCAGCGCGCCCCGAGGTCAAGGCGTCCAACACACGCTGCCTGGAGGCCGGCCCAGCGCCATACCATCCGTGCAGGCGCGTCCACAGCTCCAAGTGCCGAACCATGCAGATCGCGGGATGCTTGCCGAGGGCGACGCGTAGGGTGGTCTTGCCGCTGTGGTCGAGGCCCGCCACGAAGATCGGCGCGGCCTCCCTCATTGGCGGAGTGGTGGTGGGATCGTCCAGCCGACCCGGACCATTTCCACCGGGCGGGAGCCACGCGTCAGGACAACGTGGATCACGCCGAGGCACAGCCACCACAGGGCAGTGCCCCACGAGCTCGAGTGCAGCATGTCCATGAAGTTCATGACGACGAATTGGTGGGCCAGCGCAAGCCACATCGCGACCAACAACGGGCCATGTAACGGATCGCGACTGACGACCTGCCGCCACCGACGCAGGGTGAGCCACAGGAGCCAGGCCACGGGGAAGAGATACAACGCGACGGCCAGCAGTCCGTTCTCGGCGGCGAGTGCCAGGAAGGTATGGTGCGCGCTGCCCTCCTGCGCCGGCATGTTGTCGACGCGCACCTTGAACGATTCGTCGAACAGCTCGAAGTTGCCGTACCCGAAGCCGATCACCGGACGCAGCTGGATCATGCGGACCGCCGCGTTGTTCGTGACCAGACGCGATTCGGCCGTGTCATCGTCCGCCAGCCGATCCTGGGCATAGGCAGCGATCGCGCCGCTGTTCGGGATTGCCAGGGCGGCCATCAGGACCAGGAAGATTCCGATCATCCGCAGCGCAATCTGGCGGCGGAATACGAGCAGTCCCCCGAGTACGACCGCCGCGCCGGCCCATGAGCCGCGCGAGAAGGAGATGCCGATCCCCACGAACGCGATCGCGACGATGCCGAAGAGGGCAAGGCGCGAGAGCTGATCGCGGTACCTCTCCGTGAATGCCAGGGCCAGCATCGCTCCCACCATCAGGGTGGAGGTGTACGGTGCCGGACCGCGTACCGTGCCGACGGTCCGCTCTCCGACGCGGCCCAGCCATTGCGAAGGCAGCAGTGACGGCTCCACCCAGCTGAGCACGCCGACGGCGAATTGGAGCAGCACGAGGCCGACCAGCAGCCACAGCAGCCAGCGCAGCTCGCCCTCGCGAGGCTCGATGACCCTTATCAGCCAGTACAGCGCGATGGGGATGAAGACGAGGTCATAGAAGGCGCTTGTCATGCGCACCGGGTTGCCGCTCAGGAGCTGGATGTTCGCCAGTGCGAGAACCAGGAATCCGGCGATTGCCGCGTCGGTCAGGCTGAGTCGGAAATAGCTGCGGCTCAGCCCCAGCATGCGGTAGGCGAGGGCCAACGCCAGCATCCCCGGGACGAGGAGTCTTCCCACCAGCCACGTCTCCGGGCCCGCCACGCCATCTCCAACCGCAAGCAGCGGCATCAGCGCCACGAACAACAGCACGCCGGCCCACGGGTACCTGACGAGCAGGATGGCGAGGGGCACAGCCAGCGCAACGACGAACGTCGTTCGGTCGTGTCCCTGCGAGGCCAGCCACCCCACCGTCAAGGCGAGCGCGACGCAGGCAGCCACCTGCAGCCACGCGGTGCGCGGCACCGTGCGGAGCGCGCTCCCGGCCTCTTGCATTACGGCCATGCCCGCGGATCCCGAGTGCGATGAACGAGTGGCCAGTGTAGCGCGCGTCCTCGAAGCCGCTGCCGCGCGCCGAGGCTGGCACCATTGCGCCATGGCCGGCACCGTCCTGCACCTGATTTCCAACCTTGACCGGGGTGGCGCACAGGAGGTCGTACGCACGCTGGTAGGCGCCCTGCCGCCGACGGGATGGCGGCCGGTCGTGGCCGCCTTCAAGGATGGCCCGCTGCGCTCGGAGATCGAGGCGAAGGGCGTTCCCGTCCGCGTCCTGGGCGGCCGCCGGCACTCCATCATGTCGCCCTTTCGCGCGCTGTCAGAGTTACGTGCCATTCGGGCCGAACTTCGGAGCGTGATCCGCGCCGACGATGTGGCGGTCCTGCAGACGCACCTGCTCGGCAGCCTGGATTTCGTTGCTCTGGCCAGCCGCCGGGAAGGTGCGCCGGTGGTGCTCTGGACCGTGCACAACGCGCTCCTCGACCTGCGCCCCGATCAGCTGCCTCCTGGCCAGCGCTGGTCGTTGGCCGGCAAGCGGGCAGCGTTCCGCCTTGCGTATCGGTCCGCCGGGCGGCTGGTCGATGGTTTCGTGGCCGTTTCAGACGACGTCGCGAACGCGATCGCGGCCGCATATCGCCCGCCACGAGGAAGGCTGTTCGTCATACCGAACGGCGTCGATGTCGAGCGCTACCGGGGTCCCGTCGATCGGGAGGATGTGCGCCGCAGCCTGGGAATCGCCGCGGAATCCCGCCTGGTGATCGTCGTCGCAAAGCTCTTCGCTCAGAAGGGCCATGGCGTCCTGCTGGACGCACTGCCATCTGCGTCTCTCCGGCCGCAGGATGCCGTCCTGCTGGTGGGAGAGGGCCCGGAACGCGACCAGCTGGAGCGAACCGCTCGCGACCGTGGTCTGACCGCGGTCCGGTTCCTGGGCAACCGCCCGGACGTGCCGCGCCTCCTGGCGGCGAGCGACCTTTTCGTCCTCCCGTCTCTGTGGGAGGGCCTGCCGATGGCCCTCCTCGAGGGAATGGCGTCAGGGCTGCCGGTGATTGCCACCGACGTTGCCGGCAGCCGCCAGGTGGTGGCGACTGGGCAGAATGGCATCCTGGTGCCGCCCGGCGATGCCGGCGCCCTGGCGGCGTCGGTGACGAGGCTGCGGGCCGATGAGGCGGAGCGCGCGCGGCTCGGAACGGCCGCGCGGGAATCCGTGGAGGCTCGGTTCAGCGCCGCACGACAGGCTGAGCGCCACGCCGAGGTGTATGCGGCGGCTCTCGCGCGGCGTCATCGATCGTAGCCAAAGGCGACGAGGTCCGATCCGCAGAGCCGCGACAGCCAGCGCTCGGCGAGCGCTGGCAGGTGCTGCCGCCACCGTTCCGCGGCTGAGCGATCGATTCCGGAACCGGATTGCTTCGGGGCGTAGCTGGAGTTATGCACCACCTGGTCGAGCATCCCCACTTCGTAGTCGATGCCGATGAAGTCGCAGAGACGGCGGACGGTGCGCTCCGGATCGGTGAGCAGGTCCTCAAAGCGCTGCAGCATGTAGCGGTCGGGGAACCGCGCCGCATACCGGCGATGGAGCCGGGTCACTTGCCGCCAGCGGACGGCGAGGCTGGTGGTGGCGTAGAGGTCGAAGAGCGGCCCCGCGCGCCGGGCGATGCGGCCGACCGGGCTGATGGTCTCGGTTCGCTCCTTGCGACGCAGCGATACGTAAATCGCCCGCGGGTCGCGGAACGTGTGAACCACCCGAGCATGGGGAAACCAGGCGAGCAGTTCCGGGACCGAGTGGATGTGCTCGGGGGACTTGTCTCCTGCCACCGGGCGGCCCTGCGCGAAGGCCTTCATCGTGGCGTCGAACAGCGCCCGCGACGAGCGCTCCCCCTGGCTGAGCGAGCGCTCGAAGTCGTCACGCTCGACCGTGGCGGCGAAGCGCGACCAGAAGCTCTTCCCGCGCGACGCATAGATGGCCGTCACGACTCGTCCCAGGCCTTCATCTGTCTCCAGGTCGCCTGCCGAAGCGAACCGGTCCGCGTATCCGTTGCGTCGGCCGAACAGCGCCGGCGCGCCCATGAAGTGGGTCTCACCCGCCAGCCGCACCTGCGGCGAGCGATTGAGGATGCGATGCGTCAGCGTCGAGCCGGTACGTGGTAGCCCGACGATGAAGACATGCGTGGCCGGAGCGGATGCGTCAGGCATTGGGCCTATTGTGCGTGACGAGGCCGATTGACCTACCGAGGCCGTGCGCTGGCTTCTGCCAGAATTGGGCACCGTCCAACCGCACGCCCATCAGCGCGAGGGAGGCGTCACCGCGTGCTTCGGCTCACTTACCTGCACGGTCGATACCCTGTCCTCACCGAGACATTCATCGACCGCGAGATCCAGCGCCTCCTGGCGCGTGGCGTCGAGCTGCGCATCGTCTCCATTCGTCGCCCCGGCGATGATCTCTCGGCGACGCAGCGCGAACTGAGCAGGCGCGTCGAGTACCTGCTTCCCGCAGCGCCGGTTGGCGTCGCCGTCGCGATGCTGTGGGGCCTAATCCTGCATCCGGCGACATTTCTGTGGACCCTCGCCTGGCTCCTGTCCCGCCCGCACCCGTCGGGCACGCGTGGCCGTACCGCGCTGCATTTCGTGACCGGTGTGTACGCTGCATGGCGTCTTCGGGACCGGCGCGGCGTGCACATCCACGCCCATTTCGTGGACCGGGCCGCGACGGTGGCCCTGGTGGCGTCCCGGCTGCTTGGGACGACCTACAGCGTCACCGCGCACGCGCAGGAGATCTACGTAAACCCCGTCCTGCTCAGGGAACGCATCGGGCAGGCAGCCTTCGCGGTCACCTGTACCGAGTACAACCACAGGCACCTGCGAGCGGAGCTGGGCACGAGCGCCACGAGGCGGCTCGAGCGGCTCTACCACGGGGTGGATCTTGCCGGCCTCATGTCGGATGGCCATCCCGGCCTGGAGCGCGACCCGCGGCTCATCATCTCGGTGGCGCAGCTGTGGGAGCGCAAGGGACTCAGATACCTCGTCGAAGCCTGCGGGACGCTGAAGGATCGGGGAACGGATTTCCGGTGCGAGATCGTCGGGGAGGGCCCCCAACGCGAGCACCTGCAGGGGTTGATCGATCGCCTCGACCTGGCTGAGCGCGTCGTTCTCACCGGGCCGCTGCCGTTCCCAGAGGTCGTGCAGCGCTACCGAAGGGCAAGCGCATTCGTGCTCCCGTGCATCGTGACGGACGAGGGTGACCGCGACGGCATTCCGAACGTCATCCTGGAGGCAATGGCCAGCGGGCTCCCCGTGGTCTCCACTCCCGTCTCGGGCATTCCGGAGGTGCTGCAGGACGGGGAGACGGGCCTGAGCGTGCCGCAGCGCGACCCCACCGCCATTGCCGATGCCGTGGAGCGGCTGAGGGCCGATCCGGCGCTGGCGAGCGCACTCGCCGAGAGGGCCAACGTGCTCGTCCGGTCCGAATTCGACCCCGAGCGCAACATCGACCGCCTGCTCGAACAGTTCCGCGCAGTCGCGACCACAGCCGGCCGATGACGGGCGATGGCCGGCCTGCCCGCCCAGCGTGGGCCGAGGACACCGCGTTCGTCGTCTGGTCACCGCGCTACAAGGGAACGCGGAGCGGGTGGCTGGCGGCTGAGCTCGGCATCCCGGAGCCGCGCTACCTGGCACCGACTGCCAGGCGCGGCATGGCGGCCGCGCCACTGAAGTACACGCGCCAGTTCCTCGGGACGATGGCGTTGCTGGTCCGCCGACGCCCCTCCGTGGTGTTCGTACAGTCTCCGCCGAGCTTCGCCACCTGGACAGCGGCGGCGTACGCCGCGATGACCCGCGCCGCGCTGGTGATCGACGCGCATAGCGACGCGTTCGAGCGGTCCTTCTGGACGCGACCAGCCTGGCTGAACGCCCTGGTCGCGCGGCGGGCGGCGGTCACCATCGTGACCACCCCGCACAGGGCGGACACCGTTGTGTCGATGGGCGGCCGGGCATGGGTGGTGCCCGCCATCCCGACCGGTCTCGTGGTGGGCGACCCGCCGCCCCTCACCGGACTCAACGTGGCGGTGGTGATGACCTGGGCGCCCGACGAGCCATTACAGGCGGTGCTGGACGCCGCCCGGTCGTGCCCTGACGTGACCTTCCATCTCACCGGACGGCCGCGGACGGGGCTGTACGCAGGGCGCATCCCAGCCAACGTACGGCTGACCGGATTCCTGGACGAACCTACTTACAACGCGCTCCTGGCGCACGCCGATGCCGTGATGTGCCTTACCACGCGCGACCACACCATGCAGAACGGCGCGGCGGAGGCGCTCTATCTCGGAACGCCAATCATCACCAGCGACACTGCGGTCCTGCGCGAATACTTCTCCCGCGGCACGATCCACGTCGACAACTCGGCGGCCGCGATCGCCGCCGCGGTCCACCGGATCGGCCAAGAGGCCACGACGTACCGGGCAGAGGTGCGTGCGCTGCGCGATCAGATCAACGAGCGATGGCAGCGCGACCGTGCCGCCATCCTCGCGATGGTCGATGAGCAATTGCGCGCCCTGGGACGATTCCGCGGAGCCACCAGCTAGGCTTTCGTCCGGGGGGTCCGGCAAGTACGACGGGGCCACTCCCGGGTCAGGTGTGCGTTGGAATGGTGCGGACGGGAGCGGTACGCCGTACTCCGCCTGGCGGGGCGGAAGCAGTCGCGCAGGACTGATTCGCTAATGCCAAGCCGCTGCCCGCGGCCCTAGGCTGCCGCCGAACATGCGCTGCTTGGCCAAGGTTGAGCGCCGCGCATGCAAACACGGACACGAGTGACCTAGCATGCGTTACAAGTCGATGCCACTCACCACCCGCACCCCGAGCCCCACGTCTCAGGCCGGCCCGCAGCCTGGTCGCGCCCCGCACCCGTGGTGGGTGGATTGGTTGCTCACGCTGCCGATCCTGCTGCTGATCCCCGTCATCCTGATTCCATTCCTCGTGAAGGGAGCCGGGCCAACCCTCTCCATCCAGGGCCCGGCCATCGCCGGCCAGCAGATGGTGATCGCCGGCAGCGGCTTCCCGAAGGGCAACAAGATCCAGCTCCTCTGGGATGGGGATGCGGCGTCGTCGTGGCTTTCGCGGCCGAAGGTCAAGGGTGACGGCGCCTTCACGCTGACCGCGGTGCTGCCGGCCACGACCACGGGTGGGCCGCATCTGCTCTCAGCCTCGCTCGAGCGCGGCAACCCCAAGGACACGGCCGCCCGCGGTCAGATCCTGGCAACCATGACGGTCCAGGTGACCGCAATCGTCGAGACACCGACGCCATCGCCAGAGCCCACCGCCAGATCGACGCCACGCGCCACGCCAACTGCCACGCCACGCCCCAGCGCCACGCCGGTGTCGACGCCACGACCCACCCCGACCCCCGAGCCGAGCCGTGACCCGGCGCCGCCTTCGGGTGGTCCAGCGGTCGGCTACGGCGGCCGCACGGTTGGCGGCGCCGGCGGACGAACCGTGGCCGTCACCAACCTGGCGGACTCTGGAGCCGGCTCGCTGCGCGCGGCATTGGAAGCCTCCGGGCATCGGATCGTGGTCTTCCAAGTGGCGGGCACGATCCGCCTACGGAGCACCATTACCGTCACTGACCCATACCTGACGGTGGCCGGCGAGACGGCGCCTGGCCAAGGGATCACGGTGCGTGACGGTAGCCTGATGGTGCGCGCGTCCGAGGTCATCCTGCGCAACCTTCGGTTGCGACCGGGCGACCAGCTCGACAACCCGAGTGATGCGGATGCGCTCACCATCAACGGCGCTTCAGGCAGTGTGGCCAACGTCGTCGTCGACCACGTGACGATGCTGTGGGGCCCGGATATCGGCGGCCTGGCCATCCTGGGTGATGTCCGCAATGTGACCGTCCAGGACTCCATCATGGGCGAGGGTCTCTACCTCTCAGCCCACGCCGAGGGAACGGCGGCCGATGACGGTCACAGCCATGCCGCAAACGTCAGCCAGCTGGAGCCGAACCTTCCCGCGCCGCGACTTCTCACCTTCTGGCGCAACCTCTTCACCACCTCCAATACGCGCATGCCGCGCTTCCAGGGCGCTGAATGCGTCGACGTGGTGAACAACGTGATCTACAACTGGGGCAAGGATGCCGCCCACGGGAATCCTCGGAGTCTGAACCTGGTCAACAACTGGTATCGATCCGGCCCGCTGACCGAAGGCCAGCTGTTCTGGAACGTCCAGACCAGCGACGTGACCCCGAATGCGTTCGGATCCTCGGTATACCTGTCGGGCAATGTTGCCGATGGCATCCGCGGGGGGCGCGACGACCTGTCAAGCGTGTACGCGGGGAGCCCGCGCTGTGGCGGGCTCTCGGTCGCCGCTGGCAATGCGGGTGATGCCTACGCCGCGGTGCTCGCCGGCGCCGGCGCCATCTCCCCGGTGCGCGACGAAGTGGACCGCAGGGTGATCGCCAACGTCGTCAACCGCGGCGGGAAATACTTCAACGGAGCCGGATACCCCTCGCCCAACCCCTACTGGCCCTAGCGCCCCGCGCGAGCTGGCTTCGAGGCCCGAAGCGCTAGGCCGGGCTGGCGGCGCTGCCAAGTGGCGGCGGCTGGAGCGCGGCTCGGCCGACCGAGACGAAATAGGCGAGCCAGCCTCCGATCGCCAGGAGCTTGGTCCCGTCCTCCAGGAGCAGCCCGAGCGGCGATGGCAGCAGCGTGGCCAGCACGCTCGACCCGAGGTCGGCGGCGGCCGATACGGCGAACAGGGCCAGGGTCGCACCGAGCAGCAGGTAGTTGGTGCGGGGGATGACGGCGCGCATCGCCACCAGGTACACGAGCATCGCCACGATGTAGGCGATGCCATACAGCTCGCCACTGATCCCGGCATAGCGCGGCAGAATCTCGTCGTGCAGCAGGAAGGCGTCGTCCGCCAGCAGAACGAGCGTCAGGATCCCTGATACCAGCAGCAATCGACGAAGATCGGAGGAGCCGCCGCCCGGAGAAGCGGCCACGAACAGGCATGTGGCGGCGGCTGCGGCCCACAGGATAACGCCCACCAAGGACACCGACCCGATGTAGAACGGCGCCTCCAGGACCGTCGTGGCGTCCTGTGTAAGCTCGCGCATCGTCACGTCGCTGGTGACGCTTGCGACATATGCGACCGCCAGCAGGGCAACGCCGGGCAGCCAGACGGCGAGCAGCGTCATCCGGAGCTCGCGTCCCATCGACCTGCGCCCCATCAGATCGTCTGTCCGGCACTGCGTAACGGCACGACGGTGGTGGTGATCACCCGCGTCTTGACCGCGTGCTCCGGCGGGATGGAATTGACGATCGTCGCGCCGGAGGCCACCAGCGAGCCCTCCCCAATCGTCAGTTTCGGCTCGACGAATATTCCCGTTCCCAGCCGAACCCGGTCCTCGATGCGCACCTCGCCGGAGGTCATGCAACCGGGTCCCGTCGAGATATCCGAGCCAAGCACGTTGTGGTGGTCGTAGCTGTTGTACGCCGAGATGAAGTTGTTGTCTCCGAGAATCGTACCGGTCCCGAAGTGGACGAAGGCGCAAACCACGTTGCCGGTGCCCATGGTGACGCCGGTGGTGATTCTCGCCGTCGGGTCGATGATGTTGGCCAGCGGGACCCCCGATGCCTGGCACAGCACACGCAGCCGCGCTCGCGCCTCGACCGACGTGCTGATCGTGATCACCGCAGCATCGAAACTGCCTGCCCTCCACAGCTCGCTGATCCGCTCGCTGCCGCCTATGACGGGTAAACCGGCTATCTCCTGCCCCCAGATCTCGGCGTCGTCGTCCACGATCGCAACTCCCGCCGCGTCGTCATTGCTCCCAACGATGTCGAGGACCTGCGTCGCACCAAGGCCGGCACCGATCAGCAGCAGGCGACGCGACCCGGCCGGCGCATGTACCGGACCCGGCAGGCTCGAGACCGGTGGTCGCCCAGCCTGGATCGAGGCCCGCGCTGCCGCTTCCACGTCCTTCTGCGTGATCAGCCCCGGGCGCACGATGTCGCGCAGGTCAACCCCCAGCTCGGCGGCGCGTTGCCGAGCGCCGGCAGTTGCCCGCACCTCGTCGACCACCACCTGAACCTCGCCGATGCGAGCCTCGCCTGGCGCGTGCGGCGATGGCTTCTCGACCACAC
>CBFGSY010000045.1:0-14998 GCA_965651545.1 uncultured bacterium | reverse complement strand
GGCCCTTCCGGTCTGTCACCTGCCTGTCCTGGCGACCGTAGGCCGGGTTACGACTGCATTCCACCAGCGCCCGCGGTCGAGCGCGCCTGGGACCGCGAGAATCTCGCCTCCGATTCAGCCTAATGTCGTCAGAGCGGGCAGCTGACGAGATTGGCGGGCAGACGCGTCCTCGCATTTGGCGCGATGGAAAAGCGGCGGGCACCGGGAGCCGCACGGCCGGCGGACCCATCGGTCTGTACCATGGGAGATGCATGGATCGCCCGATGCACGACGTGTTCGACCAGTTCAAGCAGCAGCTGCCGGACATCGATCCCGCGGAGACGCAGGAGTGGCTCGACTCGCTCGACGCGGTGGTCGAGCAGGCCGGAACGGACCGCGCCCGCTACCTGATGTTCAAGCTGCTCAAGCGCGCCCGGCAGCTGAACGTGGGCCTGCCGCCGCTCGTCCAGACCCGCTACATCAACACGATCTCGCCCGAACAGGAGCCTCGCTTCCCCGGCGACGAGGAGATCGAGCTGCGCATCCGGCGCATGATCCGCTGGAACGCGCTGGCCATGGTCCTGCGCGCCAACTCGCGGTTTGAAGGCATCGGCGGCCACCTTTCCACCTACGCCAGCGCGGCCAGCCTGTACGAGGTCGGCTTCAACCACTTCTTCCGCGGGACCGATGACGGCGCCGGCGACCAGATCTTCTTCCAGGGCCACGCCGCGCCCGGCATCTATGCGCGGGCCTTCCTGGAGGGGCGCCTCACCGAGGAGCAGCTCGACCACTTCCGGCGCGAGGCGCTGTGGCCGGGCGGCCTCTCCTCGTACCCGCACCCGAGGCTGATGCCCGACTTCTGGCAGTTTCCCACCGTGAGCATGGGCCTGGGCCCGATGAACGCCATCTACCAGGCCCGTTTCAACCGCTACCTGGCGGCGCGCGGTATCGCCGACACCTCGGACAGCACGGTGTGGTGCTTCCCGGGCGACGGCGAGATGGACGAGCCGGAGGCGCTGGGAGCGCTGGGGCTGGCGGCGCGCGAGGGGCTCGACAACCTGATCTTCGTCGTCAACTGCAACCTGCAGAGGCTCGACGGCCCGGTGCGCGGCAACGGCAAGATCATCCAGGAGCTGGAGGCGACTTTCCGGGGGGCCGGCTGGCACGTCATCAAGGTCATCTGGGCCCGCGAGTGGGACGACCTGCTGGCCCGCGACAAGGACGGCGTGCTGCTGGCGAAGATGAACGAGACGCTGGACGGCGACTTCCAGCGCATGTCGGTGGCCGATGGCGCCTACATCCGCGAGCATTTCTTCGGGCCCGATCCGCGCCTCAGGGCGCTGGTCGAGCACCTGCCGGACGAGGAGCTGCCGAAGCTGCGACGCGGTGGCCACGACTACCGCAAGGTGTACGCCGCCTACGCGGCCGCGGTCGAGCACACCGGGTCACCGGTGGTCATCCTGGCCAAGACGGTGAAGGGCTGGACGCTGGGCCCGGGCATCGAAGCCCGCAACGTGACCCACCAGGCCAAGAAGCTGACCCAGGATGAGCTGACGATCTTCCGCGACCGGCTGGAGCTGCCGATCCCCGACGAGAAGCTCAAGGACGCTCCCTACTACCATCCCGGCCCGGACTCGCCCGAGATCCAGTACATGCTGGACAGGCGGCGGCAGCTGGGCGGGCCCATGCCGCGCCGGGTGGTTCGGTCGAAGCCGCTGCCGAATGCCGCCGACGAGGCGTACGCCGAGCTGTTCGCCGGATCGGAGCGCGCCGCGTCGACGACCATGGCCTTCAGCCGGCTGACCCGGAACCTGACGCGCGACAAGGAGATCGGGGGTCGGATCGTCCCGATCATCCCGGACGAGGCCCGCACCTTCGGCATGGACCCACTCTTCAAAGAGGTGGGCATCTACAACCCGCTGGGCCAGCGCTACACGCCGGTCGACAAGGAGCTGCTGCTTTCCTACCTGGAGAAGGGCGATGGCCAGATCCTGGAGGAGGGCATCACCGAGGCGGGGGCCATGGCCGACTTCACCGCCGCCGGCACCTCCTACGCGGTGCACGGCGAGCCGATGATCCCGTTCTACATCTTCTACTCGATGTTCGGCTTCCAGCGGACAGGCGACTTCGCGTGGGCCTTCGGCGACGCGCGCGGGCGTGGCTTCCTGATGGGCGCCACCGCCGGCCGCACCACGCTGACCGGTGAGGGCCTGCAGCATGACGACGGGCACAGCCACCTGCTGGCGTCGGTGGTGCCCAACATCAGGGCCTACGACCCGGCCTTTGCCTACGAGCTGGCGCTGATCGTGCGCGACGGCATCCGGCGCATGTACGGCGAGCCCCAGGAGGATGTCTTCTACTACATCACCCTCTACAACGAGAACTGGACGATGCCTCCTCTGCCCGATGGCGTGGAGGAGGGCGTGATCCGCGGCCTCTACCGCTTCAAGCCGGCCGAGCGCGGGTCACGGCGCGTCCAGCTGCTCGCCAGTGGCTCGATCCTGCACCAGGCGTTGAAGGCGCAGCCGCTGCTCGCCGAGCGCTATGACATCGCCGCTGACGTGTGGAGCGTGCCGTCCTTCCAGCTTCTGCGCAACGACGCGCTGCAGGTGGAGCGCTGGAACAGGCTGCACCCGGACGCCGAGGCCAGGGTGCCGTACGTGGTCCAGCAGCTGGCTCCCAGCGAGGGACCGATCGTGGCCGCCACCGACTACCTGAAGGCGCTCCCCCACCTCATCGCACCATGGATGGATCGCCCGTTCACGGCGCTCGGCACCGATGGCTTCGGCCGCAGTGACACGCGTGAGGCGCTGCGGGTCCACTTCGAGGTGAGCCCCGAGCAGATCGCCTACGCCGCGCTCCACGGGCTTTGCCTGACGGGTGCGGCCGGGCGGGAGGAGCTGACCAAGGCGATCTCCGAGCTGGGCATCGATCCGGACCGAACGGACCCGCTGCTGGCCTGAAGCGGGTCAGGCGCCGGGCAGCTTCTCCGCTCTCCCCAGCCAGCTGCCGCAGAGGTTGCAGAAGCGGTCGCCGATCTCAATTGGCTCGCGGCAGCGGGGACAGCGCGGCGGTCCGAACTCGGCCAGCGCGCCCCGGAGGCCGGCTCCCACCGCTCGCGCAAACCGGGTGGCTCGCGATTGCCATCTCGGGGCGGCCCGGAGCCGCGCGAATGGCTGCGCTTGGACGGGCCTTGCCGAATGCCGTCGATTTGGCGGGTGCGGTGGGCGGTAGCCGTGGAGGTATCGCCGCCGCGCGCCGTCGTAGGCCGCACGCGCGCCGGGATCGGCCAGCAGATGCCGGACGGCATTGACGACCTGCATCTCCTCATGGGCACGGGGTGACGCGTTGCGGTCGGGGTGGAAGGTCCGCGCTAGCCGCCGGCAGGCAGCCGCAATCTCCTCGCTGGTGGCAGTGGGTTCGACCTGGAGGAGACGGTAGACGTCTCGCTCCGGCGTGTACGGCAGGAGACTCGGATACATCTGGGATCGTCTCCCATGGTACCCGAGACCGCGCGGGCGACGCAGGCCCCTGGGGCGAGGTGTGTGCGGCGAGCCGCCATGATGCGATCCGCCGCGGCGCCGTGCTCGGTCTGATGAGTGATTTGGCAAGCCGACTTACTTATTTCGAAAATGGGATTGACAGATCACTGATCCAACGCGTAGAGTAACGCCATACTCAGTAATTAGAACCACAGCCTGCTAAATCCAAAGGAGAGATTCACATGTTGGACGCACAGCTCCATTATCCCGTATTCTCGGCGCCGAAGCCGCGCCAGCACCACGCATCGGCCCCGAAGCGTGAGGTCAAGCGCGTCTTCAGGATCGGCCAGAGCCGACCGACCGGCCGCGAGAAGGGTCGCAGCTAGTCATGGCTCGCGACGTCATCTCCACCTGTCCCGTCTGCGAGGGCGAGCTCCTCATCTCGCGGCTTCACTGCCGCAACTGCGGAACCGCGCTCGAGGGTGAGTTCGGTGTCGGCCGCTTTGGCCGCCTCACCAAGGAGCAGCTGGGCCTGCTCGAGAGCTTCCTGCGCTCGCGCGGCAACCTGAAGGAGATGGAGCGCGAGCTCGGCATCTCATACCCGACCGTACGCGGGCGCGTCGATGCGCTGCTGCGAGCCCTGGGCCTGGGCGACGGCCCGGCGCCGGACGAGATCGGCGCAGATGAAGCCGATGACGACGCCGTGCGCGAGCCAAGCGAAGAGGCCACCTCAGACCTGGCCGATCAGCGACGAGCCATCTTGGAGCGCCTCGCCCGCCGCGAGATCGCGGCCGACGAAGCCGCCGCCGCCCTGCGTGAGCTTGGCGCGAGCTGACCGATGGCCACCTACGTTCGCACCCAGTCGATCGAGCACCACATCGGCCACAAGGGACGCCTGACGCTGAAGGTCACCTCCGCCGACATCGCGGTGCAGGGTGTATCCGGCGGCGACGTCCGGGTGCGCGCCAATTACGAGATCAGCGCCGGCTCCGAATCAGAGGCCGACCGCGCATTCGAAGAGGCGCAGATGCGGGTTGACCGGGGGGATGGCTACCTGACCGTCGAGGAGCCCGACGACCCGTCCACGTTCGGCGCGCTGGTCGGCCGCATCTTCTCCAGCCGTGCCCAGCTCGAGCTGAGCGTCCAGGTGGACCTTCCGGAGCGCGCGGCGCTGCGTCTCGACGGCGTCTCGGCGGACGTGAACGTCGAAGGGCTGTCCGGAGAGCAGCGATACGACACCGTATCCGGGGATCTGATCCTGGCGCGGTCCGGCGGGACGGTGCGCGTCAACAGCGTCTCGGGTGACGTCTCGGTGCGCGCCGACGAGCGCGTCTCCTTTCGGGCTGACACCGTGTCCGGCGACGTGAGCGTGGTGGCGCCCGTGCTGCGCGGGCTGCGGGCCAATGCCGTCTCCGGCGACGTCGAGATCGAGGGGCAGCTGGCGACGGGCGAGGAATACCGCATCGATACCGTCAGCGGCGACGTCGGCTTCGGCCTGCTGGGCGGCGCAACCTTCGAGGTGCGCGGCATCAGCTCCGACGTGGTCAGCGACCTCGACCATCGCATAGAAGGACGGCAGGATCGGCGTCGCGTGATCGTCGGCGCCGGCGGGCCGGACGTCATCTTCAACTCGATGTCCGGCGACCTCGTGATCCGCCGTCCGCGCCGCCTCGACCGCATGGCACCCCCGGCGCCCCCGGCGCCCACACCACCCGCTCCCCCATCCCCGCCCGCCGAGCCACTGGCGCCTGAGGACCAGCTGGCGATCCTGGAGGCGCTGGAGCGCGGCGAGATCGATGTCGACGAGGCAAGCCGGCGGCTGAGCGGTCGCGACAATGAGTGACGAGCTGAATACCGTCCTGCGGCTGGTTGCGGAGGGCAAGCTGTCGCCCGAGGAGGCAGCGCCGATCATCGAGGCGCTGTCCACCCGTCGGCCGCCACGGCCGCCCAGCCCGGAGGGTTTCCCCTTCGAGCCTTCCTCCTCGCGTCCCAATCGGGGACGCCGGGTGCGGATCCAGGTCAACGAGCGCGGCCGCCGAGTCGTCGACGTGCGGGTGCCGCTGGCATTCGCCGCCATGGCGGCGCGCATGGTGCCGGGCATCCCCGACAGCTATGCGTCGCTCATCGAGCAGGCGGTCGACAGCGAGACGACGGGAACCATCGTCGACGCCGAGGACGAGAACGGCGACGGCGTCCTCATCTCGATGGAGTGAGCCGATGGAATCGATCACCGCGACCCCGCTCGCCGCTCCGGACGAGCCAGCCCGTGGCCCGGCACTCCTCCAGCCGCTGAGGCTGCGCGACTTCCGGCTGGTGTTCACCGGCGAGAGCATCTCGCTGATCGGCGACCAGTTCCACTTCGTGGCCCTCGCCTGGCTGACGCTTCAACTGACTGGCTCGGGCCTGGCGTTGGGCACCGTCCTCACCGCCGCGGCCATTCCGCGGGCAGTCTTCATGCTCGTTGGCGGTGCGCTCTCCGACAGCCTCTCGCCGCGCAGCCTGATGCTCGTCTCGAATGCGCTCCGCTCAGGGGTGGTGGCCGTGATCGCCGTGCTGGTCCTCACTGGCAACGCCCAGCTCTGGCAGCTCTACGTGCTGGCATTCATCTTTGGCGTTGTCGACGCATTCTTCTTCCCCGCCCTGAACACCATCGTCCCGATGCTGGTCAGCGACCGGCTGCTCCCGCCTGCCAACGCCCTCGTCCAGATCACCCAGCAGCTATCCGGGCTCATCGGTCCTGCCATCGCCGGCCTGGTGGTGGCAGCCGTGCAGACCGGCCCTGCCTTCGCCATCGACGCGGCGTCGTTTGCGGTGGCCACTGCCCTGCTGCTGTTGGTCCGGGGCGGTCGGCGGGCGCCGAGCCCGGACGTCCCGGGCGCCGCGGCAGAGGGCGCCCGGGAGGGACTGCTGGCCAACATCGGCGCCGGATTCGCCTATGTTTGGCGCGACCCGCCGGTGCGTTCGCTGCTCGTGCTGGTCGCTGCCTTCAACTTCGCCTTCAACGGACCGCTCCTGGTTGGGCTGCCCTACCTCGCCGACGCGCGCTTCGAGAGCGGGGCTGCCGCCTTCGGCGTCATGCTGTCGGCGTACGGCGCTGGGGCCCTGGGTGGCGCGGTCCTGGCTGGCTCCCTGCGTCACGTTCCGCAACTAGGACTGGTCACCCTGGTCACCGCGGCTGCCATGGGCGTCAGCCTCGCGCTGGTCGGCAACGTGCCGAACTTCCTGCTTGCCGTCGGGGCCATCGGCGCCATCGGCTTGGGAGCCGGCTTCATCAACGTGCGAGTGATCGCCTGGCTACAGGCTCGTGCGCCGGAGGCGATGCGCGGGCGGGTGATGAGCCTGCTGATGCTGGGAGCCGTTGGACTGGCCCCGCTGAGCCTGGCCGTCTCCGGTGCGATCATCGAATTCGGGGCCGTCTCCCTGATGTTCACGGTGGCGGCCGCCATCATCGTGGCAGCGTCAGCGGCAGGCGTCTTCGCCGGCGTCCCATCGCAGATGACCGACGAGCCCGCCGAGCGGCCAGCCGCATGAACGGCAACGGCCCGGCGATCGAGGCCAGTGGCCTCGTGAAGGAGTTCGAGCGGGGTCGCCGCACCATCTGGCAGCGGCTGCGACGCGAGCCGGACCAGCGCGAGCGCTTCCGCGCGGTCGACGGCATCGATCTGCGCGTGGACCGGGGCGAGATCTTCGGCGTGCTGGGTCCGAACGGCGCCGGCAAGACGACAACCATGAAGATGCTGGCGACCCTGCTGGAACCGACCGAGGGTAGCGCCCGCGTCCTGGGCTTCGACGTGGTCCGCGACGCGCGCGACGTCAGGCGCCGGATGGGCGCGGTCCTCGCCGATGGCCGCAGCCTCTACTGGAAGCTGACCGCTCGCGAGAACCTGGAGTACTTCGCCGCCCTCTACTACGTTCCGCCGCACGAGCAGCGAGCGCGGATCAGCGCCGCCCTGCGGACCGTCAAGCTCGACGACCGATCGGATGATTACGTCGAGCGCTACAGCACCGGCATGCGCCAACGACTCGTCCTGGCGCGCGCCCTGCTGCCGGATCCGGAGCTCCTGCTGCTCGACGAGCCGACGGTTGGCCTCGACCCGCAATCGGCGCGCGATCTCCGCGACCGCGTGCGCGAGCTGCAGGGACAGGGGCGGACGGTCCTCCTCACGACCCACTACATGGAGGAGGCAGACCAGCTGTGCGACCGGATCGCTATCGTCGACCACGGCCGCATCGCGGCGCTGGATACGCCGGGTGGCCTGAAGCGGACGATCGCCGCGACCGAGGTCGTGCACCTGGAGATCGCTTCCGGCAGCGGGGACGCTGCGCTGCTTGGCCGGCTAGAGCGAGCCGCGGGGGCGCTGGCGCGCCAGGAGCGTGACGACGGGTCGCTGCAGGTCACGGCCCACGTGCGCAGCGCTCGTGACTTCGTGCCGCAGGCATTCGACGCCGCCCGCGCGGAGAACGCCGCCATCCAGCATGTCGAGGTCGTGCCGGTGACGCTGGAGGACGTCTTCATCTCGCTCACGGGCCGGGCGCTGCGCGAATGACCACCGCCGACCTTCGCGCCTTCGGGGCTGCCGGCCTGAAGGAGTGGCGGCTGCTGCGCCGCTATCCGACGCTGTTTGCCGGCTTCCTTTTCTGGCCGATCGCGCTGCCGCTGGCCTACGTCTACCAGGCGAGCGCCTACGGCGGCCAGCCGGCGGCGGCCGATGCCTTCGCCCAGCGCACGGGTACAACCGAGATCGCCGGCTTCCTGTTCCTCGGCTGGGCTGCCTACATGTGGATCAGCATGATCCTGTGGGGACCCGGCACCTCGCTCCGCAACGAGCAGGTGCGCGGCTCGCTGGAGGCCCTGTTCCTCACCCCCGCCAGCCGGCTGGTCATCTTGTTCGGGCCGGTAGTCAGCCAGGTCGTGTGGGCGCTTTGGATGTTCGCGGTCGTCGGCGGCGCGCTGGTTATCTTCTTCGGCCTCTCGATCACGCCCTTCCAGGCGTTGCGAGCGGGCGGCGTGATCCTGGTCGCGGTGCCGGCGCTGTACGGGCTCGGCGCGCTGTTCGCCTCGGTCGTGCTTCGCTTCGGGGAGGTCAGCGCCCTGGTCCAGACCGTTCGAGGCGTCTTCACGGTCTTTTGCGGCATGACGTTCCCGATCGTCATCCTGCCGGAATGGGCCCGGGCGGTCGCGCTCGCGCTGCCGCCCACCTACCTCATCGGCGACCTGCGTCATGTCCTGCTGGCGGGCAGCGACCTGGTCTCGCTCATCCCCGACCTCGCCATCCTGCTGGCGCTGGGCCTGGCGCTGTGCGGTTTCGCGGTGGTCGCTTTCCGGCGCACCGAACGCTTCGCTCGACGGGGCGGCAGCCTGGCGTCGTACTGATGGACCGATGAGCGAAGAGATCCGCGCCGCTTGGGCCGTCGCTCGCAAGGAGCTGCTGATCGCGCGACGCTATCCCCTGCAGCTGGTCAACGAGGTGCTTCAGCCCCTCTACCAGTTCCTGCTACCGAGCCTCCTGCTTGGCGTCACCTTCTACGTTGGCGGCCGAGCCATCGGCCTGGAAGCCTCGACCGGGACCGATGACCTGGCGGGCTATCTGTTTCTTGGCACGGTCGTGGGCTCGCTGGTGGGCGCCGCCTTCTGGGACATGGCCTTCGGCCTGAAGCGGGAGATGGACGCCGGCACCCTGGAGCCGACCTGGCTGACTCCGACGCGCCCGGAGACGACCGTCTTCGGCCGTGCCATCGCCGGACTCATTCTGTCGGCCCTTGCCAGCGTGATCCTGGTCGCCGTAGCGATGGGCTTCTTCGGAGCGGCGATCGCCGGCGCGCTGCTGGTCGCGCTGCCCGCGCTGGTGCTGGCGGCGATCAGCATGGTCGGGGTGGGCTACCTCGTGGCGTCGGCGGTGCTCGTCATCCGTGAGCCGAACTTCATGGTCGACGCCACCAACTTCATCTTCGCCATCCTCTCCGGCGTGGCCTTCCCGATCACGGTCCTGCCACTCTTCCTGCAGCCGATCGCGTACGCGCTGCCCACGACCTACGCCGTCGACCTGCTGCGTCACCACGCGCTCGGGACGCGCCCGCTGCTGGCACCGGCACTCGAGTGGGTCGCGTTGGCTGCGTTCGCGGTCGTCATGGTGGCTGCCGGGCGTCATGTCTTCCTGCGCACCGAGCACCGCATGCGGGTCCGGGGGACGACCGGACAGCATTAGCCGGCCCGATGGCAGGCGTGGTGCAGCACAATACGGCCCGGATGCAGAGGAACCAGCCCGATCGACCGGGCCCTGACGCCCGCCGTGTCGACCCGTTGCTCGAGGTGCGCGAGAAGCGCCGCGGCCGCCGCCCCGGCGATGCGTATGTCCGCATCGTGCGGCCCTTCGAGGACGAGTTCGAGCGCTCGCACGAAGGGACGCTCATCGCGTCGGAGAAGACGATCCTGGAGCGACGCGGCTGGCATGCCGCCCTGCGCGGCCTGCGCACCTTCCTGATCGGGCGGCCCATCTCGAGCGAGCACGAGGAGCACGAGCGCCTCAGCAAGGTCAAGGCGCTGGCCGTGTTCAGCAGCGACAACATCAGCTCCAGCGCCTACGGCCCAGAGGCGATCATGCACGTTCTGGCGTTAGCTGGCATCGGGGCGCTGTTCCTCACCGTGCAGCTGGCGGCGCTGATCATCGTGATGCTGGCCATCGTCACCATCTCGTATCGGCAGACCATCAAGGCCTACCCGATGGGCGCCAGCAGCTACATCGTGGCCAGCGACAACCTGGGCGACGTGGCCGGCATCCTGGCCGCGTCGGCCCTGCTCATCGGCTACGTGGTGACGGTGGCGGTGTCCGTCTCGGCCGGCGTGGCGGCCATGACCTCCATCATCCCGGAGCTGTACGACTGGCGGATCGCGGTCTCGGTGGGGCTCGTGGCGTTGCTCATGCTCGGCAACCTGCGCGGAATCCGCGAGTCCGGGACGATCTTCATGGCGCCGACGTACCTGTACATCGTCGTCATGCTCGTCGTCATCGGCTGGGGCATGGCACGCTCGCTCAGCGGCGACCTGCCGCAGTTCGTGGCGCCGCCCGGCTGGATCGAGGAGCTCAATGCCGGCGGCCAGGTGCTCGGGCTCTTCCTCGTCCTGAGGGCGTTCTCGCAGGGCGCGGTGGCGCTGACCGGCGTGGAGGCCATCTCGGATGGCGTCCCGGCCTTCAAGCCGCCGGAGTGGAAGAACGCCCGCGCGACGCTGACCTGGGCGGCCGCCATCTTCGGCGTCCTCTTCCTGGGGATCGCCTACCTGGCCACGACCGCGGGCATCGTCCCGGATCCCGACGAGCAGCAGACGGTGCTGAGCCTCCTGGTTCGGCAGATCGCCGGCAGCGGGCCGGTCCTCATCCTCGCCCAGGTGGCCACCGGGCTCCTCCTGGTGCTGGCTGCCAACACCAGCTTCGCCGACTTCCCACGGCTGTCCTCGTTCCTGGCCCGTGACGGCTTCCTGCCGCGCCAGTTCGCCTTCCGCGGCGAGCGGCTGGCCTTCACGACCGGCATCCTGGCGCTGTCCGGCATGGCGGTGCTCCTGCTCGTCATGTTCCGGGCCAGTGTCAGCGGCCTGATCCCGCTCTACACGCTGGGCGTCTTCCTGGCCTTCACCCTGTCGCAGGGCGGTATGCTGATGCGCTGGTATCGGCGCCGTGAGCCCGGCTGGCTGCGAGGCAGCCTGATCAACGGCCTGGGCGCGTTGACCACCGCCGTGGTGGGCCTGGTGGTGGGTACCAGCAACTTCTTCCAGGGGTCGTGGCTGGTGATCGTGCTGGTCCCGATCCTGATGGCCGTCCTGTGGGGCATCCGCCGCCACTACCGGACGCTGGACCAGCGGCTGGCACTCGACCGCATCCCGGCCGGCAAGGAGGTCGCCGCCGAGCCGATCGTCATCGTGCCGGTGGCACGCCTGGACCGAACGGCGCGCCAGGCGATCGCGTTCGCCAACTCGATCAGCCGCGATGCCACCGCGGTCCACATCACCAACAACCCCGAGTCAGCCGCCGAGCTCCGGGAGCGCTGGCCCGAGTGGGCCGGCGAGACGGAGCTGGTGGTCGTGGAGTCTCCCTATCGGGCCCTGGTCGGCCCGCTGCTGCGCTACCTGGACGCGCTGCAGGCCCAGGATCCCGGGCGCCCGGTGCTGGTCGTGCTGTCCGAGGTCGTTCCTCGCCACTGGTGGGAGAACCTGCTGCACAACCAGACGGCCCTGCGGCTGAAGCTGCGCCTCTTCAGCAGGCCGAACACGATCGTGGCCGACGTCCCCTATCACCTCCCCGAAGGCGATTAGCCTGGCCGCCGATCCATCGGTCAATTCTTGACGTGGCCGGCTGCGTGGGAGCGAAAGCGCCGATCCATCGGTCATTACTGTGCACGAGCGGGGAGCAGTTCGTTCGCGCTCAGGGTTCACCGATGGATCGGCGATCCGACACCTGAATCGGGCTTCGTGTGCAGATCCAACCGATAGATCGGCGTCCGACCTCAGGCGGTGAACTCGAGGACGTTGATGACGTAGATGCCGTAGGCATGCACAGCCACACCCAGCGCCACGGCAACGATCAGCCAGGCGGACGCCCGCTCGCGATAAGCCCAGCCGAGCAGGAGCAGCAGGATCGGCACGGCATCCAGGACGAACCGATAGCCGAACTGGGCGAAGCCCCACGAACCGTGCGTGAGGTCCGGCAGCAGCACCAGCACGACGCTGAGCATGGCGATCGGCACCAGGGGCTCGATCTTTCGCACCCGCCAGGCGGCGGCGGACCAGAAGAGGAACGGCGCCGAGAGCGTGAGGGCCAGTCCGGAGAAGCTGGGTGCCAGGAACGGAAAGGCATCCCGCCACTCGAAGCTCTGCAGCAAGATGGCGTACAGGTGGCGGGGAATGTAAAGCGGCGAGACGAGGCCATGCCGGAACCAGGGCTCATCGGTCACGATTCCGGTCTCGCCGGACGGGATGTGGGCGTAGCCGAAGTCGAAGGGCGAGCCGAAGCGCGCGACGTTGTACCAGGCGATCAACAGGGCCGGCAGCGCGATGCCGGCAAAGAGCAGGGTCTGCGCCCGCGTCGGGCGCCATCGGTCCCCATAGAGGACCAGGAACAGCGGCAGGCTGAAGGCCATCGGCAACCGTGAGCCGGCCGCCAGCCCCAGGGCCAGACCGGCCAGCACGGGCCAGCGCCGGGTGAGGCCGATGTGCAGTGCAACCAGCATGAAGAACACGGCCACCACCTGCGCCCAATGATGGGTCCCGGCCATGCCGGCCACCCACCAGTGGGTGGTGAAGGCGAAGCCGATGGTCAGCAGCTGCCTTGGTCCGAAGGCGACACCGATGCGACCCAGCAGCCAGTAGACGAGCGCCACATTGGCGGCACCGAGCACCGCGGAGTAGAGCTCCGAGGGCAGCTCGCCGGTCCCGAGCAGCTGGGTGAGGGCCACCAAGGGAACGAGGACGACGGCGGGCACGGGCGGGAAGGGCGAATACTGCGCCCCGCTGCCGTCGTTGACCGGCACCAGCTCCAGCCATGGGCGGTCGACGGGGATCGAGATGCGGCCGTGCAGGAATGCATCGGCCAGCGGCACGAAGGAGTCCGGCACGTTGTCGCCCGGGCCGGTGAGCCAGTAGGCCACGAGGGCCAGCAGCGTCAGGACCGCGCCGGCGACCACTTCCGGGCTGGTGATGCGCTCGGTCCAGGCCGCCCGCCCAGGGGCACGGGCGTCGGTCAGCTGCTCGGCGCTGGCGGTCACGCCGCGGATGATGCCGGATCGAGGTGTTGGCGCGCCCGGCAGGAGCTGGCGACGCAATCGAAACCGTGCTGATTCCCATCTCGGGCCGCGGCGCCTGGGTGGCCGCCGCGAGCGGGAGAATAGCGTCATGAGTCTGCGACTCGACCGCGAACGCACGCACCTCCTCTGCGGCGTCCGAGACTGCGGAGCGCGAATCGCGCGGATTCACGGCGAGACTGGACTCGGAGGGCCTCAACACATCTGCCTGAAACCCGGCTACCGGCGCCAGCCTGACGACACCTTCCAGATGACGGCTCACGCTCAGGCCAGGATTCGGCGCGGGCTGCCGCCCCGGCCCCAAGGTCGCGCCTTCGGCCCGGAGCACGACCCGGTGTCGCCCGGCCTGGCGGGGGTGGTTCCCTGCTGCCTGCCAGTGCGCGTCCGGTGTTGGCGCTGCTCGACGTTGCACGTCCTGCACGAGGGCGAGGTGCCGGCGGAGGCGGGACCGGGGCATAGCGCCGATGAGCCTCACCAAGACCGAGCCGAGGCTTGGCTCCCCAAGCTGATAACGCGAGCGGCGGAGGACTGACCACTGCTAAACTGCTAGCAACTCAATCGCGACCCCCCAAGCCGCGTCTGATGCGGTTCCAATGACCAACCCGCGGTCTCGACAGGAGGCACCGGGATCGGTCGGAGGAACCGCGTCTTGGTATCCGACAAGAATCCGGTGAAGGTCCGAGCGGGCCAGCTCGGCGCCCGCAGGCGGTGGGGCGAAGTGCCGCGGCATCTTGACCTGCGTGATGTGCCGACCGAGGAGCGCCGCCTAGTCGTGGCGTTGGCCAACCTCATCAGATCTGCGGCGCGCAACGGCGGTCCGCAGGGAGAGCAGAAGTGATGACCGCCCAGCGGACCGGGCGGCCACCAGCACAGGCTGACCCGAAGGCTAGCGCCAACACTCCAACCGGCGCTAGTCACGAGGTGGCGCCATGAGTGCGCGCGCCGTCGAGTGTGTCCTCGCGCACTCCAAGGTCGATGGCTCAGCGAGGGCGCTGCTCCTCGTACTCGCCTGGAGATCGTGGGACGACTCCGGTTGCTGGACGGCGTCGCTCAGCGACATTGCTGCTCTCGTCGGCATCAACCGCCGCAACACGCGAATCGCCATTGCCAAGGCCCGGAGCCAAACCGAGCTGGCGGGCGAGGTCGGCACCGGTCGCGGCCATGTGAGCCGTTACGAGGTGCGCTGCGGCCTGACCGGCCAGCTCGCCGTCAAGTGCGACGGAAAGAGGGTCGGTTCCGACCCGGTTATACCCCGAAAGAAGGTCGGTACCAACGCGATTACCCAGGCCGAAAGGGGGTCGGTTCCGACCGAAAGGGGGTCGCTGCTGAGCGTGGAACGCGCCCCTAAACCTTCCAAACAGAACGACGGTAAGGAGAAGGTTCTGAAAGAACGGGTGCCCTCCCGCGCACGCGCGCGCGAGGAGACGGCCAGCACCCCCGTTCTCGAAATCAAGAACCGCGACCCTCGCTACCCCTTGGCTCGGCTCCTACATGACCGCTTCAGGTGGAAGCGGATAACGCCCAAGGAGTGGGAGGACTTTGAGGGGGCGGTCAACAACGAGTACCCGCCGGGCACCCAGGAAGGCCGTGACCGTTACGTCGCGTGGCTCTGGCTGGCCGACTGGTTGGCGGCCCTCCCTCCCGACGTCAAGGATGCCAAGCGTGCGTTCTTCGACTGGTACGACGACATGAAGGACAGGCTGCCCGCCGCTGACCATGAGCGGGCTGGTGCGCGGCCTCGTCACCGG
>CBFGSY010000044.1:0-15245 GCA_965651545.1 uncultured bacterium | reverse complement strand
AGCGGATCATCGCCGAGGCTCGGGCCAAGCAGAAGGAGATCGTCCTCGAGGGCAAGGACGACGCCCTCCAGGCGCAGCGCGCCGCCGAGGAAGAGGCGCGTGAGAAGCGAGCCGACATGCAGCGCCAGGAGCGGCTGCTGCTGGACCGCTCCGAGAGCCTCGACCGGAAGGTGGAGACCCTGGAGCGACGCGAGGCGAGCTTCGAGGAGCGTCAGCGAGAGCTGGACGTGGAGAAGGAGCGGCTGGGCGCTCTGCAGCAGCGGCAGATCGTCGAGCACGAGCGGCTGAGCGGCCTCAACGCGTCCGAGGCACGGCAGTCGCTGATCCAGCAGATCGTCGACGAGGCGCAGGCCGAGGCGCAGCACCGCGTCCGCGAGATCGAGCGGCGCGCCGTCGATGAGGGTGACGAGCGGGCGCGGCGGATCCTGACCACGATCATGCAGCGCATCGCCGCCGACCACACTTCGGAGGCGACGGTCACGGTCGTCCCACTGCCCTCCGAGGAGATGAAGGGCCGCATCATCGGGCGCGAGGGTCGCAACATCCGCGCCCTGGAGCAGGCGACCGGGATCGATCTGATCATCGACGACACGCCGGAGGCGGTCGTGCTGTCCGGCTTCGACCCGGTGCGGCGCGAGGTGGCCCGCATGGCGCTCACCAAGCTGGTCAGCGACGGGCGCATCCACCCCGGCCGGATCGAGGAGACGGTCGCCAAGTGCCGGGCCGAGATCGAGGCGGTCATGCGCCAGGCGGGCGAGCAGGCCGCCTACGACGCCGGTGTGCCGGGGCTGCACCCCGAGCTGATCAAGCTATTGGGCCGCCTCAAGTACCGCACCAGCTACGGTCAGAACGTGCTCAACCACGTGATCGAGACCGCACGCCTGGCGGGGCTGCTGGCGGCCGAGATCGGCGCCAATGTGGCCGAGTCGAAGAAGGGCGGCCTGCTGCACGACATCGGCAAGGCGGTCGACCACGAGGTCGAGGGGCCGCACGCGCTGATCGGCGGCGACATTGCCGGCCGGTACGGCGTGAACCAGGTGGTCTGCAATGCGATCGCCGCCCACCACCAGGAGGTCGAGCAGGAGTCGGTCGAGGCGACCGTGGTCCAGATCGCCGACGCCATCAGCGCCTCACGACCCGGCGCACGCGGCGAGAGCCTGGACAACTACATCAAGCGACTGGATGACCTGCAGCAGATCGCCCTCTCCTTCCCCGGCGTTGAGCGCTGCTACGCCATCCAGGCCGGACGTGAGATCCGGATCCTGGTGCGCCCGGAGGACATGGACGACATGGCCAGCTCGCGACTGGCGCGCGACGTGGTGCGCAAGATCGAGGACCAGCTGCAGTACCCGGGTCAGATCAAGGTGACGGTCATCCGGGAGACCCGCGCCGTCGACTTCGCCCGGTGACCGATCGCGCCGCGCTGCGGTGCATGGTCATCGGCGACATCATCGGCAAGCCGGGACGTCAGGCCGTCATCCATGCGCTGCCCGATCTGCGTGCCGAGTTCGAGCTCGACCTGGTGATCGCCAACGGCGAGAACGTGGCGGCCGGCGCGGGCTTGACCCCCAACCTGTCGGAGGAGCTCCTGACGCAGGGGATCGACGTGATCACCAGCGGCAACCACGTCTGGGACAAGCGCGAGGTCTATGACTACCTCGATTCCGGCCGTCCGGTGCTGCGACCGATCAACTATCCCGATGACGCTCCCGGGCGCGGCTGGCTGATCCACCAGCTGGCCGATGGAGAACAGGTGGCCATCATCAACGCCATGGGCCGCGTCTTCATGAACCAGCTCGACTCGCCGTTCGCCGCTCTGGATGCGCTGCTCGATGGCGCCGCCGAGCCACTGCCGCCCATCCGGATCGTCGACTTCCACTGCGAGATCACCTCGGAGAAGAACGCGATGGGCTGGTTCCTCGATGGGCGTGTCAGTGCCGTGGTCGGGACCCATACCCACGTGCCCACGGCCGACGCCCGGCTGCTGCCGAATGGGACGGCGTACATCAGCGACGTCGGCATGACCGGACCCCGCGACTCGATCATCGGCTTCAGCCTGGAGACGGTGCTGCCGCGCTTCCTGAGCCATCTGCCCACTCGCTTCAACGTCGCTGACGGGCCGGTGAGCCTGAACGGGGTGGTCATCAGCATCGAGCGGGCGAGCGGACGCGCCACCGCCATCCAGCAGGTGCAGCGCCTCATCGAGGTGTGACGGCCGACCGATGACGCCGCCGATCGGTGCCATCCTCGGCCCCACCGCCTCAGGCAAGACCGAGCTGGCGCTGGCCGTGGCCCGGCAGCTGCCGGTCGAGATCCTGGTGGCAGACTCGCGGCAGGTGTACCGCGGCATGGACATCGGAACCGCCAAGCCCGGTGGCGCGGAGCGGGCGGCGGTCGCACACCACATGCTGGACATGGTCGATCCCGACCAACCCTTCACCCTGGCCGACTGGCTGCGCGGTGCGCGTCCGCTGGTCGACGAGATCTGGGACCGTGGCCGGCTTCCGCTGCTGGTAGGCGGCACGGGACTGTATGTCTCGGCACTGCTCGATGGGTACGACCTTGGCGCGCAAGCTCCATCACCGGAGCTGCGCCGATCGCTGGCGGCTGAGCTGGAGGCGGGGGACCTCGCCGACCTGGCTGGTCGGCTCAGCGCCCTGGATCCGGCGGCCGCGGCCCGCACCGACCTGCGCAATCCGCGCCGGGTGCTGCGCGCCCTGGAACGAACCATCGGCACGGGCGAGGCGTCACCGGCGCCGGCCGCCCGGGGATGGGGTGGGTCGCTGGTGCTGCTCGGGATCGAGCGGCCACGCCCGGTGCTGGATGCCAGGATTCGCGAGCGGACCGCGGCGATGTTCGCCCACGGTCTGCTCGACGAGGTGCGCGGCCTGCGCGAGCGCGGCTACGGAGCGGAGCTCGCTCCGATGACGGGCCACGGCTACCGCGAGGCGTTGCAGGTGCTGTCCGGTGCGCTCAGCCTCGACGACGCCGAGCGGCAGACGGCGCTGCACACCCGTCAGTACGCCAAGCGTCAGATGACCTGGTTCGGCCGGGATGCCCGCATCCGCTGGCTGGCAGCGGGCGAGGGTCCGGCCGCGGCTCTGGCGAATCGGGCCGTTGCGCTACTGGGCCCGCTGCTGGCGGGTCGCTCCTAGGCGACCGGCAGGCCGATCGACTGTCGCCAGGAGGACATCGACGCGGCCGCGCCCGCGGGCTCGGCGGCACCGACCATGGGGATCGGGTTGACTGGCACGGTCTCCGACGGCTCCACGCCAGGCAGGGAACCGGGCCGCCCGAGCAGGTACCCCTGTCCCACGCGGATGCCCAGGCGATCCAGCTGTTCGAGCTGCTCTGGGTGCTCGATGCCCTCGGCGACCAGCATGGCGCCGGTGCGGCCGGCAAGGGCGACCACCGATTCGATGACCGCCGTTGACGAGGCGCTGGAGGCGCTGCGCTGGACGAGGGTCAGGTCCACCTTGATCACGTCGAAGGTGAGCTCCGCCAGCAGGCGCAGGCCGGCGTAGCCGGCACCCACGTCGTCGGCGGCCAGCCGGATGCCGACGCTACGGCAGGTGTCCAGCTTGAGGCGCAGGCGCTCGAGGTCCGTCACCGGCTGCTGCTCGGTCAGCTCCAGCAGCAGGCGCTCGGGCGGAAAGCCATGGCGGGCGAGGATGCTGAGCACGGCGGCCGTGCTGAACTCCTGCGCTTCGACGGTGGCGGGGGACAGGTTCACCGACAGGAATGCTCCCGGCGCCAGGCCGGCGGCGCCGGCCACGATGGTCTCCATGCAGGTCAGGTCAAGCGCTACCAGGTGGCCGCTGGCGGCGGCGGCAGCGAAGAGGCTGGCGGGATCCTGGAACGGCGCCGGCGAGACCGGCCGGATCAGGCCCTCGACGCCGAGCAGCCTGCCCGTCTTGAGCTCCATGATCGGCTGGTACACCGGACGCAGCCAGCCGCGTGCGATCACCTCGGCGACAGCCATGCCCACTCCGTTCGATTCCTGGCTGGCCTCGGTTGAGGGGTCGAAGATCTGGACATCGGTCCGGCCGGCACGCTTGGCCGCGTAGAGGGCGGCATCGGCCTGCGAGTACAGCTGCGCCCGACTGGAGGCGAGATCGGGGATGGAGGAGACGCCGGCCGAGAATGAGAGGCTGCCCGGCTCTGCCTCGCTGCGCAGGGCGGGCTGCAGGGCGCTGGCCAGCAGGCGGCGCAGGACGATCTTGGCGCCTTCGGACTCGGTGTGCGGCAGGAGAACGGCGAACTCGTCACCGCCGATCCGGAACGCGCGGTCGGCGCGGCGCAGGCCTGCGTTCATCAGCGTCCCGAAATGAGCCAGCGCGCGGTCGCCGAAGGCATGTCCGCGGCCATCGTTGATGGCCTTGAACTCGTCCAGGTCGACGATCGCCAGCGCGAGTGGCGTGCCGTAGCGCTGCGACGCCTCCACCTGGCGGTCCAGCTCCTCCTGGAAGGCACGATGGTTGCCGAGCCCGGTCAGCGGGTCCTGCAGCGCATCGGCCAGCGCGGCCTGGTAGCGGTCGTTCAGATCGGCCCGCGATCTGGCCAGCGGCGAGACGACCAGGTAGTAGAGCGCGAGGCCCACCAGGGTCGCGGCCAGGAGCGCGCTGAGGATGACCCGCAGCGCCGGCTCCGGCAGGGCAGTGGCCATCAGGCGATCGGCGGCAATGCCGGCCAGGGAGCTGGCGCCAAGCGCCACCGCGAGGCGCAGGGCGAGGCCGGCCCGCGAGTCGTGGGCAGTCGAAACGGCCTCTGATTTCGGCGCCGCTGCCTGATCCAACGTGTTCTCCAGCGCCCCCAACGTGGTACGGAGAGGTATCCCACAGGTGGGGGGCCGTCTCAACTAGGTGGAAAGTACCGCGGCTCGCCCCACACCGCGTACTCCGGTACATGCTTCTGCTGCTGGGCCGGGGTGGGGGATCGACTAGCATGGACCGAACATATGTCCGAACGATCTCGCCTGATCGACCTGACCGCCCCGGTCGAGCGCGCCTTCCTGATCGGCCTCGATGACCCCAACGACGGTCGCTGGCCAGTCGCGCGCAGCCTGGCAGAGCTTGCCGCGCTGGCGGAGACTGCCGGCGCCCTGGTCGTCGGCAGCGCCTTCCAGCGCCGGAGCAGGCCGGATCCCGTGTGGTACTTCGGCAAGGGCCGCGCCGCCGAGCTGGTCGACGAGAAGGCGAATCTCGCCTTCAACCTGCTGGTGGTCGACGACGAGCTGGCGCCGAACCAGCAGCGCAGCCTGGAGAAGCTGCTGGACTGCAAGGTGCTCGATCGATCGGCCCTGATCATCGACATCTTCGCGCGGCACGCGCGGACGCGTGAGGGACGCCTGCAGGTGGAGCTGGCGGCCCTCGAGTACCACCTGCCGCGGTTGACGCGCCTCTGGACGCACCTGTCGCGGACGGCCGGCGGGATCGGCACCCGGGGACCCGGGGAGAGCCAGCTGGAGACGGACCGACGTCTCATCCGCGAGAAGATCCGCAAGGTGCGCACGGAGCTGGACGACGTGCGCCGCCACCGCGCCACCGCCAGCCGGCAACGCGACCGGTCCGAGATCGCGACCGTGGCGCTGGTCGGGTACACCAACGCGGGCAAGAGCACGCTCCTCAACGCCTTGGCCGATGCTGACCTGTTCGCGGCGGACATGCTGTTCGCCACGCTCGATCCCACCAGCCGATCGGTCACGCTGCCGACGGGCCAGCGGGTGGTGATCAGCGACACGGTCGGTTTCATCAACAAGCTGCCGCACGACCTGGTCGACGCCTTCCGTGCAACCCTCGAGGAGGTCATCCGGGCAGACCTGCTGCTGGAGGTGGTGGATGCCTCCGACCCGAGCTTCATCGGCCAGCAGGCAGCCGTTCAGACCGTCCTGGAGGAGCTGGGAGTAGGGGACAAGCCGCGCCTCACCGTCTACAACAAGATCGATCTCCTGGATGCCGACCTCCGTGCGGGGCCGATGCCGGCCAGCCGCGACACCGCGTTCGTCAGCGCCACGACCGGCGAGGGGCTGGAGCAGCTGCTGACGCGAGTGGCCGACGCTCTGCGCGCCCAGATGGTCGCCATCGACAGCGTGGTCCCGTATCACCGCGGCGAGCTGGTGGCGCGCGCCAAGGCCTCCGGGGACATCGACGAGGACTACACCAGCAGCGGCATCAGGCTGTCCGGGCACCTGCCGTCGGCCGTCGCAGCCGAGGTGCGGAACGCCGCCGCCAAGGGCTGATCAGGCGGTCTGGGCCTGGCTCAGGATCGGGATGTGATCGAATCCGTGCGGGACATCTCCGCCGTCGCCATTGCGGCCGGCGATCGACGGCTGAATCGCTCGCGCAGCTTCAGCCCCGCCAGCAGGTACAACGCAGAGCCGATCAGCATCGTGCCGTAGCCGCTGGACAGCCCGGCCACATCGCCCGAGCCGATGACCCCGATAATCGCGAGCGCCGTCCCGGTCGCCACGCCGGCCAAGCCGGCTGCCCACAGCGCGGGGTGGGTTGTCTTCATGCGAGCAGCGTACGGCCGCTGCCCGTCGGGGACGATTGCCCAGGGGTCCTGCCTGGCCCGGCCGATGGTCCTGAGGGCCTACGAGCTCCGCGTCCCGGCTGGCTCGCGCTCGCGGACCGTCCCGCCGAGATTGATCTCGGCTCCGCACTGCGAGCATCTGGCGAGGTTCTCGCCCTGGTCCCCGGCGGTCATCGATGCTGGAACCTGGTTCCCGTCGTGGAGGTGATAGATCGTCGGGTCGCCGCCCTCGTTCTCGACGACCTCCCAGTGGGGCGTGACGATCTCGCTCTTCTCGGCATCGGTCTCGTCGATGACCTTGGCCATCTTCTCGCTGATGACGTCCGACTGGACCTCTTCGTCCTGATCGTCTCTTTGTTCGTCTATCCGCTCGTCTGTCATCTCCCACCACTGAACGTGATCTGCCGATCCGGAGTTGCACGCTCCGTGCCGGGCGGGAGGGCCGGCCAGAATGCGATCGACGCCGTCCTAGCACTTCCCCAAAGATACGTTATGTGACCTCAGGCACCTCCGGACTGCTCGAACTGCTGCCCATCGCCTAGCCCGGGTCAGCCGCCGACGCCCGCACCGCTCATGGCGCTGATGACCTCTCCGGCCAGCGCGATTCGCTCCGGCGCCATCATGCCCGGATTACGGAAGAAGAATCCGCGAAAGCCCAGATCGAGATACGGCTGCAGCAGCTCGACGGCCTCGGGCTGATTTGCGGAGGTCGTCGACGCTCGGCGCTCAGGGGTGAGAGTGGCCAGGACGGCGTCATCCTCACTGTGATCGGGCACCAGGACAACCGGGATCATCACCGTGCGCAGGATGCTGGCCGGATCACGGCCGATCTCGGCGCAGTAGCCGTCGAGGACGTCGGCCTTGTGCCGCAGCTCGTCGAGCGGACCGAACCAATTCGAGATATCCGCGTACCTGGCCACGATCCGCAGCGTGCGGCGCTCGCCGCTGCCGCCGATCATGATCGGCGGGCCGCCGTCCTGGACCGGCCGCGGGCTGTTCAGCGCCCGCTCGATCCGGAAATGGCGTCCGTCGAAGCTCGGCCGCTCCTCGGTGAGCATCAGGCGGACGATCTGGACGGCCTCTTCAAGCATGTCCATACGCTCCCCCACCGGCGGGAATTCAAATCCAAGGCCGATGTGCTCCGACTCGTTCCAGGCGGCACCGATGCCCAGCACGGCGCGACCGCGGGAGATCGCGTCCAGGGTCGTCACCTGCTCGGCAAGCAACGCCGGGTTGCGGTACGTCACGCCGGTGACCATGCAGGCGAGGTGCACTCGGCTCGTCCGGGCAGCCAACGCGCCGAGCAGCGTGTACGCCTCCAGCATCGGCTCATCCTCCTGGCCGATGCCGGAGATCTGATAGAAGTGGTCCATCACCGTGACGAGGTCGAATCCGGCTGCCTCGGCGGCGACCACGTTCGCCGCGATGCGATCGAACAGGTCGGTGGTCGCGACGCCTGGGAACGTCTGGCTGGGCATGTGGTAGCCGAAGAGCAGTCGGTCGCGGGATAGCAGGGTCATCGGGTCTCCTCTCTGGCCGTCAGCCTACCTGCCGCCCTCCGTCCTGTCCTCAGCGGTGACTCGCCACCAGCTCCCTCGCCAACGGCGTGGCGAAGCGGGGCGCAACCGCCGTCGACCGCAGCCAAGCGGTCAGCCGCGCCGCCTCGGCCGAGACCGCATCGCCGGCCTCGTGACCGATGTCGTCGAGCAGCCGCGTCACGACCTCGCCGGATGGCAGCACCGCCCATCCGCCGACGATTCGACCGTCACTCCAGATGGTCGGCCCGGCGTTGCCGGCGCTGTCAAACAGCGCCTCGCGATGCGGGCCCAGGTACCACGCCCGCGCCTGCCAACCCATCGTCGTCGGGTCGAGCGCCGGCAGCAGCGCCACCCACGGGTCGACGGGCAGTGTGAGCTCCAGGTCGTCCTCGAGCACGAACGCCTGCCCGATGTCCTCCGTTGCCACGCTCAACGCGCCGGCATTGGCGATGGCCGCGCGGCTGTCGCGTGCGGTCCAGCCGGTCCACCAGCGGACGTCGGCCTCGCTGGCGGGACCGAAGCGCGCCAGGTAGCGACGGGCGAGCTCGGCCCTTGCCTCGGCTTCAGGCAGTATCGCAAGCGGGCCTCCCAGCCATCGGGCCATGGGCGTCCAGCGGTACTGATTGCTCAGCCAGGAGCCGCGGGGCCGGCCCCGCACCACTTGGCCCTCCGCCCCCAGGGTGAGCAGCATCCGGCTGGCCATGCTGACGTTGCCCTCGACGCGCTGACCCGGATTGAGCCGTGCTCGCGCGGCCAGCGTCGGGACGGCACCAGCCAGCTCCCGCGCCGTCGCCTCACCCATGCGATCGAGCTCGGCCATGGTCGCCGTCTCCGCGGCTTCGAGCCACGCGGCCACGTCCGACACGGCAAGCTGGGATACCAGCGCCTCGGTGCGCCTGCGCTCGACGCGCGCGACGCCGCTGGCTGCCGCCGCCTGCACGATCGGCGCATCCTCGGTCGGCACCACGAACACGGTCCGGCGCATGGCCAGCATCCGCAGCAGCGAGCGCCGGCCGTAGAGGGCCTCCTCGACTGAGGCCACGGTGGGCACCTGCATGCGTGCCCATGCCGACAGGTAGACCGTGGACGAATCGGTCCCGTGCAGGCAGACCACCGCGCGGGCGGCGTCCTCGACCGAATCGACCCGAGCGGCCTGCGCCACGCGATGTCGAACGGCGAGCCGACGACGGCGCTCCTCGCTGGTGAGCTCGGGTAGCCTCCGCGTCACCGGCGAAGGTCGGCTGAGCCGCCGGGATCGAGCGAGGCGAGCAGCCGTAGGCGCCAGGCCTCGGTCTGCCGCACCTGGTTGAAGGTGAAGACGTGCAGCCCGCGCACGGCTGCAGCTGGATCCGCGAAGGTGGGCGCCAGGTCACGCAGGAGCCCATCCGGCCGATAGCCGCCAGGCCGCAAAAGCCGGGCGACCAGGCCGCCCTGCTTCGACACGAAGCGGGCGGCATCGGCGACGCCGATCCTGGCGCTGATCCGGAGCAGGCGCGTGGCTTCCACGGCGCCCGGGATCCCGATGTCCACCGGCAGCGCATTACCAGCCGCCCGCTGGCGCGCGATCCATCCGGCGAGCGCACCGGCATCGAAGCAGAGCTGCGTGGTCATGTAGTGCGCGTGGGGCGCCTTGGCCGCCAGCGCCGCGTCCAGCGCGTCGTCCGCGATCTCCGGGTGCCCCTGCGGGTAGGCGGTGATGCCGATCTCGGCGAGATGGTGGCCAATCTCGGCCATGTCCAGGAGCAGGGACAGCGCGTCGCCATATACGCCGGGTTGGCGTGCGTCGCCGCCGACAACAAAGGCGCGCGCAAGGCCGCTGTCATGCATGCGGTCAAGCAGGCCATGAAGGTGCTGTCGGTCGCGGACCATGCGGGCGGCCAGGTGGATCACCACCTCGAAGCCGGATCGCTGCAGGCGCTCCCCCAGTGCCAGGCTCGTATCCAGGCCCTTCGAAGGTGAGGCGGTGACCGCCAGCGTGGCGCCTCCCGGCAACACCCCGAGCTGCTCGTCCAGCCCTCCCAGCGGGAGGACCTCGAGCTTCGGCGCTGCCAGCAGTCGCGCAAGCGCGTCGCGCTCGGTGGGCTGCAGCCGGCGACGCCCCATCCTCAGGAGACCGGGATGCGCTTCTCCGGGTCGACGAACGGCATCGGCGCAACCGTCGCGGTCCGGCTCCCCCACTCCGTTGCGACGTGCAGCCGCGTGCCCAGCTCGGCCAGCTCAACAGGCACCCAGCAGTAGCCGATGTTCCGCTCCAGCCGTGGAGAGAAGATGGCGGAGGTGACCTTGCCGATCCGCTCCGCATCGCCGGCGGCACGGTACGCCGGCCACTTCTCGAAGTTCAGCGCCGGGAACGGGTCACCATCCAGCTCGACGCCCACGATCCGGCGCCGGACACCGTTCTCCTTGATCCGACGCAGCGCCGGCAGCGAGAGGGATGCGGCATCCTCCAGGCTCCAGGCCACCAGGCGCTCGAGGCCCATCTCCAGCGGGTTGTTCTCGTAGGTCATGTCGGCGCCCCAGTTGAAGATGCCGCCCTCGATGCGGCGGATGTCCGAGGGGCCGGTCGGCCGCACGTTGTATGGCGCGCCAGCCTCCATCACCGCCTCCCAGAGCTCCGTCCCACGGTCCATGTCGAGCAGGTAGATCTCGTAGCCCACCTCCGAGGTCCAGCCCGTGCGGGTGATGACCACCGGGATGCCGCGGATGTCCGCACGCGTGAACCAGTAGTACTTCAGCGAGCCGATCTCCTCCCCCACCAGGTCGCGCATGAGGTCGCGGGACCTGGGACCCTGGATCTGCATCGGCGCCACATCCGCTTCGCGGATGGTCACGTCCAGGTCGGGGTAGGCATGGCGGAGGCCACGGGCGAACAGCAGCGCATCAGACGAGGCGAGGGCGAACCAGAAGGTGTTCTCGTCCATGCGCGTCATGACCGGGTCGTTGATGATCCCGCCGTCCGCGTCGCAGATCAGGACGTACTTCGCCTGTCCGACCGCGCACTTCGACAGGTCCCTCGGCGTCAGCAGCTGCGCGAACCGGGCGCCATCGGGGCCGGAGATCTCCAGGCAGCGCTCCACCGACACGTCCCAGATCGTCACGTCGTTCAGCAGCGCCTCGAACTCGGCCTCGAAGGTGTCGTATCGAATCGGGAAGAGCATGTGGTTGTACACGGTGAAGCCAACCGGCCCGTGGCGCTGGGTCGCCTCGTAGTACGGGCTGCGACGGAGCCGCGCCCCGCGCTGGACGAGCGCCATGTCGAAGCCGGTGTCGGCGGCGCGCTGGGTAACGGCCATGCTTCTCCTCACGATCGAACGGTGGAACGGCTACACAGTACGGCAAGCGAGCGAGCGGCTGGCACTCCTGATGCAGCCCGGCGTCGGGAGCATGCAGACCATCGGTATCGTGCTCAACGTCGGCAACGACCATGTCGCGGCCTTTGAAGAGGGATTCAGGCAGATGGAGCTGCCTATCTGGCAGGACCTCAACGCCAGGGGCGCGCTGACCATGGCCACCCTGACGAAGCTGGACATCAGCACCAGGAAGGTCGAGGGCGCGACTCAGTACCTGGTAGCGGCCATCTTCGCGACCGATGAGGGCCACCACCTGCACGACCAGGATCCGCGGTTCGAGGCTTGGAACACCCGGGCGGACGCGTACCAGATCGCCGAGCCGTTCGTGTTCGGCGGCGACACGATCATCAACGTCGATCCACGACAAATTGCGCGGGCCGAGTGATACGCGGCGGCGGCAGCCTCGTATTGCGTGTGGGGAACCACGGCACCGGAACCACGATATCCTCAACGCCGGCCCGAGCGGAGCTGTGAAGCGCCCCAGGCTTCAGCGTTCGGCCTGCACCCCGAGCGTGACCGCTGCTGCCACCACCGCCACCGCCAGCGCGATGGCCTCCGCCGCATTGAGTGCGGCTCCCCCGCCGAATGCCGACGTTGCCTGGCTTGGGATCGCGGCCAGCGCCACCGGGACGATGATCCAGCCGAGCACCAGCGCGGTCGGCGCCATCGCGCCGGGCAATGCCAGCGATCGGGTCAGGATCGCGGTCAGCAGCCCCAGGAAGGCGGACAGGAGCAGGACGAGCACCACCGCCGGCTGATCGCGGGCGCCGGATGCGTCGACCAGCCGGATCAGTCCCTGCTCCAGCAGGGCAACTCCGATGGCCAGGATGATGCCCAGGATGATGGTGCGCGCCGGGCTCATCGGTCCATGCTTGGCAGGCTGTGCTGGGCGTCCAGGACGCCCGCCGCCAGGGCGTCACGCAGCCCGGCGGCGATGCGGTACGACTTGCCGGCACCCATGACCAGCACCGCATCGCCCGGTCGCAGGTGCTCGGCGACGTAGCGCGCGGTCTCATCGGCGTCGCCGGTCGAGATGGTCGGAACTGCCGACACGCGCTCGATGGCATCGGCCAGGGCCTCGGCAGAGGTGGCGCGCATCGCCTCCTCGGTATCGCGAGAGGCAAAGATTTCGGCAATCACCACCTCGTCTGCATCGGTGAAGGCGCCGGCGAACTCATCGAACAGCAGCGCGGTGCGCGAGTACATGTGCGGTTCGAAGACGGCCCACAGCCGCCGCTCCCCCACTCGTTGGCGCGTCGCGGCGATGGTGGCCGCCACCTCGGTCGGATGGTGCGCGTAGTCGTCGTACACCGTCACGCCGGCAGTATCGGCGATGAGCTCCATCCGCCGTCCGGCTCCCGGGAAGGTGCGCAGCCCCTCCGCCAGCGCGTCGAGCGGGGCGCCCAGCTCGGTTGCCAATGCCAGCGCGGCAGTCGCGTTCAGCACGTTGTGGGCGCCAGCCAGCGGGGATTCGAACGGATGTTCGAACAGGCGGAACCGCGCTCCCCCGCCGTGGAAGGCGATCTCGTCCGCCTCGACGTCGCCGCCCGGCCCGTAGCGCACCACGCGACCATCCCAGTCCTCCAGGCGAGCCAGCAGATCACGTGAGCCACGGTCGGCGGCCGTCGTCAGCAGCAGCTTCCCGTCAAGAGCGGCGTTCGGACGCATGCCGCGCACGAAGTGCTCCATCGAGTCCAGCACCGCGTTGCGATCAGCGAAGTAGTCGGGGTGGTCCATCTCGACGTTGGTGACCACCGCGCCCGCCGGGTGGTAGTTGAGGAAGTTGTCGCCGAACTCATCGGCCTCGACCAGGAACGGCGCGCCGTTGCCCGGTCGGACGGTCGCCCCCCAATCGCTGATGAAGGCACCCACCTCCACCGTCGGGTCCATGCCGGCCGCGATCAGCAGGTGGCCAAGGAGGGCGGTGGTCGTCGACTTCCCGTGCGTGCCGGTGACCGCCAGCCCGATGCGGCCCTCGACCGCCATCAGCTCTCCCAGCACCGCCTGCCAGGTCACCACCGGCAACCCCTGGCGCTGAGCCGCCGCCAGCTCGGGCAGGTCCGGGACGGCGCGCAGCGCCGGTGTGATGGCAACCCGCCGGACACCGGCAAGGTGCGACGGGTCATGCCCGGAGATGACGCCGATGCCGGCGGCCTCCAGCGGTGGCGTGTAGGGCGAGCGCGCATCAAGGTCGCAGCCATCGACCTGGGCTCCGGCGTGGCGCATCAGGAGGGCCACCCCGGCGGCCCCGGACCCAGCGATGCCGATGACGTGGATGCGCTCGCCGGGCCTCACCATCGGCGCCGGCGATTCAGCTCGCGCCGTGAGAGGCGGCCTGCACCTCGGCAAGGGCCAGGTCCAGGGCGGCCAGTGCCGCGGCCGCCTTGTTGCCCTCCCGATCGTGGCCGAACAGACGATGCTCCGCGCGCGAAGGGTGGCCTCGCAGCGCGATGCCGATCCAGTGCGTGCCCACGGGCTTGTCCTGGCTGCCTCCCTCGGGGCCGGCGACCCCCGTAACGCTGACGCCCAGCTCGGTGCCGAAACGGGTGCGAACGCCCTCCGCCATGGCCACTGCCACCTCGTCGGATACCGAGCCGTGCCGTTCGAGCAGTGAGCCGGGGACGCCCAGCTCCACCTCCTTGGCACGATTCGAGTAGCTGATGACGCCCCCGGGGAAGTAGTCGGAGGAGCCGGCGATCATCGTGATCGAATGCCCGATCAAGCCGCCGGTCGACGATTCGGCGACTGCAACCCGCCAGCCCGCGGAGCGCAGCGCGTCGCCAAGACTGCGGGCCGCGGCTGCCAGCGCGTCATCGGACGGCCCACCGAAGCCCGCGTTCATCGGTAATTCTCGAACTGCAGGGCGACCGGGTAGTCCAGGCCGCGCAGATGTCCGATGACCGCCTGCAGGTCGTCCTTGCTCTTGCCCGAAACGCGCACTGCGTCACCCTGGATGACGGGCTTCACCTTCGGGAACCGATCGCGGACGACCTTGCTGAGCTCCTTCGCCTGCTCGCTGGTCAGGCCGCGCCTCAGGCCGATGTGCTGCCGGACGGTGCCGCCAGCCGCCGGCTCCAGCTTCCCCCAGTCGAAGACCTTCAGCGAGAGGCCACGCCGGACTGCCTTCGATTGGAGGAGGTCCTTGACGGCGCCGGCGCGGTACTCGTCATCCGCCTGCAGCACGATCTCGGTCTTGCCCAGCTCCAGGCTGACCCGCGCGCCCTTGAAGTCGTAGCGGGTGGCGACCTCGCGCCGGACCTGGTCGAGGGCGTTGACAAGCTCCTGCTGGTCGAAGTCGCTCACCACGTCGAAGGAAGAATCGGCCATGATCGCTTGCTCCTCGGCTCGTGGTGTCTGCCCTATCTTGCCCGTCAGCGTCGCGTGATGCGCCACTCGACGACGTCGCCGGGATCGCCCATCGCACCCAGATCGATGCCATTGATCACCAGCCGCGCCGCGCCCGCGTTGCCGACCCGAATGCGCAATGACTGGCGTGCGCTCAGCTCGACGCGCGTGCCCGCCTCCGCGTTGCTCCCGGAGACGCCGCGCTTCGGCTCGCCGTCCTCGTCCACTTCCAGGTACGAGGTGTCGCCGCGGACCTGCAGCGAGCCACCCAACCCTGCTGCCGGCGCCACCCTCACCCGCCGTAGCAGCGGCTCCGCTTCCTCGCCGGCGGTCACCGACAGCTCCCACTGGCCGGGCGCCAGGGCGAGCTGACCGCTGAATGCGCCGGACGCGTCGGCATTCACGACCAGCGGCTTTTGCGCGGTTGGGATAGCGCGTGGAACACGGATCTCCTCGCCGGTCAGCGACTGGATCCGAATCG
>CBFGSY010000043.1:0-15254 GCA_965651545.1 uncultured bacterium | reverse complement strand
CCGCCGAAGACGACGAGCATGTTGACGACGTTCTCATCGCCGCCTCCGCCAGAGCCACCCGGCTCGCCTGCGCACGCGGCCAGAACAAGCGCGAGTGCAATGGGAACTGATGCGAATCGCATCGGTCTTGCCATCTGAAAACCTCCAACTCCGGATGATCGGCCCCGAATGGCCGAGGACGAGTCTTCAGCGACGGCGGCTCGGGTCGCCCCGCCCCTCTGCTGTTGGCTATACCAAGGCCTTCTCCGTCTCGGGATCGAACACGTGGAGCTTGTCGAGCGGCACTCCCAGCTCCACCTGCTGGCCGGGCTTGACCTGGCGGTCGGACGGAATCAGCGCCACGATCTCATTGCCCTCTGCCTGGGCGTGAATCAGCTCCTCGTTGCCGAGGTACTCCACCACGTCCACGCGGGCCGGGATCTTGACGACCTCGCCGCGGCCATCGGCGACGTCCAGGTGCTCGGGCCGGAATCCAATGAGCAGGTCACTCCCCTTCGGCCGCTGAGCCGCGGCTGAAGCGGCCTTGCCGGAGAGGACCAGCTTGGCGCCGCCGAGCATGAGGTCCTCGCCCTCCGTTGCCTTCACGGTCGCGAAGTTCATGGCGGGAGAGCCGATGAACCCGGCAACGAAGACGTTGACCGGGTTGTCATAGAGCTCTTGCGGGGTGCCCACCTGCTGAAGGAGGCCATCGCGCATGACCGCGATCCGATCACCCATGGTCATCGCCTCGACCTGGTCGTGGGTCACGTAGATCGTGGTCGTCCCCAGCCGCTGGTGCAGGCGCGCGATCTCGGCGCGGGTCTGGACGCGCAGCTTGGCGTCGAGGTTGGAAAGCGGCTCGTCCATGAGGAAGACGGACGGCTCGCGCACGATCGCGCGGCCCAGCGCGACGCGCTGGCGCTGGCCTCCGGAGAGCGCCTTCGGCTTGCGATCCAGGAAGCGTTCCAGGCCAAGGATGCCGGCCGCCTCCTTGACGCGCCGATCGATGTCGTCCTTCTTCGTCTTGCGCAGCTTCAGGCCGAAGGCGAGGTTGTCGAAGACCGACATGTGGGGATAGAGGGCATAGCTCTGGAACACCATGGCGATGTCCCGGTCCTTAGGCGCGACATCGTTGACGACGCGGTCGCCGATCGTCAGCTTGCCCTCGCTGACCGTCTCCAGGCCGGCCACGCAGCGCAGCGCGGTTGTCTTCCCGCAGCCCGAGGGGCCGACCAGCACCAGGAACTCGCCGTCGGCGATATCCAGGTTCAGATCGTTCACCGCGACCACGTCTGCGCTGTAGCGCTTGTAGACATGGTCGAAGCTCACGGTCGCCATTTCATGCATCCTCCAGGCATTGCCGGGGCCCAGCATCGGTTGGGCGAGTCACCGGGAGGTGCCATCATAGAGCACCCCGCAAGGTCCGCTCACATGCTCCGTGGTCGCTTTTTTCGCCGTCGGCTGCCCCGCCTGGCACGCTCAACGGCGCCGCTGCCGTCCCTCTACGACCGACACCCCGCAGCATCCACCGCGCTTCGCCGACCGCGCGGGCTCCAGGTGGTCCCGATCGAGCAGATCGTGGGCACCACCCGGCATCCGTCACAGAACACCTCCGACTTCCTTCCGCTGCCCGGGCTCCGTGGGCGCAACTGGCGTGCCAGATGGCTGCGCATCAACAGGGCAGTTGAGGCCCTCACCATCCTGCCTGCCGTGGAGCTCGTCAAGGTGGGTGATGAGTTCTACGTGGCAGACGGGCACAATCGAGTGGCCGCCGCTCGGCAAGCGGCTGCGGTGGCAGTCGATGCGGACGTGACCGAGCTGATGGTGCCCGGCGCCACTCCGACGCTGGAGGCCAAAGAGGACCATCACGACGCCGCCGCCCTGTTGCTTGGCGCCGACGAGCTGCGGCAGGCGGCCACTGGACGCCAGTCGCGCACCGCGGAGCATCGCCCGGCCGTCGACGAGCTGCGGCGCGAGCAGCTCACCGGCGAAGCGGAGTTCGCGGACGAGACGGCGGAGTGACCGACCGGCTCACCGTGCGCTGGCCGGATGCCCGGCCGTTTGCCGCGCGCGGTGCCTCGACCATCAGGCTGCTCGCCGTCTCGGACGAGACCGATCCGACGCTGGAGAGCGAGGCGACTCGAGACCAGATCGGGCCCATCGACCTGGTCATCGGCGCCGGCGACCTCGAGCCCGCCTACCTGGGCTTCCTGGCCGATGCCTTCCGCGTGCCGCTCCTGTACGTTCGAGGCAACCACGACGTTGGTGCTGCCTGGTCCGCCACCGAGCGTGAGTCACTCCCCGAGCCGCTTGCTGAGGGGCGCATCCACGATGAGGCGGGCCTTCGTCTGCTGCCCTTCTCAGGCGCCCCGCGCTACGCGCCGCACGGCCGGCCCGACGAGGAACAGCAATTCTCCAACCTCACCATGTGGCGCCGGGTGGTTGGCGCCTGGCCGAGAGCGCGCGGCAAGCGCCCGCTCATGGTGCTCACCCACGCCGCTCCCCGTGGTCTGAACGACGCCCCGGATATCGCCCACCGTGGCTTCACCGCCTTCCGCTGGCTGCTCGACCGCCTCGCTCCGCCGCTCTGGCTGCACGGGCACACGGCCCTGGTGCGGCGGGGGATCGACGGCCGCACCGTGCGAAGCAACGGCACGCTGCTGGTCAACGTCACGGGCGCCACCCTGATCGAGCTGACGCCGCCTCAATGACCGATCGCGATCCCGACGTCCCCGTCCGTCGCTACGTGGTGGTCGCGCTGCTCGCCATCGGCGCCCTGCTCGTCGTCACCCTGCTGGTGCGTCCCTTCATCTTCAGCCTGGCCGGCCCGCGCGACGATCGGAACTATCCCGTCACCTCTGTCACCGAGGCGGACAAGGGGCCGCAGGTCCTCGAGATCCTGCTGAATGATCCCCACGCCCTGCCCGGGGAGGTCGTGCGCGACGATCGGGTCGGCTACAGCGTGGTGGTGGCGCCACTGCCGGACGGCAGCGGCTACTCGGTGGTCAGCGCCTGGAGCCCCACCGGCGAGTGCCCGCTCGAGGTGGACCGCGATCGGCTGCGCGATTGCCAGGGTGACACCTGGACGTTCGAGGGCTTCGCGTTCGACCCCGACGACCCGTCGCTCACCGCCTTCCCGGTCAGCGTGCGCAACGGTGCCGTCATAGCGGACTTCACCGCACCAACGGACCCCGCCGCGTCGTAGCATTCTCGCCATGCCTGAAGGGTTGAACCCGATTGCCTGGATCGTGATCGGCCTGCTTGCCGGCGCGGCAGCCGGCTTCTTCGTGCCCGGACGGGAGCGGATGGGCTGTATCGGCACCACCCTGGTCGGCATCGTGGGCGGACTGATCGGCGGCTGGATCTGGACGGAGCTGCTCGGCCAGGACCAGGCGGGCGGCTTTCTTGGCGCTTTGCTGATCGCGATCGTCGGCTCCGCGCTGATCCTGTTCCTGATCCGAGCGGTCAGCGGCCGGCGCGACTAGTTCGGCAATCCGCCACCGTCGTCCTGGCCCCCGTCGCGCAGGAAGCGCTCGATGTCGGCGATGAGCTCGTCGCCGGCGGGTAGCCGCGCCTCGTCGGCCATCGCCTCCAGGCGCTCGACGTAGCTCCGCGTTCGCTCCTCGGCCGCCACCGCGGCGTCGAGCAGCGCGCGCGTCTCGAGGGCGCGTTTCGGCAGGTCGCCGAGCGGGATCTCGGTCCCCAGGAACTGACCGAGACGGCCGAGCAGCTCGACAGCGGCATTCGGAAAGGCGCCGGAGGCGTAGTGCGGCACCTGGGCGAAGAAGCCCAGTGCCGGAATGCCGGCCTCGCTCATCGCCAGCTCCAGAACCGAGACGAGGGCAGACGGCACTCTCAGCTGTCCATCCGGCCCCTGCTGGACCTCGCTCGGCAGCAGGCCGCCGGAGGATGCGGTCCCCAGGATCGGCACCGGTCGGGTGTGAGGGACGGTGGCCGGAATTGCGCCCAGGCTGACCCAGGTCACGACACCCAGCTCCTTGGCCAGGCTGACCACGTCGCTGGAAAGCTGCTGCCACAGGTAATCCGGCTCGGCGCCGGTAAGCACCAGCAGGTCGCGCTCGCCGATGCGCGTCGCGATCAGCTGGAGCGCCGGCCACTCCAGGCTCATCAGCTTGCCGTCGATGATGTCCAGCGTGGGTCGCCGAGCTCGGTAGTCGTAAATCCGATCGGTGTCGAAGCTGGCGATCGGCCGGCCCTCGTCGGCCAGCTGCTCGGCGGCCAGCGTACCGGCGCGCCCGCCATCGACCCAGCCGTCGAAGGCGGCGATCACGATCGGCGCGTCGAGCTTCAGCTGCTCGTCGAGGTGATAGAGGCTCATCGGTCCAACAGCATAGGCCGGACCGCGGACGACCGGATTTCTAGTCCGATGCGCCCCCGCCAGGCTGCGCCTGCTGCCCCGGAGCGCCGTCCCGCCCGTGCCCACCGCCGTTGCCCATGATCCAACCCAGTCCCGGGTGGACGTCCAGGTCATGGGCCAACGTGCCCCAGCCGGCACCATCGTCGCGCAGCGCTCGCAGGTCGGCGACGCTCATGCCAGTCGCGTCCGCCCAAGCCAGCAGCCTCACTGCTCCGCCCAGCCCGTAGGTCTCGGCCAGCTGGCGCAGCTGGTCCGCCGTGGCGTCGATGCCCTGCTCCGCCAGCCTGTCGACGGCGTGAGCCAGATCCTCGGCCGATGGAGGAGCATCAGGCTGCTCCTCCGGGCTGGCAGCGGCTGGACCCTGCTGCGCGAGGCGCGGCGCCTGGGTGGCGAGCGCCGTGCCGGCTGCCAGGACCAGCAAGGATCCCACCAGCAGCGCGGATCGGACGGACCGATTCATGCTCGCATCCTACGGCGAAGTCCTTGCAGTGAACATTGCTTCGGTGCGTTGGTGCACCGCCAGCTTGTGGTGATGAACTGCTCGGCGGGGCATAGTAAGATCCGCGGGCACGTGCGAATTCCACTCGGCTGAGCCGCGAACCGCGTTCCGTGGTGGCCTTAGCTCAACTGGCAGAGCATCGGATTGTGGCTCCGAAGGTTGCGGGTTCGAAACCCGCAGGCCACCCCACCATTCTGTGCACGAAATCGCCCCCCGGAGCAGTCCCGAGGGGCGTTCCCTTGTTCGATTTGACAGCCAACTGACAGCCAACAGGGTCAGGCGGTGCCCATCTTCCCGCGATGAATGCGGCGCTCGCCTCCATGTACTTGGGATCGGTGGATCGGAGGTACAGACCAAGGGCGTCGGTTCCTTCGATCTTCCCCGTCCGGGTCTCGTTTCCGCTGTTCGGTACTCGGCGACGTGACCCGGCGGCGGTGTGGGAACACCACCGCCTGCACCTCGTCCAGCAGGTCCGTTGCAACAGTCACCGCGAGCCTCCGAGCACCGCGTCCATACGGTCCGCCGCCTCGCGTTGCATCGCGGGCAGGACGTGAGCGTAGGCGCTGGGGGTCGTTATGCCCGCTGCGGAGCGGGAGTTGCCCTGTCCACAACGTCCGGGGTCCAGGTCTACGAGTCTGGGATTGGGCAAGGCGGGGAGGACGATGGGGATGATTCCATCTGGGTCAGGTTGATCGTCACGCCACCCGAACTGGTGTAGGTCGCGCTCCGATGGTCCGCAAAGACAACGATGCCAACGTCATAGGGAGCCGTGAACCCCGGCGGGGCAGAATTGCCCGGCTGCCCCGCGAAGTTCCACCAGCCATCGTCGAGGTAGGCGGGCGTTAGGCCGCATTGCGTGAATATCTGGACCGGATATCGAACGCCCGGCTGCGACTCATAGATCGTGAACGGTGCGAGACCGGGATCAACGACCACGATCTCTGACGCACGGAGGGTGTCGATATCGGGCGCCAATAGGCAGCCCCTCCCTCTGATCTCCCCATTGACGCCGATCTGGTCGCCTTCCCTCGCGATGACCTCGCCACGCCGATTCACGATCATCAGCCAGCCCGTCCGATATGCGTGGTCGTAGTTGTCGGGTAGAGCCAACCGGTAGATATTCTCGCCACTACGGAATGCGAGGCAGAAAGCTCCGGACAACCAGCCAAAGTGGCCAACAAAGTCACTATTGGGGGAGGGCGATGGCTGCGGCGAAGGCGTCTCTGATGGGCTGGCTGGCTGGGGGTGACTTGGGACCAACGTCGCCGTCGGGCTGGGCACCGCTGCGCAGGCACAGAGCGTCAGTGCGATAACAACGAGACGCACGGCCAATGATGTCATCGTCTTTGGGTACGGTGAGGAATACGGTTTAGAGGAGACTTTGCCCGCAGTTAGACTCCCTGGATTTGACAGCCAACCTGACAGCCACGACGGCGAACTGACAGCCACAAGGGCGCACTCCGGCGCACGGATTCGTGCTCAGATCGCACCTCGGCGCATCCCCACGGACGCTAGGCGGGCGATTGTGGCTCCGAGGGTTGTGGGTTCGAAACCCGCAGGCCACCCCACCATCGCCTCGCAGTAAGGATCATGGTCGGCTTGTGGCGCTGGCTGGCGGCTTCTGCCCTGGTATCGCTACCAGCGATCACAGGGCGCTTACGGTCGAACGCGCTTGCCTGCTCATCGCCGTCAGCGATGAGTCGACGCACGGCTGCCGCGGTCACGCAATGCCCGATCACCTGTGGCGATAGTTCGGCAGCGCACGTGCCGTGTGATCGCTACCAGCGATACTCACACGGGTACGCGTCAGTGGGCGGTGCCGTTGACGTAGGCGGCGCGCTCTGACTGCGGTGCCGACAGATCGGCGTCGGTGGGCGCGCCGGTGCCCGGCAGGAACGCCACGTCGACGACGGGCGTTGAACGCAGGGAGTCGAGCAGGAGGCGCTCTCCGGGCACGACGCGTGGAATCTGCGACTGCCACCCCGTGCTCGCTCCGCGAAGGGAGGCTGTGCCGGGGATCCGCACCCAGCGGACGCCGATATCGTCCATCAGCAGCACGTAGGTCGAGCCCGCTGCGGTGGTGGCGACGAGCGTGCCGGCGAGCATGGGCGAACACTGCTCCGCGGGGACACGCAGGTCAAGGACCGCGGATCAAGCTTCGTCGATCGGCTCCAGGAAGACCTTTGGCAGGCCCGCGCGCAGCTCGCCGCCCTCGCCGGGTCGCTCCGGCTCGTCTCCATCGGCAACACGGGCGATTGACTGCGGCGACGCGCTGCCCTCGGCGACGTGCGGCCGGTGCGCGGACGAGGTCTGGAGGGTGTGCACCACCTCCCGCACGCGATAACGGCGGCTGGCCCCGACCTCGTCGATGTACTCGACGATGTCACCCACCCGCGGGAGCGGCGCAGGATGCTCCAGATCGGCGGCCGATGAACCGTCGCCGTCTGGAAACTGGACGGTGTACGGCATCCCGTTCGGCCAGGCTGCGTCGCCCGTCTCGCTCATCGGGCCCAACTCCTGAGGTGCATCGTCCGTCCCATTATCGATGCGCCGAGTGCCCTGGTCGATAGTCCTGTTCCACATGGTACTCATGAGCACGCAGGTCATGGGCGGCGGCGGGACCACCGCGCTACTGCGTCCTCTGCCGTGCGGACGTACGGTTCCTGGCAGGTCGAGGAGGGACCGCTCAGCCCGTGTTTCGAAGCCGATCGCCGCGCCATTCCATCGCTCGCGCCGCCGCTCTTGCCGGCACGGCGCTGATGGCCGCAGCGCTGCTGGCGTGGACGCCGCAGCCGGCCACCGGCTGGAACCAGGCAAGCGCCGAGGCGACGCTCTTCCAGCTGATGAACGGTGCGCGCGTGAACAACGGCCGCAGGGCCGTCCAGCAGCACGGCACCCTGGTCAGCCTGGCCCGATGGCGCAGCAAGGACCTCGTCGATCGCAACTACTTCGACCACGTCATCCTGGGGACCGGGTACCAGGTGTATCACTGGTACGATCTCAATGGCCTGCAGTACTCCTGGGGTGGCGAGAACATCGGCTGGAACAACGGCTACAGCGACGCCGATTCCCCGATCGCCATCCACGAGGGCTTCATGGCGTCACCCGGGCACCGAGCCAACGTCCTCGAGCCGAGCTTCACGCACGGTGGCGTGGGAGCCTACGCCAAGGACAACGTCATGTTCCTCGGCAAGATGCGCAGCCCGCGCACCTATACCGAGCTGTTCATGGCTGCGGCGGCGTCAGCGCCGCCTCCGCCCCCGGACGACGATCCGCCACCATCGGGCGGCGGTGGTGGCGGTGGCGGCGGCGGCGGATCGACCAGCCCCAGCCCCGTCAGCCCTCAGCCAGCCCACCAGCCCCGCAGCGCGAAGGCCGTTCGCGTTGACGCCCCGCGCACCCCGCAGGCTACGCAGCCGCTGAACGATCCGAAGCTGGTGGCCCGCTCGGAGCTGCGCGCGGAGATCGAAAAGGACGGCTCCTCGGGCACCGCGGCCGCGCCCATCGCGGAGACCGCCTCGCTCCGCGTGGAAGCGCCGCCGGCACCTGAGCGCGGCCTGTTCGAAACCGTCGTCGGGTCCCTGCTCGACTTCGTCCTCTAGCTCCACGGCAGGCGCGGCGGCGCCCGCGCGCGGCCTCGCCGTCGGGCTAGACTCACCGCCGATGCCGGTGATCCTCGAGGCGCGAGACCTTGTCAAGCGCTATCCGCTGCGTGCCGGATCGGTCGAGGTTCTGCGCGGCGTCAGCCTCTCTGTCGCCCAGGGTGAGTTCCTGGCCATCATGGGCGCGTCCGGCTCCGGCAAGTCGACGATGCTCCATCTGCTGGGCGGGCTGGATCGGCCTTCCAGCGGCGAGGTGGTGATCGATGGCGTCAATATCAGCCGGCTCGACGATGAGCAGGCAACCGTCACGCGCCGCCAGAAGACGGGCTTCGTCTTCCAGTTCTTCAACCTCATTCCCCTGCTGAACGTGGCGGAGAACGTCGCCCTCCCTTTCCTCATCGCCGGCGATGCGCTCGGAGACCATCGCGAACGAGTCGACGAGCTGCTGGAGCTGGTTGGCCTCACCGACAAGGCTGGTCTGCGGCCGGACCAGCTCTCCGCCGGCGAGCAGCAGCGCGTGGCGCTCGCCCGAGCGCTGGCGCCCAGCCCCGCCATCCTCCTCGCCGATGAGCCGACCGGGAACCTCGACTACACGACCGGCAGCGAGATCCTGGACCTGCTCTGGGACTCCTGTGAGCGGCTGGGTCAGACCATCGTGCTGGTCACGCACGATGCGCGCGCCGCCGCCTACGCGGACCGGGTAATGGTGGTGCGGGACGGCGAGATCCTGGACGCGATCGACCTGGGCCGGCGGGCGGATCACGAGGCGAGGCCGCTGATCCAGCGGCTGGCCGCGCTGGGCCTCTAGTCGGTGCGGCTGGCGGCGATCGCCTGGCGGGGCATGGCGGCCCGCCCTCTCCGCACCTGGTTGACGCTGATCGGAGTGGCGCTGGGCGTGGCGGTCATCGCGGCCAGCCTGATGACCGGCCAGGCGACGACCGATGCGGTCCGTCGCGCGGCACAGGAGCTCCTTGGCAACGCCGAACTGCGCGTGCGGGCCTTCGAGACCGATGGCTTCACTCCCCGCACGATCGACACGCTACGCACGATTCCCGGCGTGAACAACGCGGCGGCGGTCTCGGAGGAGCGCGGCAAGAGCGTCTATACCGATCCGGGGCCGAACGAGCAGTACTTCACGATGTTGTTGATCGGCGTTGAGCCCGAGGAAGAGGCGCCGATCCGCACGTATTCGCTCGCGGCCGGCGCGTTCCTCGATCCCGATGACGAGACCGGTGTCCTGGTCAACGAAGGATGGGCGCGCGACAACGGGGTCGCGATCGGCGATCAGCTGTTGCTCAACGGCCGTCGTCAAGGCGTGCCTGCCAACCACGTGGTGGGCCTGCTGGAGGACTCCGGGTTCGGCGCTCTCGGCTCCGGCAGGGTGGTCGTCCTCGACCGCGAGTTCCTGTCGGGGGCGTTCATCGACCCTATTCCGGTCCGTTACGTGGATCTCCAGCTCCTGGACCCGGCCCGTGCCGCGGACGTGCAGGCGGCCCTCGACGAGGAGATGACCGAGCCGTTCGTGGTGGAGTCCCTGGCCGATTCCGAGCGTCAGCTGGCAACGGCACAGGCCGGGTTCGCCGGCCTGGCGTTCCTGTTCGGGCTCGTGGCGCTGGCGGTCGGCGCATTCCTGGTGGCCAACACGCTGGCCATGACGGTCGCTGAGCGAACCCGCGAGATCGGCCTCCTCCGCGCGGCCGGCACCACCTCCCGCCAGGTCCTGGGCCTCTTCCTGCGGCAGGGCCTGGCCCTGGCAGTCATCGGCGGGGTGGCCGGCGCGCTCGTGGGCGTGGCCGTCGCCGCGTTGATGATCGCTTTCCTTCAGTCGACGCGGGCGCTCCTCATCACCGGGCTGCCGTTCCATCCGCTGGCCCTGCTCTTGGCCTTCGTGCTCGGCGCGGTGGTGACGCTGGCCGCGTCGCTGGTTCCCGCCCTGGCGGCCGCCAGGGTGTCGCCGCTCGATGCGCTGCGGCCGTCGCGCCAACCGGGACGTACCCTGGGAGGCCGGCTGCCGTGGTTGGCCGGCCTGGTGATCGCGGCGGTGGCGATCGGTGTCGTCGCGTACCCGCTGCAACGCGGCCAGTCCTCGCTGACGGGCTCGCTGGTGGCCGTCGGCATCCTGCTGGGCGGCGCGCTGCTGGTGGCGTTCCTCCTTCAACCCATTGCGGCCATCGTCGGACGGCCGTTCGCAGCATTCTTCGGGGCCCAGGGCTTCCTGGGACGAGCCAACCTGCGGCGTGATCCAGTGCGCACCGGCCTGACCGTCGGCGCACTGGCCATCGGCCTGGCGTCTGTCGTCGCGCTGGGCATCGTTTCGAGCTCCGCGCGGGCGACCGCCGAACGGTGGGTGGACTCGATCCTGCCGTGGGGGCACGCCGTACGGCTGGGGGTGCCGGACGACATCGATACGCTCCGACCGACCTTCGAGGACATCTTCGGCGTCCGCACCGCCTCGCCCATTGCCGAATTCCCGGCAGTCGAGCAGGCAGGCGAGGCGCAGCGCGAGGTCGGAATCGCCGCCATCGATCCGCGCGCCTTCTCCGACAGCGGTTCGCTCATCTTCGTGGAGGGTCGTCCAGGACCCGCGTTTCAGGCGCTGCGCGACGGGGGATCGATCCTGGTTCCCGAGGCGCTGGCCCGTCGTGACGGCCTGGCGTTGGGCGACCCGGTCGACCTGGCCCTGCCGGGCAGCGAGGGGCAGCCGTTCCAGGTTGCGGGCGTCGTGCTCTACTCGCTCCCAACCAGGACGGCCGAGGGAGCCATCCTCATGTCGCTATCGGATGCCCGCGAACGGTTCGGCGAGACCGAGGCAAGCATCTGGGTGCTGGAGCCCGAGCCGGACGTGCCCGAGGCGGCGTTCGACGAGGCGGTCTCCGACAAGGCAGCGGAGCTCTTTGCCGAGGTCCTGACCTCGGCAGACCTGGCGAGCGAGCTGGGACGGTCACTCGACCGGGTGATCGGGCTGTTCGACGTCCTCGCCCTGCTGGCCGTGCTGATCGGCGGACTCGGGATCGTCAACACCATGGCGGTGGGTATCGTGGAGCGCGGGCGCGAGATCGCAATCCTGCGTTCACACGGGATGACCGCCGGCCAGGTGCAGGCGATGGTGCTGGCAGAGGCGAGCATCATCGGCACCGTGGGCGGCTTGGCCGCTGCCGGCATCGGCATCCTGGTGGCCTGGGTGACCATCTCCGTCGCCGCACCGGGTGACTTCACCGGCGGCCTCTCGATGCCGTGGGGACTGCTGCTGGCCGTCGTCCTGCTGGGTATCGGCGTGGCGTCGGCGGCCGGCATCCTGCCAGCGCGGGCCGCCGCGGCAACACCGATCACCGACCAGCTGCGTCACTTCGAATAGATCGAGGAGGATCTGAGTGGAGCCACGAATGTGGGAGGCCCATGCCGGCCGCGCCTTCGCAGGCCGCCTTGCGACCGGCAGCGATCTCGTTGAGGAGCTCGAGCGCTTCTGCGCGGAGCGCGATATCCGTGCCGCCTGGATCAGCGTGCTGGGGGCGGTCAGCCACGCGGCGTACAGCTATCTGGAACAGGACAAGAAGGAATACCTCGACCTGGAGAGCGACACGCACCACGAGATCGTCAGCTTCATCGGCAACATCTCGACGCTGGACGGCAAGCCGTTCCTGCACGCGCACGCCAGCTTCGCCGATCGCAACGGTGCGACGGTGGGCGGACACCTGCGCCGAGGCTGCAGCGTGTGGGTGGCCGAGGTGACGATCCGGGAGATGACCGGCGTCGACCTGGTCCGCACCCCCGATGAGGTGACCGGCCTCAACCTCTGGTAGGCCGATGCCTTAGCGGTATCGCGTCCCGAAGCTGCTCCAGATGCGCATCGGCCGTCCGTGGTCGAGCAGGCGCATGCGCTCCAGCGCCTGGTGGCCGAGGTTGGCAGTCATCTCGTCCAGCCGCGCGTCGCGGCGCCGATCCTCGCGGTGGCGCATGACGATGGCGTACTCGAGCGTGCCCGCCAGCAGGATTGCCACGCTGAGAATCTCAAGCAGACCCGACATGCCTGGAGCGTACGACCGGACTGGGTCCTGCGGCTAGCGGGACTTTCGTTTACGCGGCGAAATGCTTGCGCCGGGTGTCACGATGCCGGCTCGAGGTGCCTCTGGCTCTAGACACCAGGCGTAGCGTTCGGTGCTGCGCACTACCGCATCTTGGCTATTCGTTTTAGAGCTCAGGAGAGGGCCATGACCACGCCGACCGACATCAGCCAACGAGACGCCACTCCTCGTTCCCGACGCGCCGTGCTGGCCGGTGTCCTTGGGGGCATCGGCGCGTGGGCGGCATCCGTTGTCGGCCGTGCATCTCCTGCGAATGCAGCGGCCGGGGACCCGATCCGGATGGGACGGCTGAACAAGGCGGCCGGAACCGAAACGACGCTGCAGACCAAGACCAGTGGCGCCGCCTTCCTGGCACAGCAGCTGGGAGGTGGCCCTGCCCTGCGCGGAGAGGCGACGCACGGGCGGGCGGTCGTCGGCATGGCAGGTTCGGACGGCACTGGCGTATACGGCGAAAGCCCCGATCATTTCGGAGTCCGTGGTCAGTCGAACATCGGCGTTGGCGTATTCGGCCAGGCGCCAGGCGGTTATGGCGTTTGGGGCGCATCGGACAGCGGATTTGCCCTGTACGGCACGTCGATCAGCAGCAATGGGCTGTACGCCTCATCGGACTCGGGCAGCGCCATCTTCGCCACGTCTTCCAGTGGCAACGGCATCGTCGCGACATCCGGCCAGGGCTATGCGGCCTTCCTCGATGGGCGAGTCCGGATCGGCGGTTACGTGGACGTGCGACGCATCTCCGATCCACCGGCTCCCACGGGTACCGCGGCTCGCCTCTTCACACGGGACAACGGTGCCGGCAAGTCCGAACTATGCGTGCGGTTCGCGACCGGGGCGGTGCAGGTCATCAAAACGGAGCCATAGGCCATTAGGCCCGGGCCAGATGCTGGCCGATGCGATGCAAAGGCTGGCCGTCGGCATAGCGCCAGACGGCCTCCTACGCCTCTGACCTGTCGAGGGAATGCCTGGACGCTGTGGCAGAATTGGCTGACCCAGGTTCCCGCTTTGGAGCGGTAGACGCGCGCCCGTAGCTCAGTGGACAGAGCGGGTGGCTTCGGACCATCAGGTCGCGGGTTCAAATCCTGCCGGGCGCGCCACAGCAACCTTCTCAGGTAAGGCAAGCGCGAGGCCGTGGCGCTCGGCCTCCGGCGTCAACGTCACACCCACAAACTGCTCGCCGCGGACCTCGACGCGCGCGTAGATCGCATGGAGCAGCTCGGCGCGACTGGCATCGTCGGCCCGCTGCCACGTCGTCCGTAGGTCGCGCAAATAACGTAGGGCGACGTCTCCTGGAATGGCATCGCCGTCCGAGCTGCCAGCAGAACTTATCGCGTTGCCCTGCGCCTCCAGATCGGCCACGAGTGCGGTGAACTCGCCCAACCCCAACCGGCCAGAGGCGAAGGCGTCAGCGGCCTTCTGACGCTGCCGGAGGAGCCGCTGGCGAGCCAGCGCGTCGGTCGGCGGAGCCGCCTGCCCGAGCACCCGGACCACGGCGGCGACGGTGGCCGCGTCCAGCCGCATACTCATGACTTGCGCGCTGAGTGGGGCGAGCCACGTGTCGTGGGGGTAAGTGCTCCGCGCGCCCCACTCCGGGCAGGGGTCCGGATGCATCCGCACGCGACCGCTGCCATTGGTGCCGTTAGCCTTCACGTGCCGACCGCACACGCAATAGAGCAGGCCGGCTAGCGGGTCGGGCCGGTCCGTCCGCTGCGGCCCGCCGCCGTGGGCCTTTGCGCGCCGGACCTCCTCCACGCGCTCCCACAGTTCATCGCTCACAGGCGGATTGGACCGCCACGGAGCGGGCTTGCGCAGCTCCTCCTTGGAGCGCTTTCCCCGGCGATACCAGCCGTTGAAGATCGGCGCGGCCAGAATCTCGCGCACGCGCGCGGGTGCCATGCCCGCCTCGGCGCCGAGTGAGGCGAAGGAATGCTGGCCGGTGGCATACAGCTCGAACAGCCGCACGGCCTGCCCGATGGTGGCCGGGTCAATCTCCAGTAGATGCGGCGGCTGCGGTAAGCGGCGCAAGCCGAGCGGCGTCGTGCCGCCCTGGTCGCCGTAGTCGCGGTTGAACTTGGCCACGTACCCTTCGCGGATGCGGCGGCCCAGCTTCCGGCTGTAGCTCTCCGCTTCGACCGCCTCCCGCGCCCAGGAGTCCCAGTGGTCCTCGTCGGAGGAGAGCAGGCGCTCATCGCAGAACAGGACGGCGGCACCGGCGGCGTGCAGATCGTGCCGGGCATTGACGGCGGTCCGCAGGTCGCGGGCGAAGCGACTGACATAACCGACCACGAGCACGTCGTAGTCCCGCCCTGCTCGCGCCAGCATCTCCTGGAAGTGGCCTGTCTCGCCGATGGTGCGGCCCGAGTGGGCCACCTGCCAGCCGAGGCCGGTATCAGAGAGGCCGTAGCGCTTGATGGCGCGGTCCTGCTGGTCGCGCTGGGCGTCAGGCCCGAAGTTGTCCCACTGGCCGCGCGACGACTCGCGAATCCAGCGCGCCGCGCGGAGGCCGCGCAGCTCCTCCAGGGAGCGGGGAAGCGTTGCCATTGCGATCTCTTACCTCGCAAGTAAAGCCCCGGCAGTGGTAAGAGCACCGCCGGGGCCGGTTCAATCGTCCGCTCTTACCGGAGCTGAGTCAACTTTAGCTCATCCGTTCTATTCCCGCTAGCCGTTTCAGCGCGTTTCGCCTCAATGAGCCGGAGGTGCGGTGCGATAATCCGGGG
>CBFGSY010000042.1:0-15426 GCA_965651545.1 uncultured bacterium | reverse complement strand
CTCCCGTCTCAGGCGACTACATCGTGCGTGTCGATTTCTTCGGTGACGAGATCGAGCGGATCGTGGAGGTCGACGACCTGACCGGTGAGGTGCTGGCGGAGCGCCCCGACGTCAACATCTACCCGGCCACCCATTACGTCACGCCGCGGGACAAGCTGCTCAAGGCGCTGGTAGACATCGAGGGCGAGATGGAGGAGCGGGTCGGGCAGCTCCGGAACGAGGGGCGGGAGCTCGAGGCGGCGCGCCTGCAGCAGCGCACCCAGTTCGACATGGAGATGATGCGCGAGGTGGGCTTCTGTTCCGGCATCGAGAACTACTCGCGCCACCTGGCCGGCCGCGAGGCCGGCTCACGGCCATGGACCCTGATCGACTACTTCCCGACCGACTTCCTGCTGATCGTGGACGAGAGCCACATCTCGATCCCGCAGGTGCACGGCATGTACAAGAACGACCGGACCCGCAAGGAGATCCTGGTCGATTTCGGCTTCCGTCTGCCGTCGGCGCTCGACAACCGACCGCTTACCTTCGAGGAGTTCGAGGACCACATGAACCAGGTGGTCTACATGAGCGCCACCCCCGGCCCGTACGAGACGGAGCGTGCCCAGCGTGTTGCAGAGCAGTTCATCCGGCCAACCGGTGTGGTGGATCCGCAGATCAGCGTGCGGCCGACGTCGGGCCAGATCGACGACCTGATCGCCGAGATCCGCGACACCGTCAGCCGCGGTGAGCGGGTGCTGGTCACCACCCTCACCAAGAAGATGGCCGAGGATCTGGCCGATTACCTCGCCGAGCTGGGGATCAAGGTCCAATGGCTGCACAGCGAGGTGGACACGCTGGAACGCATCGAGATCCTGCGCGACCTGCGACTTGGGGTGTACGACGTGCTGGTGGGCATCAACCTCCTGCGCGAGGGCCTGGACCTGCCCGAGGTGACGCTGGTCGCAATCCTGGACGCCGACAAGGAGGGCTTCCTGCGTTCCGGCGGCTCACTGATCCAGGTCATCGGCCGGGCGGCGCGCAACATCGGTGGGCGCGTCCTGATGTATGCCGACCGGGTCACGGACTCGATGCAGGCGGCCATCGACGAGACCGAGCGGCGTCGCGCCAAGCAGATCGCCTACAACTCGGAACACGGGATCGTGCCGGAGACGATCACCAAGGCGATCCGCGACATCCACGAGGGCCTGCGTCGCGTGGCAGAGGAGCGCGCCGAGCTGGAGGTGGCGGGCAAGGAACCAGAGGAGCTGGCCGAGATGGTCGGCCGGCTGGAAGCGCAGATGAAGGAGGCGGCCCGCAACCTGGAGTTCGAACGGGCCGCGGCATTGCGCGACGAGATCCTCCAGCTGCGACGCCTGCGCGAGGAGCTGGCCGCGGCACCGGGCAGCATCCCGGCCGAGGTGTACGCAGCAGCCGCCGAGGTCGGTGACGGCGTCGGCGCGCGGCGGGGGAGCGAGGCGAGCCGCGTCTTCAGCACAGCCTCAACGCCGAACATCATCGCGGCCGGATCGCGGCGCCGGCCGCCGCGCAGGAGGCGTCCATGAGGCCCGCGGGGGTGGAGCCTGCCTGATGGCCGGCACGATGCCGCATGCCATCTTCATCGAGCCGGACGTCGATGGCCCGGGCAGCTTTGCAGCCTATGCCGCCGAGCTGCCGGGCTGCGCGGTGTTCGCCGGCAGCGATGAGGAAGCCGCATCCGGGATGCCGCGACGGGTCAACGAATTCACGGCATGGTTGCGGGAGCGCGGTGAGCCGATCCGCCCCTTCGTCGGCGACAACTGGTACGAGGTCGAACGGGCGGCCGCGACCTCGGACGGGACCGATAGGCGGCGCCGGGCGTCGTTCAGCCTGGACGAGCTGAGCCCCAGCGACGAGGAGTTCGAGCGCTGGATGCGCTGGCTCGAGCTGGCCAGGGAAGAGCTGGCCGACGCGCTGGATGGTGCCGGCGATCCGCCGGCCGAGGCGCTGGCCGCAGTGACGGCGCAGGACCTGGCCCTGGCGCGCCAGCTCGGCGCGGACGCGGCCGAGGAGGCTGCCGGTGACCCGATCGACCGTCTGTACGCGGCCCGCGACCTCCTCACCGATGCTCTGGCAGCCGCCGGACCGACGGCCGATGGCGTTCGTCGCGCCTTGCGGCTGGCGATCGCCGACGATCTGCGGCTGACCGCCGAGCTGAGCGGGGGCGGCGGCTGAAACCTGAGGCGCCCAAGCGCATCCGGCACGTCGGCGACTGGCCGCTCGGCGAGCCGCGCCGGGCGCCGCGCGGCACCCCTCTGCGCGAGCTGCAGGACGGGATGCCGCCGTGCCTGGACGGCGCGCGGCCGGTCCTCTCCGGGGACGGCAGCGAGCGGGCGATGCTGATCGGCCAGGCGCCAGGATGGCGGGAGATCGCCACCGGCGTCCCGTTCGCGCACGATGCCGGCAAGCGGCTGGCCGGCTGGCTGGCGCTGGCCGGCGTCACGCTCGACGATTTTCGTCATCGCTGGTACGTGACCTCGGTCAGCAAGTGCTATCCCGGCCGCCGCGCGGGCGCATCCGTGGACTCGCCTCCGTCCCGTGCCGAGCTGGCAACCTGGGCGCCGATCCTGGACGACGAGGTACGCCTGCTCCATCCGTCGCTGGTGCTGCTGGTCGGTGGCACCGCCCACCGGCACGCCTTCGGTCCCGCCGCCCGGCTCGATGACCTGGTCGGGCGCGAGCTGGAGTGGGAGGTTGCACCGGACGCATCGGTCCTGGCGCTGCCGCATCCATCGGGCGCCTCAACCTGGCTGAATGACCCGGCCCGGGCGGCCCTCTGGCGGCGCGGGATCGACCTGCTCCGCGAGCGCTGGCTCGCGCTCGAGGCTTCCCGGTGAGCCGCGAGGCCCGCCTCGGCGTTGCCGGGCTGGTCGCGCTGGGCGCTCTCGTGTTCGCATTCCTGGTGGTGGGATCGCTTGGCGAGCCGCGCGAAGAGCTCCAGCGCCTGACGGTTGAGGAGGCACTGGCGGACGGCTCGCCCGCCGATCGGTTCGGCCGTGCAGAACTTCGTATCGTCGGCTGGTATGCGTCGCTCGACGGCGACTGCGTCGAGCCCGCTGGCCCACCGGCGGCATCGGTCCCGTGGCTCGAGCGCGTCTGTCCACTGCGCGTGCTGGTGCCCGAGCAGCCATCCGAAAGCGTTTCGCAGGCCGTGCTGGAAGACGAGGGGCTGCGGCTGTCGGCGTCCACCGGCCAGCCGTTCCCGTCCCGTGCCGAGCCCGGCGGCCCGAACCTGCGAGGCGAGCAGCTGGTATTCGTTGGCCACTTCGACGATCCGGCGGCCGCGGTCTGTGCCCCTGCCCTGCGGGAGCGCTGCCGCAACACGTTCGTCGTCAGCGATTACGACGGCCTGGTCCGCTAGGGTCGCCGGCTTCGCTCTAGGTTCTGCCAAATCGCGATATGCGTGACGCTAGGCGAGACGGACGCCAGAGACTGGCCCCCCGTCACACCTCCGCGGCCTCGTCGAGCGCGCCTACGCTCCAGCGCGAGCCGAAATTCGGTGCCTAAGCGCGACCACAGCGCGATCTGGCAGGACTCGGCAGTCCCCGGCGCATGCGGCCTTGCCTAAGCGCGACCACAGCGCGATCTGGCAGGACTGGGCAGTTCCCAACCCATGACGGCCCTAACCTTCGTGAGAGCGCTCTCTTGACAAGGCGGGCTACAATCCCCTGCGGAGTGTGAGAGCGCTCTCACACCTTGATGCCGGAGGGCACGGACGCCTTGGTCAGCCGAGAAGCCGGTCCAGCCACGCTCGAGGAGGTCGCGCGGGTCGCGAAGGTCTCGCGGGCGACCGTCTCGAGGGTCGTCAATGGCGATCGCCGGGTCGCAGAGCTGACGCGGAGCACGGTTGAGGCGGCGGTCCGGGACCTCGGCTACGTCCCGAATCGGGCGGCGCGAAGTCTCGTGACCAAGCGGAGCGGCTCGGTCGGCGTTGTCATCCCGGAGCCCACCGCCCAGCTGTTCGGTGACCCGTTCTTCCCCCGCATCCTGCGCGGCATCAGCGACGCGCTGTCCGCCGAGGAGATGCAGCTCGTGCTGCTGATGCCCCAGATGCGCGCGGACGAGCTGCGAGTCGAGCGCTACCTCGCCGCCGGTCACGTCGACGGTGTCCTGCTCGTCTCCCTGCACGGCCCCGATCCGCTGCCGGAGGACCTGCGAGCGCGTGGCATCCCGGTGGTGGTCGGCGGACGCCCACCGAGCACCGGCATCACCTACGTCGATGTCGACAACCAGCGTGGCGCGGCGGCCGCCGTCCAGCACCTGCTCGCGGATGGGCGGCGCCAGGTGGCGACGATCGCCGGCCCGCAGGACATGCCCGCGGGTGCTGACCGTCTGGCCGGTTATCACGAGGCACTCGGAAGCGCCGGCCTCGCCATCAACGAGCAGCTTGTCGAGATCGCCGACTTTTCGCTCGAGGGAGGCCGCTCCGCGATGGAGCGGCTGCTGGCCCGCGCGCCGCGCCTCGACTCGGTGTTCATCGCATCCGACCTGATGGCGATGGGTGCGCTCTCCGCGCTCCAGGCGGCGGGCCGATCGGTCCCCAGTGACGTTGCTGTCATCGGCTTCGACGACTCGCCGCTGGCGGCGCAGGCCCAGCCGCCACTGTCGAGCGTCCGCCAGCCGATCGAAGAAATGGGCCGCGAGATGGCCCACCTCCTCATCCGAATGGTCACCTCCCGAGAGCGAGTCGCTCGGCAGGTGATCCTCGCAACCGAGCTGGTCGTCCGGGCCTCGAGTAGGAGGTGAGGCCGCTGACGTCGCGCGCCATCCATCAGGGATTGAGTGTTGGAACGGAGAAGGAGACGTTTATGGAGCGACCAACGAAGGCTGCCTGGAGATTCGCTGCCGGCGCGATGCCGCTCATGCTGGTTGTGGCTGCCTGTGCGGCGCCGGGCAGCTCGCCATCGGCCGGTGCCGTTGGCAGCGAGGGGACCGGCGCGGCCGTCGAGATCGAGTGGTACGTCGGTCTGGGTACCGGCGAGAACGAAGAGCAGATCCCCATCGAGGAGGCGGTGGTGGATGAATTCAACTCATCACATGCGGACGTCCAGATCAAGCTGACGATCGTCGACAACACGGTCGCCTATGACACGCTCGCCGCTCGATTGCCGACCGACCCGCCCGACATCATCGGGCCGATTGGGATCAGGGCGCTGCAGTCCTTTGGGGACCAGCTTCTGGACCTGTCGACATACATCGACTCTTCGGGAGTCGACCTGTCCGGCATCGACCCGGCGCTGATCGATGTCTACAACGTGGACGGCAAGCAGATTGGAATCCCCAGCGCTGTCTACCCTTCCTTCTTCTACTACAACAAGTCCCTCTTCGACGAGGCCGAGCTGCCGTATCCGCCGCATGAGGTGGGTGAGCAGTACGAGGGCCAGGACTGGACGTGGGACACGGTCCGCGACCTGGCCATGCAGCTGACGGTCGATGCGGATGGCAACGACGCCACCAGTCCTGACTTCGACCCCGAGAACATCGAGCAGTGGGGCCTTGACGCCCAGTTCACCGAGATGGACACCCGCGCCTGGTCCACGATCTTCGGCGGATCTGGTTCGGCGGTCGCCGATGACGGATCGGCCCAGTGGCCGGACAACTGGCGACAGGGCCTGCAGTACTGGTATGACGGGGTGTGGACGGATCACATGATCCCGACCAAGGCCGAGGCCGAGGCCATCGGCGGCGGGGAGGATCGAAACACGTTCCAGAGCGGGCTCATCGCGATGGACGTGGTCCACCAGTGGTACGTCTGTTGCGTGTACCCGTCCGAGGGCGAGCCGGCGGTGACCGATTGGGACATCGCGGTGCTGCCGACCGGGCCCGATGGAAACATCACCTCCAAGCTGCACGCAGACACGATCGGCATCCTGTCGAGCACCGAACACCCAGCTGAGGCGTTCGATGTCCTCGCCTTCCTCTCGCAATCTCCCGAGCTGGTCCAGACGTGGGGCGCCATACCCGCCACCGAGAGCCAGCGGGCCGACTTCTTCGCGGCGCTGGACGAGCGGTTCGCCCCGCTGACGATCGACTGGAACGTGTCATCCCAGATGCTGGCCTACCCGGACAATCCCAGCCACGAGGCCTTCATGCCGAGCTTCGAGGAGGCAGACTCGGCGAACAAGGACTTCGGGGCGATGCTATGGACGACATCCGGTCTCGACCTTGATGCCGCCATCGACGAGCATGTGTCGACGTTGCAGGCGCTCTTCGAGGAGGCCGGTTAAGGCCGCCCGCCCACGGCTGGGAGTGGCCGCGACGACCGCTCCCAGCCAATCCCTCCGCCAGACACCGCACCAGAGGCCCTAGATGGCAGTGACTCCGGGCCCATCCGGCGGGCAGGCCGTGGTGGCGCTGCCGGCGCCCACGCGACAACGCGACCGGCTGGCGAGCCGTGAGTCGTACGCCGGCTTCGCTTTCGTCTCGGTCTGGCTCGTCGGCTTCCTGATCTTCTATGCCCTGCCCATGCTGGCCTCCTTGGCCCTGTCGCTGACCGACTTCGATCCGCGGCGGCCTGGGGAGATCCACTTCATCGGCCTTGGCAACTACGCGCAGATGCTGCGTGACCCGATCCTGCTGCAGTCGCTGGGCGTGACGCTGCGCTTCGCACTGCTGGTCGTGCCCATCTCGCTCGCCTTCGCCCTGGGCGTGGCGCTGCTCGTCAACAGCACGCTGCTGGCCGGCAGGAATGTCTTCCGCACCCTGTTCTACATGCCGATGCAGATCCCGATCGTGGCCAGCACGGTCGTCTGGATCGGCGTTCTGAACGCCGGCAACGGATGGCTGAACATGGCGCTCTGGGCATTCGGCATTCCCGGGCCCGATTGGCTGAACAGCACGTTCTGGGTCCACCCGGCGCTGGTCCTGATGGGCCTGTGGGGGATCGGAAACATGATGCTGATCTTCCTGGCGGGTCTGCAGAGTGTGCCGACCGAGCTGTATGACGCTGCGCGTGTCGACGGGGCCGGGCCGTGGGCCAGCTTCCGCAACATCACGTTGCCGTTGATCTCGCCGGTCCTCTTCTACAACCTGGTCATCGCCCTGATCGCCACCTTCCAGTACTTCACGCAGGCCTACGTCATCAGCAACGGCCGCGGCGATCCGGGGCGGGAGACCCTCTTCTTCAACCTGAACCTCTACCGCGAGGGTTTTGCGTTCTTCCACATGGGGTACGCCTCGGCACTGGCCTGGGTGCTGTTCGCCATCGTGCTCGGGCTCACCGTCCTGCTCTTCCGGACTGCCGGGCGCTGGGTATACGAGGGGTCTGAGCGATGAGCTCGGTTGCCCAGCCGAGGGCTCGGCCGATCGTCGACGACTCAGCCCTCCGTCAGCAGCTGCGTCGATTCACCGCCGTGTCCGGTATGACGCTGTTGGCCATCGCGCTCGTATCCGCCTTCCTGATGCCGCTGGCCTTCATGCTGGTCACCTCGTTCAAGGATCGGAGCCAGCTCTCCGCCCCTGGCGCACCGCTGTGGCCAGCGTCGCCTGAGACGTTCGAATGGGAGGGCGAGGAATACCCGGTCTACCAGGTCCCCACCGCCGATGGCACCCATTCCTGGGCACTCGTCCAGGGCCACCGCGAGGACGCGACCTTCCTGGACCCGGCCAACCCGGAGGCCGGCCCGATCGAGTGGGAGGGACGCTGGCGAACCCTGGAGCAGAGCTGGCGGTTCGAGCTGACCATCGACAATTTTGTGGCCGCCTGGGACCGGATCGACTTCGTGCGGCTCTTCCTCAACACGTTCGTCATCGCCGGCCTGTCGACGGTCGGGGCGGTGGCCTCCGCCATATTCGTGGCCTATGGCTTCAGCCGGTTCCGGTTTCCCGGTCGGAACGGCCTCTTCCTGCTGATGCTGGCAACCATCATCCTGCCCTTCCAGGTGACGCTGATCCCGAGCTATGCGGTCTACCTCTGGCTCGGCTGGGTTGGCACCTGGCTGCCGCTGATCATCCCGCACTTCTTCGCCAACGCGTACAACGTCTTCCTGCTGCGGCAGTACTTCCTCACCATCCCGCGGGACCTCGACGAGGCGGCCATGATCGACGGCGCCGGGCCCTTGCGAATCCTGTGGTCGGTGGTTGTGCCGCAGGCGGTCCCGGCCATCATCGCGGTCAGCCTGTTCCACTTCTTCTGGGCATGGAACGACTATTTCCTGCCGCTGGTGTACCTGCAGAGCGAGCCGGACCTGCAGCCGCTTTCGGTCGGCCTCGGCCGTTTCACGGCGCTGTATGCGGGCGAGCCGCCGACCCTGCAGGCCGCGGCGATCATGGCCATGGCGCTGCCGGTGGTGGTCTTCTTCCTTGCCCAGCGGGCGTTCATGCGCGGCGTGGTCTTCGGTGGCGTGGAGAAATGACCGACTTGCTGGACGGGCGAGAGACCGAGGCGCTGGCGGCCCGCTTCCCAGACGATTTCACCTTCGGGGTCGCGTCGTCGGCTTACCAGATCGAGGGGGCGGTGAACGAGGACGGTCGCGGACCCTCGATCTGGGACCGCTTCTCGCACGAGCCGGGAAGGACGACGAACGGCGAGAACGGCGACGTCGCCTGTGACCATTACCACCGCCTGGACGAGGACCTCGACCTCATGCGGTCGCTTGGCGTCGACGCATATCGGTTCAGCGTGAGCTGGCCCCGCGTGCTGCCGGAGGGTGTCGGGCGGGTCAACGAGCGCGGCCTGGCCTTCTACGAGCGGCTGGTGGATGGCCTCCTGGAGCGTGGCATCCGCCCGGTGCTCACCCTCTACCACTGGGACCTGCCGCAGGCACTCCAGGACCGAGGTGGCTGGACCGATCCCGCCGCGGCCTCGTGGTTCGCTGACTATGCCGGCCTGTTGGCGGGGCGCCTGGGTGACAGGGTTGCGACCTGGCTGACGCTCAACGAGCCCCAGGTCTTCGCCTTCACCGGCTACGCGCGCGGCCGCCACGCGCCCGGGCTCACCGACTGGCCGACCGCACTGCGAGTCTCGCATGTCGCGCTGGCAGCCCATGTCGCGGGGGCCGCGCGCATCCGCGAGGCGGTCCCAGGGGCGCGGATCGGGATCGCCCTCGACTTGAATCATGTCGTGCCGGCGACCGATGCCGAGGCTGACGTGGAGGCGGCACGGCGCCATCGGGCGTTGCAGCAGGACTGGTTCCTTGACCCCCTGTTCGGGCGGGGCTTTCCGGAGATCGCGCTGCAGGCACACACCGCCGCTGGCCACCTGGACGGCCTGCGGCTGCCTGATCCTGGCCGTGGCGAGCTGGACTTCATCGGCGTCAACTACTACACCCGCGAGGTGGTCGCCGCTGATCCGGGGACGCAGTTCGGCCTGCGCCTGGTGGCCATCGACGGCCGACCCCGGACGACGATGGGCTGGGAGATCCACCCCGATGGCCTGCGTCAGGTCCTCCATCGGCTCCAGGAGACCTACGATCCCCCGGCGATCATGGTGACAGAGAACGGCGCCGCATTCCCGGAGCCCGAGCCAGGCGTTGGTCGTGGCCAGGCGGTGGACGACCGCGAACGAAGCGCCTACCTTGCCGCGCACATCGCCGCCGCCGCCCAGGCGCTGCACGAGGGCGTCCGGCTCGCCGGCTACTTCGCCTGGTCCCTGCTCGACAACTATGAGTGGGAGAAGGGCTACCGCCAGCGATTCGGGATCGTACACGTCGACTACACCACGCAGCGGCGCCGTGTGAAGGCGAGCGGGGCGTGGTATCGCTCCCTGCTCGCCGCGCGCGCGGAGGCGCGCGCGAACGTGCGGGTGTCAGGCGGCTGATTGGCCCAGCGCTTGCAGGCCCGGAGAAGCCGTGAACGAGGCAGTCATCGGCATCCTGGCGATCCTGATCGGCCTGGTCGCAGTCCTGGCGGGCTACGTCGTCTTCAGGCTCGTGCTGCCGATCTTTGGCTTCCTGGTCGGACTGGGGCTTGGCGCGCAGTTGGCTGCTGCACTCTTCGACCAGCCGTACCTGGGCACGCCGCTCTCCTGGATCATTGCGATCGTCGTGGGCCTGGTGATCGCCACCATCGCCTTCATCTGGTGGTACGTGTCGGTGGCGCTGACGATCGGCGGGCTCGGCTACGCCATCGGCTTTGGCATCGCCCACGGGCTCGCCTGGGATCCCACGGCACAGATCATCGCCGGTGTCGCGCTGGCGGTCCTCTTCGCGCTCGTGGCGCTGGTGCTGCGCGTGCCGATCATGGTGGTCATCCTGGTCACCGCCTTCTGGGGCGCAAGCGCGCTGATCGGCGGCTTCCTGGTGCTGATGGATCGGCTCGAGCCGAACCAGCTGCGGAACGGCACCGTCGACGTCATCATCGGTGGATCGCCGCTGCTGCTGGCGATCTGGATCGGGCTCGGCATCGTTGGCGTGGTGGTGCAGTGGATGACGACACCGCGCGAGGAAGCTCCGCTCGGGGAGCCGGCCGTATAGGCGACTGGCGCATCTGAGGGCGGAGGTCCTGCCAGATCGCGGCCTGATCGCGCTTAGGCTGGCGCAGCTGAGGTGGTCCTGCCAGATCGCGGCCTGATCGCGCTTAGGCGCCACCATCGGCTTCCGAGAGGCGGACGCCGAGCTCAGGGGAGCCCGCTCAAGCGCGCGCGGCTCGATGTCGCTGGGCTCCCGCTTGCCTAGCGTCACGCACATCGCGATTTGGCAGAACCTGGACGGCACCCCTCCGAGCGCATGTATGAAGCATTCCTGCCGATCGGTGTCAGGAATTTGGTCGACCATTGGTAACCCGAATGGCCGCATTCCCCTACGTCGTCTAACCGAACGGGCGTTCACATCGGTCTGATATCATCGAGGCGATGCCCTCGGATCGGATCGTCGTGCGCGGCGCGCGCGAGCACAACCTCAAAGGCCTCGACGTGGAGATGCCGCGCGACCGGCTGATCGTGATCACCGGACTGTCGGGAAGCGGCAAGAGCAGCCTCGCCTTCGACACCATCTATGCCGAGGGGCAGCGGCGCTACGTCGAGTCGCTGTCCGCGTACGCCCGGCAGTTCCTGGGCCAGATGGAGAAGCCGGATGTCGACCAGATCGACGGCCTGAGTCCCGCCATCAGCATCGACCAGAAGGGCGCCAGCCGGAACCCGCGGAGCACCGTGGGCACCGTGACCGAGATCTACGACTACCTGCGCCTGCTGTTTGCGCGCATCGGTCGCATGCATTGCCCGATCTGCGGCCGGGAGATCACGCGCCAGACCGTGGAGCAGATCGTCGACCAGCTGTACGACCTGCCCGATGGGACGCGGATCATGCTGCTGGCGCCGCTGGTGCGCGACCGGAAGGGCGAGCACGAGAAGCTGCTGGCCGGTGCCAAGCAGGCGGGCTTTGTGCGCGTCCGGGTCGACGGCGAGCTGCGTGATCTGGAAGAGGACATCAGCCTCGACAAGAACTACAAGCACAGCATCGAGGTGGTGGTCGACCGCCTGGTGGTGCGCCGGACCGATGACGACGGAGCGCCGCGACCGGACGCCAGCCGCTTTGCCGACTCGATCGAGACGGCACTCCGGCTCTCGGACGGAACGCTGCTCGTCAACCTGCCGGATGCGCCGAAGAAGGAGCAGGACCGGCTCTTCAGCGAGCGGTATGCCTGTCCGGAGCACGGTGGCTCGTTCGAGGAGCCCGCCCCGCGCAACTTCAGCTTCAACTCGCCGCACGGCGCCTGCCCGGATTGCACCGGGCTGGGCTCGCGATTGGAGATCGATCCGGAGATGGTGGTGCCGGACGAGTCACTCTCACTGGCCGATGGTGCCGTTCTGCCGTGGCGCCGCATGGTCATCATCGAGTCGTGGGGCGCCAAGATCCTCGAGGCCGTGGCGGAGCAGTACGGATTCAGCATGGACGTTCCGTTCGGGAAGCTGAAGGACGCGGCGCGCCAGGTCGTCCTGTACGGCAATGGCGGCGAGCGGGTCGAGGTCCGCTACCGCGCGCGGAACGGGAACATCCACACCTTCCGCACGACGTTCGAGGGGGTCGTCCCGAACCTCCAGCGGCGCTACCGGGAGACCGGCTCCGAGTCGGTGAAAGCGGAGCTCGAGCGCTACATGACCACCAAGCCGTGCCCGACCTGCCACGGCATGCGGCTGCGACCCGAGTCGCTGTCGGTGACGGTCGGGACGCGGAACATCATCGAGACCACGCGGCTGTCGGTCACCGATGCGCTGGCCTGGTACGGCGCGCTGCCCGAACGGCTCACCGAGCGCGAGAACCAGATCGCGCGACAGGTGCTCAAGGAGATCCGGGGTCGGCTGCACTTCCTGGTGGACGTGGGGCTGGACTACCTCACCCTGGACCGCGCGAGCGGCACGCTCTCCGGCGGCGAGGCGCAGCGGATCCGGCTGGCGACCCAGATCGGCTCGAGCCTGATGGGCGTGCTGTACATCCTGGACGAGCCGTCCATCGGCCTCCACCAGCGCGACAACGATCGGCTCATCAGCACGCTGGTGCGGCTGCGCGACCTGGGCAACACGCTGATCGTGGTCGAGCACGACGAGGAGACGATCCGCTCGGCCGACTGGGTGATCGACATCGGGCCCGGGGCGGGCGAGCACGGCGGTGAGCTGATCCATTCCGGCCCGCTGGACGAGCTGCTGCGCAGCCAGCGCTCGATCACGGCCGCGTACCTGCGCGGAGATCGGTTCGTGGTCGTCCCGCGTCGCCGCCGCAAGGGGAGCGGGGAGTGGCTGACGGTGCGTGGCGCCGCCGAGAACAACCTGCGCGACATCGACGTCGCCTTCCCGCTCGGGCGGTTCGTGGCGGTGACCGGCGTCAGCGGCTCAGGCAAGTCCAGCCTGGTGTCCCAGATCCTGTACCCGGCGCTGGCGACGCGGATCTGGGGAGCTCGCGAGCGGCCAGGGAAGCATCGGGCCATCGAGGGGATCGACCTCATCGACAAGGTTATCGAGATCGACCAATCGCCGATCGGGCGCACGCCACGCTCGAACCCGGCCACCTACACCGGCCTGTGGGGACCCCTGCGCGAGCTGCTCGCCGCCGTGCCCGAGGCGCGGCTGCGCGGTTACAAGCCAGGACGCTTCAGCTTCAACGTGAAGGGCGGCCGGTGCGAGGCATGCGAGGGGGCGGGCATCGTGCAGATCGAGATGCACTTCCTGCCCGATGTCTACGTGCAGTGCGAGGTCTGCAAGGGCAAGCGCTACAACCGCGAGACGCTCGAGATCCATTACAAGGGCCGCAACGTGGCGGAGATCCTGGAGATGACGGTGGATGAGGCGCAGGAGTTCTTCAGCGCGGTGCCGAGCATCCGCAACAAGCTGGCTACGCTTCACGACGTGGGGATGGGCTACATCCACCTCGGGCAGCCGGCCACCACGCTGTCGGGCGGCGAGGCGCAGCGCGTCAAGCTGGCGACCGAGCTCTCGAAGCGAGCCACCGGCAAGACCTTCTACATCCTGGACGAGCCGACCACGGGCCTGCATTTCGACGACGTGGCACGCCTGCTGAGCGTGCTCGGGCGACTGGCCGATGCCGGCAACACCGTGGTCGTCATCGAGCACAACCTGGACGTCATCAAGAGCGCCGACTGGGTGATCGACCTGGGACCCGAGGGTGGCGACGCGGGTGGTGACCTGGTCGCCAGCGGGACCCCGGAGCAGGTGACCCGGAATGGTGGCTCGCACACGGGACGCTACCTGCGTCGCGTGCTTGACGACGGCCGTGCCGAGCCTGTCCCGCGTGCCCGGGACCGCGCCGCCGTTCCCGCCTGACGCTTGCCCTGAGCGCGCCTGAGCGCGCCTGACGCGCGCCTGCGACGTCGTATCATCCGGCTCCACGGAGAGTCCGCGGAGGGTTCAGATGGCGCTCTTCCTGGTCACCATCGGCATGGTCATGATCGTTCTCGGCTTGATCGGCGACAGCAACGTGCCGCTGATCGTGGTTGGGCTGCTGATCGTGGTGGGTGCCGGCGTGATCCAGATGCGCACCGCGCGCCGGACGTGACCGAGCCGACACGCCAGGAAGCGGTCGCGCTCCTCAACGAATGGAATGAGAATCCGTCGTTGCGCAAGCACGGGGTGTTGGTCGAGGCCGGCGTCCGGGGCTACGCGGAGGCCGATGGCCACGACCCGGCGACGGTCGAGCGCTGGGGCATGGCCGGCCTGCTGCACGACCTGGACTACGAGCGGCATCCAGACGCGTCGACCCACGGCGCCATCGGCGCGGACGAGCTGGAGCGGCGTGGCTACCCGGCTGAGGTGGTCGACGCCGTGCGCCGCCACAATGACGCGCTGGGCATCCCGCGCCAGACGCGGCTGGACCATCTCGTCTACGCGTGCGACGAGCTGGCAGGATTCCTGGTCGCGGTTGCCCTGATGCGGCCCACCAGGAAGCTGGACGATGTCGAGCCCGACAACGTCCGAAAGCGGATGAAGGACAAGGCCTTCGCCCGCGCGGTGCCACGCGAGATGCTGCTGGCCGGCGCGGAGGAGATCGGGCTCGAGTTCGACGAGCACGTCGCAAACATGGTCCGCTTCCTGACACCGGTGGCGCCCGAGGTCGGCCTCTAACCACGCCTAGCCACCCCTAAGCACGTCGCAGCTCCAGGCCCATCTCGCCCAGGAAGCGTGAGGGTCTGGCGGGATCGAAGGCAAGGACCAGCCGGCGCGTGGCGCGTGTCAGCGCCACGTACGCGAGGCGGCGCTCCTCCTCGAGCGCGCGCACTGGATCGACGGCGTCGATCAGCGCTCGCCGGTTCGGGAAGCGCTCCTCCTCCATCCCGAGCACGACAACGGTCTGCCACTCCCGACCCTTGGCGCCGTGCACGGTGACCAGCTCGACGGGCGCATCGGGCCGGCGCAGGGCCTGCAACCGAGCGAGGGCGCGGTCGTGAGCCTCAAGGAATCGGTCCAGCCGCGCGATGCCGACTGCCCAGCCGAGCAGCGCATCCAGCGACGCGTGATCGTCGTCCGCCAGCGAGTCGTTGCCGTCCGACCGCCGCCAGCCACGTCCCCCGCGCAGGGTGAGCAGCGCCTGGAAGGGAAGCAGATGACCGGGCAGCCGACGCGCATCGGCGATGAGCTCCTGCACCGGCTCGGCCTGGACCGCGGCCGGAACGGTCGTCGCATGCGGGATGCCTGCCCTCACCAGGGAAAGCAGCATCGGTCCGAGCTCCGCACGCGTGCGGGCCAGGAAGCAGAGGGTGCGACCCTGACGCACCGCGGCAGCCGCCAGGCCAACCAGCTGCTCGGCCCAGTCCACGCTGTGGGATGGGATGGCCAGCACGGAATCCGCCTCCAGCGATCGTCCAGGCGCGGCGTCGATTCGCTTGGCGAACCGCTCGCGATTCACTCCGATCAGGCGCCGGGAGATTGCGACGACCGCCGCGGGGCACCGGTAGTTGGTCGCCAGCTGGACGCGGCGTCCGCCGGGGTAGTCGGCCTGGAAGCCCAGGATCCGTCGCACGTCGGCC
>CBFGSY010000041.1:0-15550 GCA_965651545.1 uncultured bacterium | reverse complement strand
TGGCCGCTGGCCGGGCTACGCCGCGATGTCGTACCCCCTGATCGTGCCGTCGTCGAAGGCCGAGGAGACGCGCGCGGCCATCATCGCCGGCGACGCCGCGGGGGATGACGGCGCCGCGCCCCCGGAGCGCAAGGCCGGCTGGGAGCCACCTCCGCCCGCGGAGGGCGGCTGAATCCGGTGGGCCGTCAGAACGTCCCGCGCGACCAGTGGCTCGAGCTGGGCTACGAGTGCCCGCGCTGTGGCGAGCAGATCAACGAGACCAACGTCTACTCCTGGCGGCCGACGCCGGACGATCCGAAGCTCCTCCTGCTCTTCTGTCCCAACTGCGGCGATCGGATCGAGATCAACCACATCTGACCGGCCTCGAGCCGATGGGGCACGCGGGCACGCACGCCGAGCCGGACCGGCCGGGCAGGCCGGCCGCTCACGCTCGGCCGTGCTTGACCATGGTCATCCTCAGCGCATGAACGAGCAGTGTTCACGTTTGTGATGACCGGCGTGGGGGTGAATGCGTTGCGCCAGCGGGCGGTACGTCAGCTTGAATCAGCCTCGGCAGGAATCACTTCCAGGAACTGCTCGTCCCGATCAACCGCGAGCCGCGCACGCGTCTGCCCACGCTCGCCGACATCCGAATCCGAGGACCGTATGACGGGAGCACCGTTGACGGTTACGGTCCAGCGATCGGACATCACGGCAAGCGGAAGCGTCACAGACTGGCCGGGTGCCACTTCGTAGCCGCCACCGACTCCCGTCTCTGTTCGTCCGACGATCGGCTCACCCGGACGAATCTCCGGCACGATGCGGACGACTAAGACCTCGTCGCGGTTGTTGGTGATGTCGAGGCTGACCTCATGCCTGGCCGCCGGATTGCAGGCCGACGCGACCGACAGCATCCCCACGAGCAGTGCGCGCATCCGCGCGAACACTACAGGCGAAGCAGTCCAACGCGCGCGGCGATGCTCTCGCACGTTCCCCATGGATGATCGGCTCCCCGCCCGGCCGGCCCATTGGGCGGGGACCGGCTGCGCCGCCCACCATCGACCCACTCGGCTCCTCGACGGTCGTTGATCGGTGGTGGGGTTCGCCCGCGCCTTTGGTCGGAGGGGCCCGCTGCGCCGCCCACCATCGTTCCACTCGGCTCCTCGACGGTCGTTGGTGGGACGGGCGGCGGCGGCAGTGGTGCCCCCAACCGGATTCGAACCGGTGATCTCCACCTTGAAAGGGTGGCGTCCTAGGCCTCTAGACGATGGGGGCCGCCGCGGCTGATGGTAGCGCAGCGATCCGGCGCTCCTCAGCCCAGGTAGAAGACCAGCACCAGGATGACGGTGCCGGCCAGCGACAGCGCAGCCAGCACGATCATCAGCCCCCCGCCCATGGCGATGGCGATCGAGCGGCCGGCATAGCCCTCCCGGTAGGCGCGCTGCGACCAGACCCAGCCCTGCACGAACAGGAACACCCCGACCGCGGTGGCGATGAGGCCCGCCGCCAGCATGGCCAGCACGGAGATCCCCGAGTCCCGGCCCAGAGCGGCGATGGCCGCGAGGCCGCCGGCGATCAACAGGCCGACGACGCCGATGACCAGGTTCCGCACGAACGGATGCATCGGGCGGCATTCTACTGGCGCCATCGAGGCCAACCGGATGGCGCCCAACCCGGGCGACCGCCTGGTCGCCGCTCGGCCATGGGCACGCATCCTGCAGTCCACCTCGTGCCCGATGGCCGAGAACGAGTTTGATCCTGATGCCAAGACGGAGCCCATGAGCGTGCGCGATGCCGGCCGCAAGGGTGGCCGAGCGACGCGGGCCCGTTATGGGCCCGAATTCTTCGCCCAGATCGGGCAGAAGGGCGGCAAGGCCGTCAGCCAGCGCTATCCCTCCGAGCACTTCCGCGAGATCGGTCGAAAGGGCGGCCGGCGCGTGGCCGAGCTCGTGGAGCGTGCCAAGCAGCTGGAGTCGGAGGAGGAAGAGGAGGCGGAGGCGGTCTCCTAGGTCGCCCCATCCGAATTCGCGTCAGTCCGTCAGGGCAGACAGCACCTCGTCCAGCGTTCGCACGATCACGTCTGCCTGGCCGCCGCTGATGCACAGCGGCGGCCGGATCTTCAGCACGTTCTGCTCCCGTCGCGTGATGCCGATCAGGACGCCGTGATCGCGCATCCCGTCGCGCACCCGTCCGGCCAGCTCGGTGGCCGGCCTGGCGGGGTCGCCGTCGCTCACCAGCTCCACGCCAACCATCAGGCCGCTGCCGCGCACGTCGCCGATGGAGCGGTGTCGGCCGGCCAGCGCGGCCAGCCCCTCGCGCAGACGGCGGCCCACGGCTTCGGCGTTCTCGACCAGCCGCTCGTCCTCGAGCACGTCGAGCACGGTGAGCGCCGCGATGCAGGCCACCGGGTTGCCGCCGAAGGTGCTGAAGAACGTCGTGCGCGCGGCCGCCATGCGATCGGCCAGCTCGCTGCGCGTCACCACCGCTGCGATGGGGTGGCCGTTGCCCATCGGCTTGCCCAGGGTGACGATATCGGGCGTGGTGCCCCAGGCGGGGAACGCCCACAGCCCACCGCCGGAGCGGCCGTGTCCGGCCTGCACCTCGTCGGCGACGATGATGGCTCGCGCCAAGCGGGCGGCCTCGAGCAGCGCGGCGCCCGTCGCCGGAGGCGGCGTGAAGATGCCGGCCGACGTGAAGAGCGGATCGATGAAGAGCGCCGCCGGCCGACGCCCGCGCTCCGCCAGGCGGGCAACCGCCGCATCGACGTCGCGGCGAGCCAGCGCGGCGCCGTCGCTGTCATGGGCGGCGTACGGGCCGCGATAGGTGTCCAGGGCGGGGAACGTCTCCACCCCGGCCGGCCGCTCGCCGCGCGGCCACTCGGACGGTGAGAAGTCCGCGATGGCGGCTGTGACGCCGTGGTACGCCCAGTCGGTGACAAGCCCGGCATCGGCTCCGGTGGCAATGGTGGCCAGCCGCCAGGCGAGGTCGTTGGCCTCGCTGCCCGAGTTGACGAACATGACCGTGTCGAGCCCGGGCGGCATGCTGGCCACGATCCGCTCGGCGAGCTCCACGATCGTCGAGTGCAGGTACCGGGTGTTCGTGTTGAGGAGCGCCGCCTGGCGCGCGATGGCGGCTGAGACGCGCGGATGCGCGTGTCCGACGACCGGCACGTTGTTGTAGGCGTCCAGGAAGGCGCGGCCAGCGGCGTCGTACAGCCAGGTCCCCGAACCACGCACGACGTGCAGCGGCCTCGTGTAGCTCAGCCCCTCGAGCGCACTGCCCAGGACGCGACGCCGGCGCGGCAGCAGCTCGTCGTCGGGCGGCGGGGCCGCTGAGCGTCCGCGCACGACCGGCGCCAGCGCCAGGTCGGCCAGCCTGCGGCCGGCCTCGTCCATTCCTGCCCGCTCGAGCTGCCCGAGCAGCGCCCAGGCGGGCTCCGCCCAGCCGGTGATGTAGGCGTTGTCGGGGAATTGCCGCGTGCGCCAGGCGGAGATGAGGATCGTCTGCGCCATGCGGCCGGCCAGCAGATCGGCCAGCAGCTCCGCCTCGCGGACCTCGAGCGGCAGGACGGAGGTGTAGCCAGGCAGAAAGCTGGCCGCCACTTCGAAGATGTCCTCGCGCTGGCGCACGAGCGACTGCAGGGTGGCCGGCACGTCGAGCACCAGGGCGGTGTGCGCCATGTCTCCGAAGTCGATGATCCCGCTGACGCCCCCGCGATCGTCGAGCAGCAGGTTGTCGAGCGTCACGTCGTTGTGGATGACCTGCGCGCGAAGCGCTGGCAGTGCAGGAACCACGCGCTCCATGAAGCGGTCGATCACGCGCTGCAGGTGTCGGCGGCGGTCCGGGTCGTCGATGAGGGCCGCGTGGCGTGCCAGGTCAGGCAGGTGCTTCTGGTCCCATTCGATCGCCCGCCCGGCGGCCGCGTGGAAGAAGCCGCGCAGCGCCAGACCGAGGCGGCCGGTGACGTCGCCGATCCCGCGGACCGCCTGATCGTCAAGCTCCCCGGGCGCAGCGGTGCTCCCCGGCAGGAAGGGGAGCAGGCGGACCAGGTGGGTGGCGCCGTCGGTTACCCGCCCAACCCGCTCGCCGTCGAGGGTGACCCGCGCGCGCGGCACCGGCAGATCGGGATCGATGCGCGCGATGTGCTCCACGGCCTCAACTTCCATAGCGACCACCTCGGGGTCCTCGGCCGCGTTCGAGACCTTCAGCACCCAGCGGGCACCGCCAGGCTCCTCCAGCAGGAAGTTCTGGTCGCGCTCGCTGACCAGCGCCCGCGCCTCGCCTCGCACGCCGAAGACGGCCAGCGCGATCTGGCCTGCGCGCATCGGTGTCAGCGTGGGCGGATCCACGTGCAGGACGCCGGCTGCCTTCATGGGCTGATCGTACATGGGGATAGACTCGGCACCCTATGCGCCTCTCGCCCGTCGGAAAGGCACATTCCGCTGTTCGGTCCTCGGCGGCCGGACTCGCCGCCGGCCTTCTCGCCTCGTGTAATTTCCTCATCGCCGAGCCGATGCCTACGCCGGACTGTGGTGACCGCTTCGACCCGCCGCCACCCCCTTCCTTCTCTTGCGAGGCTGCTGTTGAAGCAGCGGTCGATTCGCTTGGGTCGACTGAGGGGATCACGGTGCTCTCATTCCAATATGGCGGCCTCTGCCCTCCCGACCCCGGCTGCCCGGCACCAGGCAGCCACTGGGGAGTCGTCATCGTCACGTATGAGCGTGGCGATCAAGTCTCGGTCGCGGTTCGGGTTGACCGTGGCCAGATCATCGCCGCCGCCCCTGAGGCGTACCCGCCGGGAGGGGAGCGGTGAACGCGCGCCGCTCCTCCGGATTCAGCCAGTTCGCCGAGGTCGCCAACGCAGTCGCCGCCACCGCGTCGAAGCTTCGCAAGCGCGACCTGCTGGCGGAGTACCTGCGCGCCCTGCCCCGCAACGACGTGCCGATCGCGGCCACCTTCTTCGCCGGGCGTCCGCTGCCCGGCGCGCAGGACCGGCTGGGCCTTGGCTGGGTGCAGCAGAGCCAGGCGCTGGCTGCCGCAAGCGGGGCCGATGCGGCGGCGCTGAACGCCGCCTACCTGCGCCATTCGGACCTCGGCGATGCGGCCTCCGACCTGCTGACGGGCCTCGTCCCGCGCGGCAGGCGGCTCAGCCTGCGCGACGTGGACGGCGCCTACCGCGCCATCAGCGACGCGCCAGGCGCCGACGCTCGCGTCGCCGAGATGGCGAGGCTGCTCGGACGCGCGACTGCCGACGAGGCGCGGTTCATCGGCCGCATCGCGTCGCGCGAGATGCGTATCGGGCTGCGCGAGGGGCTGCTGGAAGAGGCGATCGCGGCCGCTTTCGACCGCCCGGTGGCCGACGTGCGGCGCGGCCTGATGCTGGTCGGTGAGCCGGGCGAGGCCGCCGCGCTGGCGCGCGACGATGCGCTGGGCACCGCGGCGTTGCACCTCGGCCGCCCGATCCGCTTCATGCTGGCCACTCCCGTTGCCGACTCGGACGAGGTCATGCGCCGCGTCGGCGACGAGGCGTGGATCGAGGACAAGTACGACGGCATTCGCGCCCAGCTGCACCTGGCGGACGGGGCCGCGCGGCTGTTCAGCCGCGACCTGAACGAGATAACGGTGGCCTTCCCGGAGGTCGCCGGTGCTGGCGGCGCGCTGGCGCATCGGCTGGTGATCGATGGCGAGCTGGTGCCGTACCGGGCCGGATCGGTCATGGATTTCGCCAGCCTGCAGACCCGGCTGGGGCGCGTGAACCCGACGCCGGAGCTGCTGGAGCAGGTGCCCGTGGTCCTGGTCGCCTTCGACCTGCTGCACCTGGACGGCGCCGACCTGCTGGAGACGCCGCTGCGCGAGCGCCGGTCGGCGCTCGAAGCGCTGGACCTGCCCGGCCGAACCGGTGAGAGGATGCTCTACTCGAACCTGGCGACCGCCCGCAGTGCCGACGAGGTCGAGCGTCATTTCGACGACGCTCGGGATCGGCGCAACGAGGGCCTGATGGTCAAGGATCCCGCATCGGTCTATCAGCCCGGACGACGCGGGCTGGGCTGGTTGAAGCTGAAGAAGGCCCTCGCCACCCTGGACTGCGTAGTGGTCGGCGTCGAGTGGGGCCACGGCAAGCGCCGGAACGTGCTCTCCGACTACACGTTCGCGGTAAGGGACAGTGACGAGCCGGACGCGCAGCTGCTGACCATCGGCAAGGCCTACACGGGCCTGACCGATGCCGAGATCGCGACCATGACCGACTACTTCAAGTCGATCACGCTGCGCGACTTCGGCCGTTACCGGACGGTGCACCCCGAGGTGGTGGTCGAGATCGCGTTCGACAGGATCATGCGATCCACCCGTCACAAGTCGGGCTTCGCCATGCGATTCCCCCGCATCGTCCGCATGCGCGACGACAAGACGCCGGCCGACATCGATACCCTGGCAACGGTCGAGGCGCTGTTCGGCGAGCAGGCCAGCGGGCGGATCCTGCTGGCGCGCGGGCGGGGCGGCGAGACGGAGCGCATCGCCGCCACCGGCGAGCTGGAGGGCACCGGGTCGTGACCGAGCCAGGCGACACATCCGACCTTCCGGAGTACGTGCGCCGCAATCGCGAGGCCTGGGATGCCATCGCCGCCGACTACGTCGAAACCGGCGAGCGCAACTGGGCCGCCGCCGAGCCCTCGTGGGGCGTCTGGAGCGTCCCGCAGTCGGTCCTGCCCATGCTGCCCGCTGAGCTGGCGGACAAGGACGCGATCGAGCTCGGCTGCGGGACCGCCTACGTATCGGCGTGGATGGCGCGTCGCGGGGCGCGGGTCACCGGCATCGACAACTCGCCGGCCCAGCTGGGGACCGCCCGCCGGCTGCAGCGTGAGCACGACCTGCAGTTTCCGCTGCTGCTCGGCAACGCCGAGGCGGTGCCACTGCCCGACGGGAGCTTCGACGTGGCCATCAGCGAATACGGCGCCAGCATCTGGGCCGATCCCTACAAATGGGTGCCCGAGGCGGCGCGCCTGCTGCGTCCCGGCGGCGAGCTCGTCTTCCTCACCAACGGTCTGATCTTCATGCTGGCCGTGCCCGACGAGGAGGACGTGCCGGCCGGCGATCGCCTCCTGCGTCCGATGTTCGGGATGCATCGCATGGAATGGCCCGACGACCCGTCGGTGGAGTTCCACCTGCCGCACGGCGAGTGGATCCGCCTGCTGCGGGCCAGCGGCTTCGAGGTCACCGACCTCATCGAGGTCCAGCCGCCACCGGGATCGGCCACTCGCTTCCCGTACGCCACGCTTGAGTGGGCGCGCCGCTGGCCGAGCGAGGAAGTCTGGAAGGCGCGGAAGCTTGAGGCCGGTGGCTAGCATGGCGGCCATGAGCGACCAGCTGAACGATCCGTTCGCCCCATCGCCGGTCCGATCGGCGTCGATCGACCTGTACACCGACAGCTACCGGATCTCGGGCAGGGCTGCGACGCGCTTCAGCCGGGTGGGCGACATCGTCAACCTCGCCAGCTCCAGCCACCTGACCATGGGGGAGGCGACCATCACCGAGTACGCCAACCCGGGCGCCACCGTCACGACGCTTCAGTGCCTGGTCAGCCTGGACGAGGTGCTGATGGTGATCTCCAACGAGGCTGAGCCCGCGAGCGATGCCCGCCCCGAGATGCGAATTCCTAAGCGTCCGATCCGCGCGCAGGTGGGCGTTCCCCCATTCCGGCTCACCGGGACCATCCACATCTCGCCGGGCAGCCGTCCGGCCGACGGCATGCTGAACGCGAGCGACCGCTACATGCCGATGACGGAGGCCACCATCGCCTGCGGCCCGTACCCGGAGCTGGGGCGGACGGCAGTGGCCGTCGCCTTCCGCCGCGAGCGAGCGCACATCATCCTGCTCACCGACGACGAGCAGCCGGACGAGCTGCTGGCGGATGTGCTCGACAGCGCCACCGCCGAGCGGTGGCTGCACACCACGCGAGAGCCAGAAGGCGGCTAGCGGCTCACCCCGTGCTGCTGGGTGGCTGCGGTGCGGTCGGCCACCGCATCCGAGGCGTCCATCACCGACTGCACGAAGCGCGCGACCCGTGCCGCGTCCATGCGCTGCAGCCGACCGATGCTCTGCCCCCACCACGGAGCGTTGTCGGACGTGACGATCTCGCCGGCCGGTTCCTCCAGCACGATCACGCTCCAGGCGCGCGGGAAGGCGACGGCGGGGATGATCGGGACTGATGGCTCGTCGACCGCGGTCCGCGTCCAGGCGGCCACCGCATCGGCCACGGCATCGGCGTCGAACGATGGATTGGTGCGGCACGCGATCCAACCCCGGCGGCCTCGCGTGTCGTACTCCCAGGCCCTGCCCCGGACCCGATAACGCCCGTTCCAGCGGCGCGCGATCAGGGCCCGCACACCGGACGGGCCCACCAGCAGCGCCGCAAGCTCGGATGAGACCCCGGGCAGCTGCGGCGCCAGGATGAGGACGTAGCTGTCGTCGAAGGCGGGGGCCAGCAGCCGAGCCAGGTCATCGCCCGGTGGGCGGCCTCGACTGGAGACGGCTCGGATCAGCCAGGCGAGCCCGACGCCGATGCCCAGCGCCGCGGCCACGCCGAGCACGGCCACGCCATCCGGCCGATCGGCCAGGAGCGCCATGAGCACGATGGCGACCGCACCCACCGCCAGCATGGCGACCGACATGGCCACCGCCACGAGCCGCTCGCCGCGGTTGACGGCCGGCCGGATCAGGCGCACCGGGGGTGGCCCGCTGCTACGCTCGCCGCATGCCGACCATCGTCACCGCACTGGCGACCTTCGCAGATCCGGCCGCGGGCTCCAGCCTCGAAGCCCTCAGCGGGTCCGGCTTCCAGATCCAGTTCGACACGCTGGCCTCGGACGCCGGTGGCGTCGGTGCCAGTCCAACCGAGACGCTGCTCGCCGCCCTTGCCGCCTGCACGGCCATGGACGTGGCCAGCATCATGCGCAAGAAGCGTCAGACGATCGAGCGCTACCAGATCGCGGTGACCGGTGAGAAGGCCGACGAGCACCCCCAGGTCTTCACCTCGATCGTGGTCGAGCACCAGGTCACGGGCGACGTCAGCGCCGAGGCGGTGCGACGCTCGGTGGAGCTGTCGGCCACCACCTATTGCCCGGTGAGCGCCATGCTCTCCCGCTCGGTGCCCATCGAGCATCGCTATCGGCTCCAGCGCAGTGCTGGGGCGACGGCCGAGTCGGAACTGGTGGTGATGACTGGTCCCGCCGCGAGCTGACCGCTCACGCGGAACGCAGGGCACGCGGCGCGTCGACCACGTCCAGCACTGCGTTCTTGAACGCCTCGATGTCGAAAGGCTTTGCCACGACCGGGCCGGTCGGCGCCAGCTCAGCCAGCCGCTCCCGGCTGGCGGCGGAGACGAACACGACCGGAATCCCCGGCCAGGCGTTGCGCAGGAGCTCGGTGATGTCGCCGCCGTCCCCATCGGGCAGCATGACGTCCACCACCAGCAGGTGCGGAAGGGCGAGCGCCACAAGGTCGCCCAGCTCCACGATCCGGCTGCAGGTCACCACCGAGAAGCCGAGCTCCCGAAGGATGTCGGCCTCCAGCGCCGCGATGTCCGGATCGTCCTCGAGGACGTAGGCCCGCTGCTCTTCCGCGTCCGGCGTGAGTGCCGGCACGGGGCTGGCGGTTGGCTCGCTCATGGCCGCGAGTCTGGGATTTCGCCGTGCCCGGGACAATGGCGGGATGGTCCTAGCCGGGGCGGTTGCGAGCCGGTGTAGCATGGCGCCCCGGCGCGGAGGAATCTGATGGCGCGATCCATGTGGCGGGGGGCGATCCAGTTCGGTCTGGTGACCATTCCCGTCAAGCTGTACCTGGCAACCGAATCCGGCGGGATCGGCTTCAACCTGCTGCACAAGAAGGATCTGAGCCGGATCCAGATGAAGATCTACTGCCCCGTCGATGACGAGGTCATCGCACGCTCGGATACGGTGCGCGGTTACGAGTGGAGCAAGGGCAAGTACGTGGTCGTCACCGAGGAGGACCTCGAGTCGGTGCCGCTCAAGACGGTGCGGTCCATCGAGATCGAGGCCTTCGTCGACGAGGAGCAGGCTGAGGAAAAGGGAGCCCGCTTCGTCAAGCAGGCCTACTACCTTGAGCCCGATGAGATCGGCCGCAAGGCGTTCTACCTGCTCAAGTCCGTGCTGGAGGAGACCAGCAAGGTCGCCATCTGCAAGATCGTGCTCAAGGACCGCGAGCAGCTCGCGGCGCTCAACCCGTTCAGCAAGACGATCCTGCTGACAACCCTCCACTGGCCCGACGAGATTCGCTCGCTGGAGGAGCTGAACCTTCCCGAGGACGAGATCGAGATCAAGGCCAGCGAGCGGAAGATGGCCGAGCAGCTGGTGGCCAGCATGGCGAGCGAGTTCAACCCGGACCAGGAGCGCGACGAGTATCGGGAAGCGCTGATGAAGGTCATCGAGGCCAAGGTCGCCGGCGAGAAGCCGGAGCCTGCCAAGAAGTCGGAGCCGACCAAGATCGGCGACCTGATGGCGGCGCTGGAGGCGAGCGTGGCGGCGGCGCGAGAGACGCGGCGCGGGGCCGCCAAGGACGAGGAGGCCGCGACCAAGCCGGCCCGCGCCAAGCGCGCAGCCGGTGGGCGCAAGGCCAAGGCCGACGCAGAGGAGGCGCCTGCGGCGCGACGCCGCAAGACCGCCTGAGCCGGGGGCGTGCCGAGCGAGCAGCTGCAGCTTCCGGTCCCGCCGGCCGACGACGGGGCGACCATTCGCCTGCCGGCGCGCATCGTGCCGATGCAGGCCACCCAGGTCGACACGCCGTTCGACGACGCGGACTACTTCTTCGAGCCGTGGTGGCCCGGCGTGCGCGCCTTCGCGCTGGTTGAGCGAGGTCAGCTGCGACTGCAGGCCGCCGGCCTGGCCGATGCCACCGCCACCTTCCCCGAGGTTCGGGAGCTGCTTGGCCAGCTTGGCGAGGACGGCGTGGTCCTGGACGGCACCCTGCTGGTGCTCGACGACGAGGGCCGTCCCGATGCGGGCCTGTTGCGCGCCCGGCTCGACAGTCTCGCCCAGGCTGGCCGTCCCGCCTACGTCGCCAGCGACCTGCTGTGGGCGGGCGGCGAGCCCGTGACCCGCCGATCATTCCGCGTCCGCCGCCGCTGGCTGGAGGCGCTGCTGGCGCCCGGCGATCGCGTCATGGCCGGGCACGGATACACCGGTGACGGCACGCTCGTGGCCGAAGCGCTGGCCACGCTGGGCATCGACGGCCTATCAGCGCGCCAGCTGTCGGCTCGCTACCGGGCCGGGCCGGCGGGGGCCGCCTGGATGCGTGCCCCGATCATCGCCGGCGAGCCGGTCGCACGTCCGACGTTGGCCCTCATCCTCCGCCTGCCGCTGAGCGACTAGCGCGCGGAGGTCTGGGCCAGCAGCGGTTCGAGGACCCATGGCCACGGCGTATCAGGCAGGAGCCGCTCCGCGGCACTGACAAGGCCGTCCGATGGATACGCGCGGAAGGTGGCGATGTCGAAGATCACGCCCGGCAGGCGCGCCGGACCTCGTGCCAGCGAGGTGCCTCGGGCAGCGTCGCCGACCGCCAGCAGGTGCGCCGGATCGCCTCCATAATGGGCCGTCAGCAAGGCGGCGATCTCCCACGGCACCGGCGCTTCGGGCGCAAGCTGGGTGGCCCGCTCAGCCTCCGCCATGGCCGCCGCGCGATCCCCGAGCATGGCGTACGCCAGGGCGCGCGGCACGGGCCCGGCGTAATCGTCGGACCGGATGCCCTCGCCATTCACGCGGCGTGCAATGAGCAGGTTCAGCTCGGCCGCGTCGACGCCCTGCTCATCGGCGTGGCCGTCGCCCACCACCACCGGCCGCGGCCAGGGCAGGGTCAGGCCCGTCCAGAAGTTCGTCAGCAACGACAGCCGATACGTGCTGTCCGCTGTCGCCTGGTCGTCGAGCCGGTCGTAGACCAGGGCCGCGTTGGCAAGCTCGCGGCCGTCGGGAGTGGCCACTTCGACCGCGCGATCGGCTGCCTCTCGAGCGCAGCTCCGATCGCTATCGGCCATGCACAGCAGCGCCAGGTTCGTCCATGACGGCCCGTCGCCGGGGCTCAGGTGCACGGCCTTGACTGCCGCCGCCCTGGCCTCATGGGGATCGCCGACACGGTCAGCGGCGATCGTCAGCGCCTTGGGCCCCGAGGGATGCCACGGGTTCAGCCGCCCCGCACGTTGCAGCGCCTGAAAGGCGTCGGGCCACCGCCCCTCGGCCGCGGCATCAGTCCCACCGCGATAGGCGATGGCGGACGCATCGCTGAACCCCACCACCAGCAGCAACGCAACCGCCCCGACCCTCGGAGCGGCCAGCCACGGCAATCGGCTTGGCATGCGGAGCGGTTGCCAGCGCACGCTGCCGGCATCCATCAGCGCCAGAGCGGCAAGCAGGACGACCAGCAGGTTGAAGCCCGGCAGGAAGGTGAGATCCTCGAACAGCATGCCGGCGGCGAAGCCCATGAGCACCGCGAAGGCCGCCCGACCGGGCAACGTTCGCGTCCGCCAGGGCCGTGCCAGCACTACGAAGGCGGCGAAGAGGGACAGCGCCGCGCCCAGGCCGAACAAGCCGGCATCGCCAAGGATGCCCAGCGGGATGTCGTGAGAGTGCGGCTGTCGCACGGGGAAGGTGAAGGGCGGCGCGGCCGCCTGCCGGGCCCACGGCATGCTGCCGGGCCCGATCCCAAAGACAGGATCCTGGCTCCAGGCCACAATCGTGTCGCGCCACAGGTAGCCGCGGTAGACCAGCGAACGCAGGTCCGTCACTCGCGGCGCCACCACCAGCAGGAAGGCCACGGCGCCCGCCGCCAGCAGGAGTGCCACCCCGGCCCGGCGAGGTGACCACCACTCGCGTGACCATGGCCGAGCTCGGCCCGTGCCGCTCAGGCGGTCGACGGCCACGGGAGCAAGCAGGATGATCGCCGCGATGGGCATCGCCAGCCACGCCGACCGTGAGCCGGACAGGATGGTGAGCGGCACGCCCAGCGCCACGAGCGCCACGAGCGCCACCAGTCTGGCGCGAGGGTGCGGGATGAGCAGGGCAAGCGGCAGGACCGCCATAAGCACGAAGGGCGGGACGGCCACCGAGCCGAAGACCGTCGACTCGCGCGCCATGCGCAGTGGAGGAAGCCCTGGACCACCGGCGACCACCCAGTCCAGGCGCCGGGAGGCGATCACCAGCAGAGCACCGGCGGCCAGGACAAGGATGGTCCCCGTCACCAGCACCGCGGTCCAGCCGGGCCGGTGGCGGAGCGCCAGTGCAGCGACCGGCAGCATCAGCGCATTGCCGACGATCGCCGCCAGCGCCGCTGCCGTCAGCCCGCTGTTCCAGGCCGTGAGGCCGGACACGGCGAAGGCCAGCAGCAGGACCAGGAGCGGCACCTCCAGCCGGCTACGCGGCAGTGCTCCGCCCGCCAGGCCGATCCAGGCGAGGGCGCCGATGGCGGCGATGCCGGCGAGGTGCAGCGCCAACTGGAACCTTGGGTCCCACATGGCGCCGTCCCAGCCGAGATAGCCGAATACAGCAAGCCCGATGGCGGCGGCGGCCGGCTCCGCCACCCGGCGCGTGATCGTCACTGGCCGCGATCGTGCAGCATGGCCAGCGCTCGCTCGAGCTTGGTGCAGTCGTCCGGCTCCACCCCGGGCACGTCGCCCAGGGCGACTGCCAGTGGCGCGATTTCCAGCCCTGCGGCGACCGCGCCGCCGTCCAGCTCCAGTTCGATCACCGCGAACCTGCCGTGCTCGACGCCATCGCGTTGGACGCTCACCGAGTCCAGCGAGAGCGTGCCGATCGGGCTCCGATCCAGGGTGACGAGCCGCTCGCGGCGATCCTGGTGCAGCGCCAGCCGCTCGCCGAGCGGCTCCCCGCCGGACATCGCGAGCAACGCGTCCCGCGCGACCGATGGCGGCCAGCGCCCAGGGTCGGGGTCGCTGGTGGCTGGCCCTTCGAGCTCGGGCCGGCGGTGCAGGGCGCCCGCCGTGCCCGATTCGGGTGGACCCTTGAGTGATACCGCCGTGGCGCCGTCTCGCGTCCGCAGTCGGCAGGCCCAGCGCAGGGCCGCCAGCCGGCCGTCTGCCGTGTCCAGGTATCGGTCGATCTCGTTCGCCTGCGTGGTGGGTCCCAGCTTCGCCGGGCCGATCTCTGCGAGGGTGGCCAGCAGGTCAAGGGCCGCCTCGGTCGCCGCCCGAAACTTGAGCTCGACCTCGATTGGGACGGCCATCAGCCGCCGTAGCGCGCCGCGGCGTTGCGGACCGCGTTCGCCACGACGCCGCGCAACGACTCGGGTGCCAGCACCTCGACCGCGTCTCCCCAGGACAGGATCCACGGCCGGATCTCGACGATGCCGGCCACCGAGAGGCGCATCTCGACCCGTCCGTCCGGCAGCTCGCTCAGTCGCTGCGAGCGGTGCCAGATCGACTCACGCACCCGCTGGGCGACCGACGCCTCGAAGCGGAGATGCACCTCGGCCACCTCGGTCGTATCCGACGACCAGATGCCCCACGAGTGCGTCAGCCACGCATCCGGATCGAACTCGTCGGGGATCTGGTAGCGGTCCGCGGTCAGCGTCGAGGAACGAATGCGCTCGACCTTGTAGGTGCGCATCGCGGAGACCGTCTCGTCGAAGCCGATGAGGTAGACGCTGCGCCCAGCGGCATCGGGCTCCAGGAAGTAGGGCCGCACCCGCGCATGCCTCCGCTCGGCCCCCTCGGAGGCCGGCTCGTAGTCGAACTCGATCACCCGGCCATCGGCCCACGCCTGGGCCACGTGCGCGAAGTTGCGGGTGAACGGCTCGTTGGGGTCGGCGCGGCCGACGTTCAGCATGGTCGCCGCCACGTGCCGGGCGATCGGCTGGGGAAGGAGGTCGGCGAGCTTGGTGAAGGCGCTGATGACGGCCTGGTCGTACTCGTCGGACCAGCGCGCGATGAGCCGCGATGCCAGGAAGAGCACGACCGCCTCCGGCAGGGTCAGGCGCAGGGGAGGCAGGAAGTACTTCTTCTCGATCCCGTAGCGGCCTCGGCCGGCCTGGAAGATGGGCATCCCCAGCTCTTCCTCCAGGGCCCGGATGTCGCGATACACGGTCCGGGTCGTCATCCCGGTCAGCTCGGCGATGTCAGTCACCGCCACCCCGGCATCGCCCGAGCCACGGGAGTAGAGGATGGAGGCGACGCTCAGCAGCCGGGCCAACCGATCGCGCTTGCGGCTCCAGCGGTCGTCGCGGGCACCTTCGTCCTCGGAGGTGGCGCCGTCCCAGTCTTCCTCGAGCACGAGCCGGATCATAGACCGATGGGTTCCAAGCCCCTCATCCGATCGGCGAGCCACCCGATCCATCGGGCCGAAGTCCGCACGAGGGCCGATTCAGGAGTCGGATGGCTGGTCCATCGGGCAACGGTGAGCGTGAGCAGCGAAGTTCTTCGCCTCCCATGCGCGGGGCTGCCCGATGAAACGGCCAAACAGCTCCCCATGGACCGCTCGCGGCGAAGAATGGCCCGATGGATCGGCCGAACGGGAAGCCCGGATCGATTACGGCGTGATGAAGAAGAAGGCGATGG
>CBFGSY010000040.1:0-15599 GCA_965651545.1 uncultured bacterium | reverse complement strand
CGACGGCGCAGAGCCGAGCCGAGTCGTAGCCAGACGCGTGCAGTCGGCCTGGCAGCGCCAGCTCGAGCGGCAGGGGATGGCCAATGGCGAGCTTGCCCACGAGGGTGCGGACCCGATGGGCCTCGGTCCGGGCATGGTCACATTGCTGCAGCGGCGATCGGCCAAGTTCAAGCTCTCGCCGCGGCGCCTCCACCGGGCCGTACGCGTGGCACGCACCATCGCCGACCTGGCCCATTCGGACACGGTCCTGCCGATACACCTGGACGAGGCACTGCATTACCGCCCCGAGGTTGGCCACCGGTGATCGGAGTCGGTCGGCTGCGCGACGACAACGACGACGCGGCGGTGGGGACATCCCCTCGCGTCGCCGGCTGGTCGAGCCTCGAACTGCGTGGGCTGGACCGCGAGGCCGAGCGGCCGTACTGGATCGCGATCTCCCTTGTGCCGGGTGTCGGTCCAGTTGGCTTCGCGCGGATCCTGGACCGGTATGGATCGGCGCGAGCCGCCTGGGCGGCAGGCTCGCAGATGCTCTCCTGCCTCCCTCGAATCCCTCCCGACGCCGCCGCCGGCCTGCGGCGGGTGCGGCGTACCGGGGCCACGGCCGTCGCCCGGCGCGTGACCGAGGACGTCAGTGCCGCTGGCGGTGTCGTCGTCACGGCGCTCGATCCGGGCTATCCGCCGGCGCTGCGGGAAAGCGATCCACGGCCGGCCGTGCTGTATGCAGCTGGCGATCCGGCAGCCTTCGACACACCCGCGGTGGCCGTGGTTGGCACGCGGCGCGCCACCGGATACGGGCGGTCCACCGCCCAGGAGGTGGCGGACGAGCTGGCACGCGCCGGCGTCACTGTCGTCAGCGGACTGGCGCTGGGGATAGACGGCGAGGCGCACGAGGCCGCGCTGGCGGCTGGTGGCCGTAGCATCGCCGTGCTGCCGTCACCACTCGACCGCGTCTACCCGCCCCGGCACCGCAGCCTGGCTGCCCGCCTGGTCGCCAACGGCGGCGCGCTGCTGACCGAGCTGGCGCCCGGCCACGCCCCCGGGCGCCCCGACTTTGCGCGCCGGAACCGGATCATCGCCGGTCTGGCAAGCGCAGTGGTCGTGGTCGAGGCCCCGGATCAGTCCGGTGCTCTGCTGACAGCGGCCGCCGCGGTCGAGCTGGGCAGGGAGCTGTACGCCGTACCGGGGCAGATCGACTCGCTGGCGTCACGCGGCTGCAACCGGCTCATCGCCGATCAGCTGGCCGCCGTCGTCACCTCCGCCACGGGGCTGGTGCTGAGGCTCGGCATCACGGTCGGGGATCATCACGTCAGCGTGGCGGCGCTCTCGGAATCGGAAGCCGTGGCGCTCTATGCCCTGCTTCGCAAGCCCGGATCGGTCGAGGAGCTGCTTGCCAGCACGCACCTTCCGACGTCAGCCCTGGCCAGCGCGCTGACATTGCTGGAGGCGCGCGGCTTCGTCACCTCGTATGGCGGCGCGACGTTCCATCCGACGCTTGCCGCCCGCCGCATCGGAGGGCGGTGATGAGCACGCGATGGCCGGATGGACGGGCATGCTCCATGCAGTCTCGGTATACTGCGCCCGCCTTACGGCATCCGCCTGGTGTGCCCGCCGGGTGAATTCCGCAGGAGTCCACGGTCTATTGCGTCCGATCCAGAACCTGCGCGCCGCCATGCGCGCCGCACGACCGCGTGTCTACGCCCGCCTCGAGGAGCATCGGGCCATCACGCGGCTCTCATTGGCCTCCCTCGCTCTCGCCGTTGCCCTGGGCGTCTCTCTCCAGAATGCATCCGCCGGTCAGACGCTGGCCAATCGGCAATCCCCCTCACTCCTGCCGGAGAACGTCGGGATCGGCGTCATCACCACGGATCCCATCGTCGTCGAGTTCGACAACCCGATGGATCCCGCCTCGGTGCACGAGAACATGGCCATATCGCCCGGCTTCGCCACGCGCACCGTGTGGAGCGCCGACCATCGCAGGCTTGCGCTGTTCCCGCTGACCCGCTGGGCGACGGATGCGCGCTACGCGGTCACCGTGGGGGCCGGCGCCAGGCGCCAGGATGGTGTCTTGCTGGGCGTGGATCGGTCGGTCAGCTTCACCACCCAGACCGCGCCGGTCGTCACCGACTTCCAGGTGCATCTCCTCTCGGTGAGCGACGAGCGAACCGCCGCACGGATCGCGACCCCGGGCGGCCCCGACGCCCCGATTCCATATGCGGCTGCCGAGGTCATGATGCTGGCGGACGCGCCGCTGATCGATGCCCCGGAGGACACGCTGGGTGATGCCAGCTCGGAGACGAGCATTCGGATCGCCTTCGCGACGGCAATGGATCGCAAGGACGTGGAGTCCCGGTTTAGCATCGTGCCCGCCGTCAAGGGCAGCTTCAGCTGGCGCGAGCACCTGCTGACCTTCGTCCCTCGCGACAGGTTGAAGGCCGATACCCGCTACGCGGTCAGCCTGGTTGGCGCTCACGACGCCCATGGCAATCGTCTGTCCGGTGACGTCAGCTATTCGTTCACCACCAGGATCGGCGCGGAGCTCATGCGGCTGATGCCCGGCAGGCATGCCGAGAACGTGATGGCCAAGCAGGTCGCCATCCGGTTCAGCCAGCCGATGAATCGGCGCATCACTGCCGATGCGTTACGCGTTGTCAACGTGAGCAGGGGTCGGCTGATCCGTGGCACTGCCACCTGGAGCCAGGACGCCAGGCTGCTGGAGTACCGGTTCAGCGACCCCTTGCCGCGCGGTGCCAAGATCGACGTGCGGCTGGGCAAGGCAGCGCGCGACATGGCCGGCAATCGGGTCAGCATCCACTGGACCTTCCAGACGAGGCCGAGGCCCGTCGCGGCCGCAACCGCAACTGCCCCGGCCAGCAGGCCGCCTGTGGCACCGGCGCCGGCCACGGGACCGGCGGCGCCCGCCGACCTGCAGGAGTACGGCCTCTGGCTGGTAAACCAGTCGCGAGCTCAATACGGGTTCGGGCCCCTGCGCCTGGACGGCGGCGTGTCGGCGGTGGCATCGGCTCATGCATGGGACCAGCTCAACTACGGCTACTTCAGCCACACGGGCCGCGACGGTTCGAGCATCTCGGATCGGCTCCGCCGGGGCGGAGTGAGCTTCAGCTGGTCGGGCGAGAACATGTGCTATTACAACGGTCTCGGCCTGCGAGCGATGCTCGAGTGGTGCCATTCGACGTTCATGTCCGAGCCGTATCCGGGATTCGCCAACCACATCGGAAACATCCTCAGCGCGAACTTCAACCGGTTGGGCATCGGCATCGCCCAGAGCGGCGGCCGCGTGATCATCGTGTGGGACTTCGCCGGCTAGCGAGCTACACTCCCTGACCGTGGCTGCCAAGAAGCGCCCGGTCGGCGACGTCGTCATCGTCGAATCGCCGGCCAAGGCAAAGACCATCGAACGCTACCTGGGCCAAGGTTTCACCGTGCTGGCCTCGTATGGCCATGTCCGGGACCTGCCGCAGCGCACGCTGGGCGTGGATGTCGATCACGACTTCGCCCCGCGCTACGAGCCGTTGAAGGAACGCCGCAAGGAGCTCGATAAGCTGGCCACCCAGGCGCGCAAGGCAGACCAGGTCTGGCTGGCCACTGACCTCGACCGCGAGGGTGAGTCGATCGCCTGGCACATCGCCGAGTACGCGCGCCTTGACGAGAATCGCGTCCGGCGCGTCACCTTCAGCGAGATCACCAAGGGCGCCATCGACGAGGCGTTTGCCAACCCGCGCACCATCAACCTGGATCTCGTGAACGCGCAGCAGGCTCGGCGCGTGATCGATCGGCTGGTGGGCTACAAGCTCAGCCCGCTGGTCAGCAGCAAGATCCGGCGCGGCCTTTCGGCGGGTCGCGTGCAGAGCGTCGCGGTGCGGCTGGTGGTCGACCGCGAGCGCGAGATCGAGCGATTCGTCCCGGAGGAGTACTGGACGCTGACCGCCCAGCTGCGCCGGCCGGAGGCGGAGGTCAGCTTCGCGGCCGAGCTGACCAGGATCGACGGCGAGAAGGTCCGCATCGGCTCGGAGGCGGAAGCCCGCGAGCATGAAGCGGCACTGCGAGCTTCCACTTACAGCGTAAGCAGGGTCACCCGCAGCCAGCAGAAGAAGGGGGCGCCGCCGCCGTTTACCACCAGCACGCTGCAGCAGGAGGCATCCCGGAAGCTCGGATTTGGCGCCAGGCGAACGATGAGCGTGGCCCAGTCGCTGTACGAGGGTATCGCCCTGCCGGAAGGCCAGGTCGGCCTGATCACCTACATGCGCACCGATTCGGTGGCGATGGCGTCCGGCGCCGTCGCCGAGGCGCGCCAGCTCGTCGACCAGCGATATGGCAACGAGTTCGTTCCGGACCGGCCCAACGCCTACCGGACCAAGACCCGCGGCGCCCAGGAGGCGCACGAGGCGATCCGGCCGTCCAGCTTTGGGCGGACGCCCGAGTCGCTGATGGCACACCTCAAGCCGGACGAGCTGCGCCTGTACGACCTCATCTGGAAGCGGGCACTCGCCTCGCAGATGGCACCCGCGCGGTTCGACCAGGTCGGTGTCGATGTGACCGCGGGCCGATACACCCTGCACGCCGGCGCGCGGAAGCGGATCTTCGACGGCTACCAGGCCCTCTATGTCGAGGGCAAGGACGACGAGGAGGACGAGCGCCTGACGATCCTTCCCGACCTACAGGACGGGGAGCCGCTGGACCTGATCGGGTTGTCATCCGAGCAGCACTTCACGCAGCCGCCACCGCGCTTCACGGAGGCGACGCTCATCCGGGCGCTGGAGGAACGCGGGATCGGCCGTCCGTCGACCTACGCCCCGACCATCGAGACGATCCGCCAGCGAGGCTACGTGGCCACCAAGGATCGCCGTCTCTTCCCGGAGGAATCGGCATTCCGCGTCACCGATCTGCTGGTCGAGCACTTCCCGGAGATCGTGGACCTGGACTTCACGGCGCGGATGGAGGACCAGCTCGACGACGTCGCCGGTGGCGAACGCGAGTGGGTGCCCATGGTCCGCGACTTCTGGGTGCCCTTCAGCGCCAAGGTCACGGAGGGTCGCGAGAAGATCGCCAAGCAGGTGGAGATCACCGACATCCCGTGCCCGCTGACCGGCGACAAGGGCGACATGCTGGTCAAGCGCTTCGGCCGCAACGGCTGGTTCCTGGGCTGCGCCGGCTACCCGGACTGCAAGTACACGCAGCCGCTGCCTGGTGAAGAGCCCGACGAGACACCCGAGCTGCCCGGCGTCGGCGAGGTCTGCCCGCTGTGCAACCAGGGCCACCTCGTGGCCAGGCGGGGCCGATTCGGACCATTCGTCGGCTGCGACCGATACCCGGAGTGCCGCTTCATCAAGAAGGACGCACAAGCGGCATCCGAAATATTTGGCACCTGCCCGCAGTGCGGTCAGGGGACGGTTGTCACCAAGCGCGCGAGGCGCGGCCGTCGGCCGTTCTGGGGTTGCGACCGATATCCGGATTGCGACTATGCGACCTGGACTCGGGGCCGGCCCACCGACGCCGAGCTCGCCGCTCGCGACGGGGCGCCCGCGGACGCAGCTTCGCCAGACGGGGCGGTGGCCGACGACGGGCAGGCGGTCGCGAGCGCCGGCGGGGCGCGTGGCTGAACTCGCGCCCAGCACCGACGCCGCCAGCGCCCTGGAGCGCTTCCTATCGCACCTGAGCAGCCGTAACGCGGCACGCGGAACGCTCGTCGAGTACGGACGCAATGCCTCCGAATTCCTCGCCTTCCTGGCCGATGGCGGAGCCGACTGGCGGCAGCCGGACCGCGCCACGGTGCGCGCCTACCTGGCGGCGCTCGCCGACCGGGACCTGGCGGCTTCCTCGGTGGGCGGCAAGCTGGCCGCCATCCGGAGCTTCTACCGCCACGCGGTCCGCCAGGGGTGGATCGAAGCTGATCCGCTGGCCGGCGTGCGCACGCCCCGCAAGCCCGGGCGGCTTCCCCGCGTGCTGAGCGTGGATGATGCCGCTCGCCTGGTCGAGGCGCCGGCGCGACGACCGGCGGCCACTCGGCGCGGTATCGACGAGCCGCGTGCACTGGCGCTGGCCCGCCGCGACGCCGCCCTGCTCGAGCTGCTCTATGCCACGGGCATGCGAATCAGCGAGGCCGCCTCGCTGACCATCGACCGGGTCGATCTCGAGCGGCGACGGCTGCGGGTGATCGGCAAGGGATCGAAGGAGCGCGAGCTGCTCTTCGGCGTCCCGGCGCGAGCCGCACTGCGGGCCTACCTGGCCGGCGGACGAGCGACGCTCGCCGCCGGGGCTGCGCCCAACCCTGCCCTCTTCCTGAACGCGCGCGGGGGGCCGCTCGGCGCGCGGGGAGCGCGCCTGATCGTCGATCGCTGGGTGGAGGCGACGGGCGTCTCGCCCCGAACCTCGCCGCACACCCTCCGCCACTCCTTCGCCACTCACCTGCTCGAAGGCGGCGCCGACCTGCGGACGGTGCAGGAACTGCTCGGGCACGCCAACCTGGCCACCACCCAGGTGTATACCCACCTGTCGGACGCCGCCCTGCGCAGCGCCTACCGATCGGCGCACCCGCGCGCCGGGCGGGGCGACGCGGGCGGCGGCGGCCGGTGAGCGCTGAGCAGCGGGAGGGATCGACACCGGAACCGCCGCTACCGCCGGAGCCACCGGGTCCCAGCACCGCGCGAGTCCTGGCACAGGCCAGCCTGATCCTGACCGTGGCAGCGCTGGCCAGCCGGCTGCTCGGCTGGGTGCGGCTGCTGGTGATCGGCTCGCAGTTCGGAGCCAGCAGGGAACTGGACGCCTATTTCGCGGCGTTCCGCATTCCGGATGCCATCTTCCAGCTCGTGGTGGCCGGTGCGCTTAGCGCCGCCCTGATCCCGGTCTTCTCCAGCTACCGCGCCCGTGGCCAGGAGGTGGAGGCTTGGCGACTCGCCAGCAGCGTCATCAACCTGGTCATCATCGCCCTGGCCGGGCTGAGCCTGCTGATGGCCATCTTCGCCGACCTGCTGATCCCCATCGTCGCCCCTGGCTTCGACCCGCAGACCACCGAGCTGACGGTTCGCCTCACGCGGATCATGCTGCTCAGCCCGGTGCTGATCGGGATGGGGGCGGTGGTCAGCGGCATCCTGAACTCGTACGAACGCTTCGCGGTGCCGGCCGTGGCGCCGCTGGCCTACAACCTGGCCATCATCGGCGCCGCGATCTTCCTGGCGCCGATCATGGGCGTCGAAGGGCTGGCGATCGGCGTGGCCCTCGGGTCGCTGGCCCACCTGGTCATCCAGCTTCCGCAGCTGGGCCGCGTGGGGCAGCGCTATGACCTGTCCATCGGCCTGGGCCATCCTGGCGTCCGCAAGGTGGTGTGGCTGATGGGGCCGCGCATGCTGGGCCTGGCGGCCGGGCAGGTGAACTTCATCGTCTCCACCGTGCTCGCCTCCGGCCTCGTGGCCGGCAGCGTCACCGCCTACAACTACGCCTTCCAGCTCAGCCAGCTACCCGTTGGCGTGCTGGGCGTCAGCGTGGCGGTCGCCCTCTTCCCGACCCTGAGCCGGGATGCGGCGCTCGGACGGCTGCCGGAGATGCGACGGCAGGTGGCCACCAGCATGCGGGTCTTGATCTTCCTGGCGGCCCCGCTGACGGCAACCATGATCGTGCTGGCCGGACCGATCGCAGCTGTCTTCTTCCAGTACGGCCTCTTCAGCCAAGAGTCGGCCGATCGCACCGCGGGCGCGCTGGTCTTCTTCTCGATCGGCCTGGTCGGCCACATCGTGGTGCACGTCCTGACGCGCGCCTTCTACGCGATGCAGGACACGCGAACGCCGGTGCTGTGGGCGATCATCGCGGTGGCGATCAACGTGCCGTTGATGGTCTGGCTGGTTGGGCCGATGGGCGTGGAGGGCCTGGCGCTTGCACTCTCGATCAGCTCCGTGCTCGAGGTGATCGGCCTGATGCTCGCGCTGCATCAGCGAATCGAGTCGGTGCAGGAGGGCGAGGTGCTTCAGTCTGCCGGGCGGGCGACCGTGGCGGCCGTTGCAGCGGCCCTGCTGATGCTTGGCGGCCTCACCCTCGTGCGTGGCTGGGTGCCGGCTGCGCTGGAGGGTGGCCTGACGCGGCTGGTGGTTCTGGCGGTGCTGACGGCGGCCGGCGCGGCGATCTACCTGCTGGTCGCGTCGGCCCTGAAGTCGCCGGAGATCGGCCTGATGCGCTCCCTGTTGACCCGCCGCCGGAGCCAGCCGGCATGATCAGGGTGCGTGCCGCGACCGAGGGTGACCACGCGGCCTGGCAGGACTTCCTGGCCGCAACCGGCGCGGGCGACTTCCTGCACGACTGGGCATGGGCCGATGTCGCCGCTTTCGATGGCCAACCCCAGCGGCGCTTCATCGCCGAGGACGACGGCGAGCCATTGGCCATCGCCGCCGCCCAGGTCCGACGACTGCCCCTGGGGCGCAGCTTCTGGTACGTGCCGCACGGGCCGGTCCTCGACTATGGCCACCCGCGGGCGGCAGAGCGTGTGCGAGCCGTCGCGATCGGCCTGCGGGAGGCGGCGCGGCGTGACGGCGCCCTGGCAATCAAGCTCGAGCCCAGGCTCGAGTCCGACAGTCCGCAGCTTCGTCCGTTCCATCGACTGCGCCACGAGCCGGCGGGCCTGCAGGTGGGCCAGACCCGACTCGTGGAGCTGGCCGACGACGAGACGATGCTGGCCGGCTTCGACAAGGACACGCGCTACGCCGTGCGCCGCGCCCAGCGCGAGGGCGTGGTGATCACCGCGATCACCGACGCGGGCGACGTTGCGGCCATCGACGCGCTCCATGGCCTGGTCCTGGAGACACAGCGCCGGGCAGGCTTTCCGAAGCCGATCCTGCAGCGCTACCGCACCGCCTGGCGCGGGCTGGCCAGTGCCGGACGAGCCGTCATCTTCGAGGCGCGCCTGGGCGAGCAGCTGCTGGCCAGCGGCATGCTGGTCATCGAGGGCGACCGCTCCTTCTACCTCTTCGCGGGCTCGCGTCGAGAGGAGAAGGGCGAGCCGAAGCGTTACGCGTCGTATGCGCTGCAGTGGGCGATGATGCGCCACGCGCGCGACGCCGGCTGCCGCGTCCACGACTTGTGGGGCATCGCCCCGGAGGATGCCACCCCGGAGCATCCATGGTATGGAGTGGGACTCTTCAAGAAGGGCTTCGGCGGGCGTCCTGTGAGCTGGGCCGGCAGCTGGGACGTGGTGGTCGATCCAACGCTTTACCGCATGCGTCGGATGGCGGAGGACGGCCGCGGCCTCCTTCGCGCTCTGATCGGACGGATCCGATCCAAGGACAGCTGAGTGCCGCGCAGCATGCAGCTCGGTGAGCTGGCAGACGTCATCGGGCCGGAGCGGGTGCTCGGCCTGCCGGTGGGCGAGATCCTTGCCCTGGCGTACGACTCGCGCAGCGTGGAACCAGGGACGCTGTTCTTCGCCGTTCCCGGGGTGCACGTCGACGGGCATGATTTCGCGCCGCAGGCCGTGGCCGCCGGCGCGTTGGCAATCGTTGTCGAACGGGAGCTGCCGGACGTCAGCGTGCCGCAGCTGGTGGTCGGCCGCTCCCGCGACGCATTGGCCGATGCCGCCGCCGCCTGGTTCGATCATCCATCGCGAAAGCTGCACGTGATCGGCGTCACCGGCACCGACGGCAAGACGACGACCTGCTTCCTGGCGGCGGCCGTTCTGCGCGCCGCGGGACGCCGCCCCGGCCTGGTCGGCACGGTGGAGGTGGGCATCGGCGACGAGCGCGCGCCGAACCAGGATCGCAACACGACGCCGGAAGCGCTCGAGCTGCAGGAGCTGCTGGCCGGCATGGTCGAGGCGGGCAACGACTCGGTTGTCATGGAGGCGACCAGCCACGGGCTGGCGCTGTCGCGCACGCGGGGGACGAAGTTCGACGTCGGCGTCCTCACCAACCTGACCAGCGAGCATCTCGAGTTCCACGGATCGCTCGGCAACTACCGGGCCGCCAAGGCCCTGCTCTTCCAGCAGGTTCCGATCTCGATCCTGAACGCCGACGACCCATCGATCGACTACTACCAGGCGGCGGCAGCTGGACGGGTCATCACCTACGCGCTGGACGACGAGGCCGATGTGCGGGCGTCCGCGGTCGATCCGCGGCCAAACGGCACGAGCTTCACGGTCGACATCGGTGAGTGGTCCGGGCGCGTCAACCTGCAGCTGCCGGGCAGCTTCAACGTCCACAACGCGCTGGCGGTCATGGCGCTCGCCAGCGCCGAGGATGTCGACCTGGACGTGGCTGCCCGCGCCCTCGGGGACGTGTCTGGCGTGCCCGGCCGGATGGAGGCCGTCGACCTCGGCCAGCCCTTCGGCGTGATCGTCGACTACGCCCATACGGCCGACTCGCTTGCCAAGGTCCTCCAGGTGCTGAGGCCGCTGGCGGGCCAGCGGGTCAACGCCGTCTTCGGGGCGGCGGGGGAGCGGGATCCGATCCAGCGACCTGCCATGGGCCGCGTCTCCGCCCAGCTGGCTGACGTCACCATCGTCACCGACGAGGACCCGCGCCTGGAGGAGCCGCGGCAGATCAACCAGGCGATCGCGGAGGGGGCGCGCGCGGCCGGCGCCCGCGATGGCGAGACCCTGTTCGTCATCGACGACCGTACGGCTGCGATCCGCCACGCCATCGGCCTGGCATATGACGGCGACGTGGTCCTGCTGGCCGGAAAGGGGCACGAGAAGACGATCATCTACGGGACCGAGGGACGGTGGTGGGACGAGAAGGAGGTGGCGCGTCGCGCGCTGCGCGATGCCGGCTACGGAGGCATTCATGCCTGAGCTGCGCGCCTGGCGAGTGAATGATCGCGATGCCTGGAACGGTTTCGTTGAGTCGGCGCCATATCGGAGCTTCCCGCAGCTCTGGGAGTGGGGCGAGCTGCGCGAGGGGTTCGGCTGGCACGCCTTCCGGGTAGCGGTTGGCGAGGATCCGAAGGGCCCGCCGGCAGCGGTCGCGCAGGTGCTGCTGCGGCGCGTTCCGCTCGTCGGCTGGCGACTCGCCTACATCCCCCGCGGTCCGGTAGGGCACCTGGACGAACCGATCGTCCGCGACGCCCTGACGGCCGCCCTCCGCTCGCTGGCCCGCACGCATGGCGTCGCCACCGTCAAGGTCGATCCCGAGGCGACGGCCGAATCGCCATTCGGCCAGGCGCTCCTGGCCGATCCCTGGCGGGCGACCGCCAGGGTCCAACCCGGGCGGACGCGCGTCATCGACCTGGGCCTGTCCGAGGACGAGCTGCGAGCAGCCCTCAAGCGCAAGCACCGCCAGTACGTGGCAAAGGCCGAGCGGGAGGGGATCACGATCGAGCTGTTCGACAAGCCGACGGACGCGGCGACCGCCCCCGGTGCCCTCGACGACTTCTACCGGATCTACAGCTACACTGCCGAGCGCGCCGGCTTCGTGGCGCGGGCGCCTACCTACTACGAGCGCGTGTGGCAGCTCTTCGCGCCGGCCGGCCACGCCAGCCTTGCCTTCGCCTCCCGCGACGGCGAGCGCCTGGCAACGCTCTTCCATTTCACGGTTGGCGATCGGGCGGCGGAGGCCTTCGGCGGGATGACCGATGTCGGTGCCGAGTCGCGCGCCAACTACCTGCTCAAGTGGGCCTCCATCATCGGCTTCAAGGAGCGAGGCTTCGCCGTCTACGACATGTGGGGACTGGCCACCGGCGGCATCGCCCAGTTCAAGGAAGGGTTCGGCGGTCGACAGGTCGACTACGTCGGCGCTCGGGACCTGCCCCTCAAGCGGGCGGAGCACACCGCCCTCAGCCTCGCGCTGCCGGCCTACGGCGTCGCGCAGCGAGTTAGGCTGCGGCTTTCTGGCCGCCGGCTTGCTGGCTCGGATGAATGAGCAGACGACTGGAGGAGCCCCGATGATTGAGATCCATCCAGCGGACCAGAAGAACCTCGACGGCTATGGCTCGGCGCCTCTGAAGTGGGATCGCGTGGTGGAGAGCCTCTACAGCACGCGCGATCTGGACGCGCTCGACGCTGCCGGCCGCTACTGGCTGGCCACCACCAGCGCAAATGGCCGCCCGCACGTCGTGCCCGTTGGCATCGTCTGGCACGACGGCACGTTCTATTTCACGTCCGGGGCCGGGACGCAGAAGTCGAAGAACCTCGCCCGCGACCCGTACTGCGTGATTACCGTGGCGGCGCCGCGGACGGACGTTGTGGCCGAGGGTGAGGCCCGGATCGTTCGAGACGATGCCGAGCTGCGCCGCATCGCCGAGCTCTTCAAGGATTGGGGCCCGGAAGTGCGTGATGGCGCCTTCTGGCACGAATACAGCGCCCCGAGCGCCGGGCCACCGCCCTGGGACGTGTACGCGATGAGGCCACACAGGATCTTCGCGTTCTCCTCGGGTGAGCCGCACGGCGCCACTCGCTGGAGGCTGTGACCGAATGAGCCCCGTCGCTGCCAGCGTCGCAGACTTCCTGGAGTCAGTCCCGCCCGACAAGCGAGCGGCATTGGAGGATCTGCGCAGGACGATCCGCGCCGCCGCTCCCGGCGCGACCGAGCTGATCAACTACGGCGTGCCGATGTTTCGGCTGGACGGCAAGAACCTGGTCAGCTACTCCGCGGCCAGGAACCACTGCTCGTTCCACGTCCAGAGCCCGGAGGTGATGGAAGCCCACGCGGCCGAGCTGAGGGGATTCAAGACGACCAAGGGCACCGTCGGCTTCACGCCCGATCAGCCGATCCCGCCCGACCTGGTCACGAAGCTGGTGAAGGCCCGCATCGCCGAGAACGAGAAGGGGACTCCCTCGTGATTGCCGTCAGCGTCGACGCCCCGGATCCGAGCAGCTGACCGAACGTTGCCACCCATAGCCCGGCGAGCCGATGACACTGACCGACGATCCTGGGACGCCTTCGTCACCGGACGCCCTGAGGGTGACCTGCTCCAGGCGTGGGGCTGGGGTGAATGCACCGCGCTCGCGGGTGAGCATCCGAAGCGCATCCTGGTCGAGGATGGCGGCCGGATTCGCGGCGTGGCGCAGGTGCTCATGCGGACCGCAGGCTTCGGCAGAAAGGTCGCCTACATTCCGCACGGGCCGCTCTGGGATCGGTCCGCCCCGGACGCGGATCGGATCTTTGCCTGGCTGATCCAGGGCCTGCGCACGCTCGCCCGCAAGGAGCGGGCGCTGGTCGTGAAGATGGATCCGCGCGCCGATGGAGGCGAGGCGGCCGAGTTCGCGTCCCTTGCCGTAGAGCACAACCTGCGCAAGGCCCCCGATCTCCAGGCGCCCAGCACTCGCATCGTGAACCTGGTCGGGGGCGAGGAGCAGCTGGAGGCCTCGTGGCACGCCGACGGCCGCCGCCTCTCGAAACGCGCCGTCCGCGAGGGAACGAAGGTCAAGATATCGCGTGAACCTGGGAAATCGGACATTTCGGTCTTGCACGCCCTCCTGACCGATGTCGCCGGGCACGCCGATTTTCGCGTCCGCTCGCCCGAGTTCCTGACCCGCCTCGCCACCGAGTTCGCCGCTTCAGGCGGCTGGTACATGGGCATCGCCCGCGTCGACGACGTCCCCATCGCCACCATGGCCTTTCCGCGGCTGGGCCACCGCGCCTACTACCTGTATGGCGCCCTTCTCCGCGAGGAGCGGTACAAGCACAACTACGGGTCGCACGCGGTCATGGCCGAGATGCTCCGCACCCTCGCCGCCGATGGCTGTCAGGCCGTCGACATGTGGGGCGTCGTCGAGCCCGACGATCCGGATGCGGATCCGGCATGGAAGGGCTTCAGTGACTTCAAACGCACGTTCGGCGGCACGCCACTGCGCCACCCGGGGCTCTATGACCTCGTGACGGATCGGTTCTGGTATCGGCTGCGCGAGCTCCGCCAAGCCCTGCCAGGCGGCTGACGCGGCTCAGGCCGCGGCCATCGATCCCTCGGTCACCTCTGCCTTGTGGGCGGCGAATGCTGCCAGCACCTCACCCTTCTCACGCTCCGGCACGCCCACGGCGTCCAGCGTTCGCCCGAGCTCCGCGGCCACCTCATCGAACTCCTCGGGGGTGATCCGGAACTCACGGTGGGCGTTCTCCAGGCCGATCGGCGTCGCTCCCGGCTCGGTGCCGACGTACTCGAAGGGGCCGCCGGCCACGTTGCAGACCCAGAGCGTGCGCATGAACTTCAGGCCGGGCAGCCGATCGAGTTGTTTGGTATGCCACTCGCGCAGGTTCGGATTCTCCGATTGCTGTCCGACGATCGGGTTCTTGACGACGTCGTCGCTGAACTTGTCGATGACGGCGGCGATGGCGAATACGCCACCTATACGGTTGTAGAGACTTTCCTCGCTCAAGGCCCAACCTCCTGGGTTTGGCCGGCACGGACCCGATGCTCCGCGAGCCGGCCGCTGCGCCAAAATGACAGCATCAATCACGCCATCGTTGTGCGCTAAGCGTCACTACGTCCGCAGACGCGTGGCGGATTGACCCGCGGGGCGCCAGCGCCGTGCTGGGCAGGGCTTACGAGAGGAATGGCAGCCGGCCGTCGACGAAGTTCAGCACCTTGATCGTCCAAAGCCCGTAGGCGGTCGCCGCCGCCCCGATCACCACTGCCATCCGCACCGCCCACGACTCGCGCTGCGGATAGGCGAGCGCCAACAGCACGAGCAGCGCCGGCGCGGCGTCCAGGATGAACCGATAGCCGTACTGCCAGAAGCCCCACGAGCCGTGCGCCAGGTCCGGCAGCAGGACCAGCGCGACCGTGATCCAGGCGACCAGCGCCAGGATCGAGCGCGGGGCACGGACGGCCAGCAGGTAGATCGGTGCGGAGATGGCCAGCGACAGGGCGCTGATGCTTGGTCTCAGGTAGGGGAAGTCGGGCACGACGGTGTACCCCGACAGCAGCATCGCGCCGATCGAGCGCGGGATGTAGGCGACGTTCACGAGACCATCGGCAAACCACGACTCCTCCAGGACGGTTCCGCCCTCCTGGAACAGGCTCATGATCCGTGCGTAGCCGAAGTCGACCGGCGACCCGAAGCGCGCCCAGTTGTATGCGATCACGCCGGCCGCCACGACGGCGGCGCCGTCCAGCAGCAGCACGCGCGGCCTGAAGGTGGGGTACCAATAGAAGAAGAGCGGCAGCAGCAATGCCATCGGTAATCGACATCCGGCCGCCAGACCCAGGAGGAGCCCCGCGGCGAGTGGCATCCGCCCACGCACCGCGAGCAGCATCCCGCCGATCGAGAACAGCAACCCCAGGACGTGGGCGTAGTACCAGGTGCCACCCTCGGTGGCTGCCCACCACAAGGTCGACGTCGCGAGCCCGGCGGTGATCCACAGCGCCGACCGCCGTGACACGCCCAGCCGCGACAGCAGCAGGAAGCCCAAACCCACCACCACCCCGCCGGCGACGGCCGGCATGACGTGCGAGAGCAGCTTCGACCCCCACGGCTCGTAACCGGTCAGCGCTGCCACCGGCACGTAGGTCAGCGCGGGCACCGGCGGAAACGGCACGTACCACCGGTCGCCCACGGGCGCCAGCTCGGCCACGGCGTTGTAGGGAACGTCCAGGCGGCCGTCGAGCAGCGCCCCCGCCAGTGCCAGGTTCCCATCCGGCGGCGTATCCGCCACCCCACCTGCCGTCGC
>CBFGSY010000039.1:0-15651 GCA_965651545.1 uncultured bacterium | reverse complement strand
GCGACCTCGGCGCTGGTCACGTACGGCAGATTGGCGACGATCACGTCCGGCCTCAGCGGCGCCGGGAGCACCGGCGGCTCCAGCAGGTCGCCGCATCCAAGGCCAAGCAGGCCATCGACTCCATGCGCGACAAGGTTCTCCTCGGCCAGCTCCAGCGCCTCCGGTGACAGGTCGGTGGCGCCCAGCCGGAGCCGTCCGAGCGCCAGCGAGGTCCGGAAGCGAAGGGCCAGCGCCACCGCCACCGCGCCGCTCCCGGTCCCCACCTCCCAGGCCGCGATCGGAGCGTCCGGCGCATCGTCGTCGACCAGCCGGGCTGCGATCTCGGCGATGGCGGTCTCGGTCAGCAGCTCAGTCTCCGGACGCGGGATCAGCGCCCGCCTGTCGGTGAGGATCCGCAGCGAGAACCACTCCTTGAAGCCGCGGATGTAGGCGACCGGCTCGCCGGCCGCGCGGCGCTCGACCCAGCCAGAAAGGCGCTCCCTCTCCGCATCGTCCAGCTCGGCCTCGGGATGCGCGTGCAGCCACGACCGGTCGCGTCCGAAGGCGTGGCTCACCAACAGCTCCGCGTCGAGCCGCGCCGATGGCGAGCCCGCGCCCCGCAGCGTACGTGCGACGTTCAGCACCAGAGAGCCGGCGCCTGAGCCGCCAACCGCGGTCTGCGAAGCCATCCTCACCCTTCTCCGTCACCGTCGACGCTCGCCAGGCGAGCCGCCTGGTCCGCCTCGGCCAGAGGATCCACCAGCCGGTCCAGATCGCCCTGCAGGAGGCCGGGCAGGTTGTGGACGGTGAGGCCGATGCGGTGATCGGTGACCCGGTCATCGGGGAAGTTGTAGGTTCGGATCTTCTCCGCCCGTTCGCCGCTGCCGACCTGCGAACGGCGCTGCTCGCCGCGCTCCTCGGCGAGCCGCTGCTCCTCCATCTCGAGCAGGCGGGCGCGCAGGACGGCCATCGCCTTGGCCTTGTTCTTGTGCTGGCTCTTCTCGTCCTGGATGGCAACCACCAACCCGGTGGGGAGATGCGTGATGCGCACCGCGCTGTCGGTGGTGTTCACGCTCTGGCCGCCGGGGCCGCTGGACCGATAGACGTCGACCCGCAGGTCCTTGTCCGGGATGTTGACCTCCACCTCGTCAGCCTCCGGCAGCACGCTGACGGTGGCGGTCGAGGTGTGGATCCGGCCGGACGCCTCGGTGACCGGCACGCGCTGGACGCGGTGGACGCCGCTCTCGTACTTCAGGCGCGAGTAGGCGCCGGCGCCGGTCACTTCGGCGATCGCCTCCTTGAAGCCGCCGGTCCCGCTCTCCGACGAGGAGAGCAGCTCCATCCTCCAGCGCCGCGTATCGGCGTAGCGGGCGTACATGCGGTACAGGTCGGCAGCGAACAGGGCGGCCTCGTCGCCGCCGGTCCCGGCGCGCACCTCCAGGATGACGTTGCGGTCGTCGTTCGGGTCGCGAGGTACCAGGAGCCGATGGAGCTCAGCCTCCACCTCGTCGTGACGGCCGCGCAACGTCTCCAGCTCGTCGCGCGCCCTGGCGCGCACCTCGGTGTCCGGGTCATCAGCCATAGCGGTCGGCGAGCGGCTGGCATCCTGCACGGACAGCCACTCACCGCTAGTTATGACGATCGGCTCCAACCTGGCGAGCTCCCGGCCCAGCTCGGTCAATCGCGCCACCTCCAGGCCAGGCGATGCCATCTCTGCGGCGAGCGACTCGTAGCGGGCCTCGATCTCGCGCAGGCGCTCGATCATCGGTCCGTCCCCTACGGGAGGACGCCGGCGCTCGGATCCACCACGTCGGCCGTCGGCTCGACCTTTGGGGTGCCCGCCGTGCGATCGGCCTCCAGGCACGACTCCAGGGAGGCGATGCTCACCTCCAGCATGCCGCGATCCGGTGGCCGGGTGGTTAGCGACTGGAGCCAAAGTCCGGGCTGGTAGATGGCGCGAACCAGCCGGTTGCCATAGTGGCTGGCCCCGAATCGCACGAGCTCATAGCTGACCGATGCGATGAGCGGCACCAGCGCGACGCGCGACAGGAAGAGCAGCGGGAGTGGCACGCCGGCACGCGGGATGAGGCTGAAGAAGAAGATGCTGATCACGACCACGATCAGCAGGAAAGTCGTTCCGCAGCGGGTGTGCGCGGTCGAGAACTGGTCGACCTCGTCGGGAGTCAGCGGGCGCTGCGCCTCGTGGGCGCTGATCGCCTTGTGCTCCGCTCCGTGGTAGGCGAAGACCCGCCTGATGTCATTCATCAGGCCGATCAGAAAGATGTAGCCGACGAAGATCGCCAGTCGAATCACGCCCTCGAAGATGTTGGCCAGCAGGTCGGACTCGGTGGCGTCATCGGCGAACGTCGAGAGGAAGAGGGGCAGCAGGAAGAAGATTCCCACGGCGAAGCCGAGGGAGAAGATCATGGTGCCGATCATCATGCCGCGGCTGATCTGGATGTCCTCGCCCTCGGCGGCGATCGAGGCCGAGCGCATCAGCATCCGCGTCCCCAGCACCAGCGCCTCGTAGAGCACGAACAGGCCGCGGACGAACGGCACCTTGAGCAGGGGGCCATGCTGCAGCGCGCGGGGCAGCGGTTCTGAGATGGTGAGGACCTCGCCGCTGGGCGGCCGCACGCTCATGGCGACAGTCGTGCGGCCGCGCATCATGACGCCCTCGATCAGGGCCTGGCCTCCGTAGAAGAAGTCCGGCATGCGGAATGCGGGACGGCCGGCGCGCGCGACCGTCTGGATCACGAACGGGCCGGCCGCCATCAGCAGCTCGGGGATCAGGAAGACGAGGTGCGGGGCGAGCAGCGCTCGCCAGCCGCTCACCTGTCGGCGCATCTCATCACTGGCGCCGACGGCGGTCAGCGCTTGGCCCGCTCCATGCGTCGCTGGAACCGCTCGACCTGGCCGGCGGTGTCGACGATGTTCTGGGTCCCGGTGTAGAACGGATGGCAATTGGAGCAGACCTCGACGCGGATCGACTCGGCCGTCGAGCCGACCGTAAACGTGGTGCCGCAGCCGACGCAGTGCACCTCCGCCTGATGGTACTTGGGATGGATCTCGGCCTTCATTCCACCACCACGCTGACGCGCTTCTTGTCTCGGGACTGGTGGCTGAACTTGACCTTGCCGTCAGCCGTGGCGAAGAGCGTGTAGTCGCGCCCCATGCCGACGTTGTCGCCCGCGTTGAAGGTGCTGCCGCGCTGGCGGACGATGATGGTGCCGGCATTGATCTGCTGGCCATCGCCGCGCTTCACGCCCAGCCGCTGCCCGACGCTGTCGCGCCCGTTCTTGCTGCTGCTGCCGGCCTTCTTGTGTGCCATGTCTGATTACTCCTCGGCCTTCTCGGCCTTCTCGGCCTTCTCGGCCTTGGGCTTGGCCGGTGCCCGCCGTCGCGCCTTCGGCTTCTCATCCGCCGGTTCCGCTTGGGCCGATGCCTCCGTCTTCGCCGGGACCGGTGCCTCCGCCTTCGCCTTGGCGGTGCGAGCTCGGCTGGTACGTGGCTTCTCCGGCGCCCCGACGGCGTCCTCTTGCGCGGGCTCCTGGGTTGCGGCGCGAGATCGTGCCTTCGAACGACCCTCGGCCTTGATCTCGTCGATTCGGACACGAACTAGGTGCTGGCGATGGCCGGTGCGACGCCTGTACTTGACCTTCTGCTTGAACTTGAAGATGACCAGCTTGGGCCCCAGCTCCTCGCCGAGGACCGTGCCGCTCACGGAGGCGCCGGATACCACCGGGGTCCCGACCGTCACCTCGTCATCGTCGCCGATGAGCAGGACGCGGTCGAACAGGATCGACGAACCAGGCTGGGACGAGAGCCGCTCCATCAGGACCGTGCTCCCGGACTCAACCCGGTACTGCTTCCCGCCGCTGCTCACGACGGCATACATGGCGTTCTCCGAAGGGCTGGTGGAATGCAAGATTGCGAGCTGCGCGCGACGCACAGCAAGGCAGGCCGACGACCGACCCACGGGGCGAGGAGTCTACCGGGCGATAGGGGGAGTGTCAACGAAGAGCAGCCTCGTGCGCACCGCTGATCTGTGCGTGACCGGCAGGCCCAGCGCCGCCACAACGTCCTCGGGCCGGCCGGCTCCGCTGGGGTCGAGGCGCAGCACCATCCGCAGGCGTGCCGAATGCGCGGCCTCGTCGACCTCGAGCACTTCCACGTCCTCGACATAGGGGCGCAGGTCGCGCGCTCCCGAGTCGACGCGCCGCTCGGACTCGCCGCGGCGACGCTTCCCGAGCAGCCTCGGTGCTGCCAGCAGGCGCACGACCGCGCCGCGCAGCTCGTCGCTGGTGACCGGCTTGTCTGCCGTGGAACGAAGCTCGATCTCGTATTCCGCGGCTCGCAGCTGCGACGCGGCGGACGGGAAGCCGTGCCATACCTCGCGGGCATCGACGAGCTCGACGCCCTCGGGGAGCAGCTCGCCGGCCGACTGGATGGTCGCCAACGGAACCAGCTCGTCGAAGTAAACCTCGAGAACCTCACCGCGCAGCTCCACGCCCACCGGCAGGTTGGCCGCGAACTTCATGCGCGCCCGCGGGCGCGCGGCATTGCTCACCGACAGTGGCAGGCCGGCCTCGCGAAACGCACGCTCGAACTCGGCCAGCAGCTCGGCCTGGCGCAGCCTGAGAGCGGGCTCGTGACGCGAGAACAGGATCTGCCAGCGTTGCCGCGGCACCTGGTCGGTGGAACGGTCGGTCATCGGCCCCTGATGGTACCGTGGATCAAATGGCGGAACTCCTGGCGACGCTTCGGCGCCATCGGCTCGGCCTGTTCGTGCTCCTTATCGGCGTGCTGGTCGTCTGGGCACTGTGGTCCGCCCGCGGGGCGCTGCCGGCCTTCTTCATCGGCGCCGCGCTGGCCTTCATCCTCGATCCCCTCGTCACCCGTCTCGAGCGCTGGAGCGTGCCGCGATGGGGCGGTGTCCTCATCTGCTATGCCGGCCTGGTGGCGCTGGTGTGGGCGCTGATCGCCTTCGCCATCCCGCCGATCGCCAGCCAGACACGCGACTTCATCACCCAGCTGCCGGAGCTGGGCTCGGCGATCTCGAACGTGCAGCGCGGGGTGGTCGAGTGGTACCAGTCACTTCCGCTGCCGCCGGAGCTGCGGGCCACCCTGGACGAATCGATCCGCAGCGCCGAGCAGGCGCTTGGCCAGGCCATCCAGGAGATCCTTGGCCCCGCCGTCTCCACCGTGCTGCGCACGGCGGGCTTCGTGGTCGGCCTGGTCGTGATCCCGGTCTGGCTCTTCTTCGTGCTGAGGGACCGCGAGGCCCTGCCGGGCGCTGTGGAGCGGTCGCTGCCCGAAGGCTGGCGAGCTGACGCGCGCAATGTCATGGCGCTCTTCGCCGGCGTCGGTGGCCGATGGGTGCGCGGGCAGCTGCTGCTTGGCGTCGCGATCTTCGTGGCGACCGCCATCGGCATCACCATCCTGACGCTCGTCGGGTTCGGCGAGTTCGGCGAGTTCACGCTGGTCCTCGCCCTGATCGCCGGCGTGCTCGAGTGGTTCCCGATCATCGGCCCGATCATCGCCGCCGTGCCTGCCATCCTGATCGGCCTGACCATCAGCCCCGCGGCCGCCCTGGCGGCCGTCGTCGTCTACACGGCCATCCAGCAGCTGGAGAACAACCTCCTTGTGCCTAAGGTGATCGGTGACGCGGTGAAGCTGCATCCGGCGGTCATGATCCTGGCGCTGGTGGCCGGGGGCGCGCTATTCGGGATCGGCGGCGCCATCCTGGCCGCGCCGACCGTCGCCCTGGGTCGGGACCTGTACCAGTACACCTTCCGGCGCCTGAACGGCGAGACGCCCGAGCTGGCGTTCGCGGTCGCCGCTCCGGCCAAGCCGCCGGTTAAGCCGATACCCCCGGCCGAGCCCGAATCCGAACCCGAACCCGGGGCCGAGCCCCCTTCGGAACCCGAGGCCAAGGAGCCATCGGCGCCTGCGGCAAAGGCTGCCACCGACTAGCCAGCCGCGTGAGCCTCGGCTCCGAATCTGGCCACTCTTTCGCCATGCGGCACCTATGTCAGATAGGGCCCCTCAGATCTGGCCAGATCGGTCGCGTCGCGCAAATCTGGCGGAAGTTGCGTGCGAGGTTCACGCTCGGCCGGGCACTCCCGTGACCTATCGACCTTGCATAGCTGCCGCGGGGGAACATTTGGCAGGCTTCGCGCGCGGCAGAGACCCGAGCGCGCGGCCCAGATCCTAGAACGTTGGCTTCCGTGCGTGCATGCGCACTGACTGCAGGATGCCCATCCCGAACAGCAGCGAGATCATCGACGAGCCGCCGTAGGTCACGAACGGCAGCGGAATGCCGGTGACCGGCATGATGCCGATCACCATCCCGATGTTCACCATGATCTGGAAGAGCAGCATGCTGGCCAGGCCGGTGGCGACCATCATGCCAAGCGCATCGCGCGATCCCCAGCCGATGACCAGGATCCGCCATATCAGCAGCGCGAAGAGGCCGAGCAGGATCATGCTGCCGACGAAGCCGAGCTCCTCGGCCACCACGGTGAAGATGAAGTCGGTCGACTGCACCGGCAGGTAGCCCAGCTGGTTCTGGGGACCTGCCGTCAGGCCCCGGCCGAACAGCCCTCCGGAGCCGACCGCGTTCAGCGCCTGGACCAGCTGGTAGCAGGCACCCTGTGGGTCGGCGGCCGGGTTCAGGAAGCAGAAGAGCCGCGCCCGCTGGTACTCCTGCAGCGACTGCACCACCAGCGGCGCCGCCGCCACCGTCAGGCCGGCGAGCACGCCCATCCAGCCGATGCTGGCGCCACTCATGAAGAGCATGCCGATCAGGATGGCCACGAACACCAGCGCGGTCCCAAGGTCCGGCTGCTTGAAGACCAGCAGGGTCGGGATGGCCATCAGCAGGCCGGCGCCCACCAGCGTCGACAGCTTGCCGATCCGCTCCCGGCGGCTGGACAGGAAGCTGGCCAGCACCACGATCATCAGCACCTTGCTGACCTCGCTGAACTGGAAGTCAAGGCCCGCAACGGTGATCGACATCTGCGCGCCGAACAGGTTCGTCCCGACCAGCATGGTCAGCGTCAGCAGGCCCAGCACGACCGCGTAGATCGGGACGGTGAGCGTCTGCAGCCAGTGATAGTCGACGCTGGCCGCCACGAAGAAGATGCAGAGGCCGATGGAGGTCCAGATAAGGGTCTTGACCGATTGCGACAGCCCCCCGGCCGCACCGGTATCGGTGAAGCTGGCCGAGTAGCCCATCACCACCCCGAAGGCGATCAGCAGCAGCATGTAGAGGAACAGCTGCGGGTCGAACGCGCGCCAGCGCCGGGCGCGCACCTTGTCAACAAGTGTTGTAGTGACGGCGGCCGCGCCCATCAGTTGGCCGCCACCAGCGAGAAGTCGCGCGGATCGAGGCGCAGGTCCTGGTCGAGCTCGTACCACTCCTGCAGGAAGTACTTGACCACTTCCAGCGACACGTTGCCCGGCACGACCGCCGAATAGGAGAAGGTCGCGATGGCGATATCGGCGTCAGTGCCGCCCGCTTGCGAGGGTAGGTAGGCCACGAACCAGGAGTGGAAGGGCAGGACGCCATTGCGGCCCGGCGTCCCGAACTCCGCGGTACCGGTCTTGCCGGACAGCGCGCCGGGCAGGTCGAGGTCACGGATGTTGTAGGCGTGTCCAGAGGTCACGACCTCGCGCGCGCCGACGCGCATGGTCTGCAGGTTGGCGTAGCTGGCGCCCAGCCGACGGATCAGGTGCGGCTCGTACTTCTTGATCAGCCTGCCCTGGGCATCGGTCTCGCCGCGGACGATCATCGGCCTCATCAGATCGCCACCGTTCGCCAGAGCCGCGTAGGCATTGATCAGCTGCAGCGGCGTCACCGCCACCACGTTCTGGCCGATGCCCGCCTGAGCGAGCTCGCCGGTGAAGACGTCATCGCGGCCCTGCGAGCGTGCCCACTCCCGGCTGGCCATGATCCCAGCAGCCTCCCCGGGCAGCCGGATTCCGGATAGCTCGGCGAAGCCCAGCCGGTTGGCCCAATGCTCCAGGGCATCCACGCCGAGAGCCACTGCCATCTGGTAGAAGAACGTGTCCGAGCTCACGGCGAAGGCGTCGATCATGCTGAGCGGCCCGAAGCCGGCGTGGTTCCAGTCGAACAGGCACTGGCCCCTAGGAGCATCTGGGATCTGGTAGCAGCCATAGGTCGGCCAGATCCGCGAGGTGGTGGTGACACCTTCCTCCAAGGCGGCCAGGCCGGTCACCAGCTTGAACGTCGAGCCAGGCGGGAAGATGTCGGCGATCGCGTGGTTGCGCAACGGCTTGGCCGGGTCGTTGAGGTAGACGTTGTAGTCGGCCGCGCTGATGCCGCCGGCGAACTTGTTGTTGTCGTAGGCCGGCAGCGAGACCATTGCCAGCACCTCGCCGGTCTGCGGGTCCATGACAACGGTCACGCCCTGGTCGAGGCCGGCCACGCGCATGCCCCACTGCAGGGATCTCGTTGCGATGCGCTGCATCCGCGCGTCGATCGTGAGCATCAGGTTCTTGCCGGCGACTGGCTCTTCGAGGGTGCGGATGGTCTTGATCGGCCGCCCCTGGGCGTCGCGCTCCCACAGCTCGGTCCCGTAGGTCCCGCGGAGCTCCTTTTCGAAGCTCGCCTCGATGCCGGCCCGTCCGATAAGGTCGTCCCGCAGGTAACCGTCATCGGCGAGATCCTGGAATTCGGTCAGGTTCACCGGCCCCACATAACCGAGGACGTGCGACAGCAGCTGCCCATCCGTTCGGCCCCGCTCGTTGAGATAGCGGCGAACCGGCTCCACCTCGACGACGACGCCCGGCAGGGCCTGGGCCTCCTCTCCAAGCAGCAGGGCCGCCCGCCTGGTAACGCCGCGTTGCAGCGGGACGAGCTCGAACGGCGAACCCTGGTGCGCGGCGAGACGGCTTCGCAGGGCGGCAACGGGTGCCCCGGTGATCTCTGCGATGCGCCGCAGGATGCGGCCGACGCCATCTGCCGGCAGGTCCGCCTTTCGCGCCTTCACGGTCCACGACGGGACGTTGACCACGACCGGCCTGCCCGCGCGGTCGAAGACGAGACCTCGAGGCGAACGGAGCGGAACCTCGATCGTGCGGGTGGCAACTGCCTGAGCAGCGTACTGGTCGCCGCGGACCACTTGCAGCTGGAACAACCGACCGCCAAGAACCGCGAACAGCAGCGCGGCGGCGACGCCGAAGGCAATGAACCGGGCGCCCGATCGAGGCAGGTCGAGCCGGCCCTCGTTGAGGTCAGCCACCAGCGGTCACCACGCGGGCTTCTCCTCCAGGACCAGTCGGCGGGTCAGCACGCGAGCTGGATACAGGAGCAGGCCAGCAATCCCCGCGTTCAGGACGGCCGCTGGCAACATGAGCTCAATCGGCACGCCGACGCTCACCGCGTCGGACAGCAGACGGAAGACGCCCACGATCACCAGGTCGGCCAGCATGCTGCCGGCGAATGCCGCCAGGATCGGGTACAGCCAAGTCAGCCGACCGAACAACCGGTCGCCACCGGCCACCAGGGCGCTCACCAGCAGCAGGCTCAGCGGGATGGTGCCCAGCGGGGTGGTCGAAATCAGGTTCGCCGTCAGCCCCCCGGCAAACGCCCACACGACCCCGGGCCCGAATCCGAGCAATGCCGTCACCAGTACGACGGCCACCAGGATCAGGTTGGGGCGCACGCCTCCAATCTCGATCTCGGGTGCGAGCCCAGCGTGCGCGATGCCAACCACCACGGCCAGGAGGACGCTTGTGTAGCTGATGTCAATTCCCCGTCGGGCTGCCAGAGGGGTTGAAAGGCGTGCTGCAGCCCGTCTGCAGCGACCCTCCGAGTATACCGAGGTGCCAGATCGCACCGGTCAGCGAGCGGCGTTTTCACGTGAAACATCCGGCCCCGATAAGACGCCGATAACCGACCGATAAGCGGCCAAACTGGTAGAATTCAGGCTGCCGTCTGAACTCGTTGCGGAGCGTTCGTGGTCAGAGTTACCGCCTGCACAAACCAGAAGGGCGGCGTCGGCAAAACGACGACCGTGGTCAATCTGGCGGCGTACCTGGCCCTCTCCGGAACACCGACGCTCGTCATCGACCTGGATCCCCAGGGCAATGCGACCAGCGGCCTGGGAATCGACCGGCGAGCGCTGGAATCGTCAATTTATGACGCGCTCATCGATCGCGCCCCGGTCGGCGAGCTGATCGTGGGCACGTCGATCGACGGCCTGGACGTCCTGCCGTCGGCACCGGCGCTGTCGGGCGCAGAGGTCGAGCTGGTGGGCACCGCCGCGCGCGAGCGGCGACTGGCGGCGGCGCTGGGAGATTTGAACGGACGCTACCGGCGGGTGCTGATCGACTGCCCGCCGTCATTGGGCCTGTTGACGGTGAACGCGCTGACGGCGGCCGATGGAGTGCTGATACCGATCCAGACCGAGTACTACGCCCTGGAGGGCCTGAGCCAACTGGTGAATACGATCCGCCTGGTGCGGGCGAGCCTGAACCCGCGCCTGGAGCTGGAGGGAGTGGTGCTGACCATGTATGACCGGCGCACGAAGCTCTCGGCACAGGTCGCGGCTGAGGTGCGGCGTCACATGAACGGCACGGTGTACGACACGGTCGTGCCGCGAACGGTGCGCCTGTCCGAGGCGCCCAGCCATGGCCTGCCAATCGCCCTGTACGACCCTTCGTCGCGAGGCGCAGAGGCGTACGGCAGCCTGGCGGTCGAGGTGGCAGCCCGTGGCTAAGTCATTCGGCCTGGGCAGGGGCCTGGACGCGCTGATCCCGCGCGCCACCGAGGCGCCGGCCGCCGAGGTTCCTATCGAGCTGGTGCAGCGCAACCCCTACCAGCCGCGCAGCGCATTTGGCGAGGAGGAACTCGCGGAGCTGGCGGCCTCAATCGCGACGCACGGCGTGATCCAGCCCATCGTGGTGCGGGGCAGCGCCACCGGCGGCTACGACCTGATCGCAGGAGAGCGGCGGCTGCGCGCGGCTCGCATGGCGGGCCTGACCCAGATCCCGGCGGTCATACGAGACTCGACGGCGAACGAGCTCCTCGAGCTCGCGCTCGTCGAGAACGTGCAGCGCGCCGACCTGAACCCAATCGAGGAGGCGTCCGCCTACCGGGAGCTCATCGACGGCTTCGGGCTGACGCACGAGGCGGTTGCCCAGCGAGTCGGCAAGAGCCGCGTCGCCATCAGCAACGCGCTGCGGCTGCTCGACCTGGCGCCGGAGACCCGCGAAGCAATCATCGAAGGTCGCATCAGCGAAGGCCACGGCCGCGCGTTGGCTGCCTTGACCATCCCTGAGTTGCAGCGAGCCGTGCTGCAGGTCGTGCTGGATCGGCAACTCTCGGTGCGTCAGACGGAGGAGCTGGTCCGCCGCAAGCGCGACGCGGGGCCGGCGCGTGCCAAGCGAGCGTTGAGCGACGATCTGGCAGATCTCGAGGCCCACCTGCGGGGCATCCTCGCCACCAAGGTCGGGATCGTCCGAACCCGCAAGGGCGGCCGCCTGGTCATCGACTTCTACAGCGACGAGGAGCTGGACCGGATCTACGCCATCATCACCAGGGGCGTGACGGGGTCCGCGCCAATCGGCGACGCTCAGCCGATCCCGGTGGACGCATCGGTCCCTGAGCCGTCGCGGGCCGAGGAGGCTCGATGACGGTCCAACCCGCCGGCAGGACACGTCGCACGAAGGCGTCGCGGGACTACACCGCAGCCAACATCCAGGTGCTGGAAGGGCTGCAGGCCGTCCGCAAGCGCCCCGGCATGTACATCGGCTCGACCGACGAGCGTGGCCTGCACCAGCTCGTCTGGGAGGTCGTCGACAACAGCATCGACGAGGCGATGGCCAATGTCGCCACCCGCATCGACGTCACGCTGCATGCCGATGGAAGCGTCGAGGTCGTGGACGATGGCCGCGGCATCCCGGTCGGCAAGCACGCGAGCGGCAAGGACGCGCTGGAAGTCGTGCACACGGTGCTCCACGCGGGCGGTAAGTTCGGCGGCGGCGGATACAAGGTGTCCGGCGGCCTGCACGGCGTTGGTGTGAGCGTGGTCAACGCGCTCGCGTCACGCATGCGGGTGGAGGTGCTGCGCGATAGCAAGCGCTACCTGCAGGAGTATCACGACGGTGGCACCCCCGTCGGACGCGTTCGGCAGAGTGGCGGTCAGGCGGAGGCGAACAAGGGGTTGGACCCAGGTTGGGACCGGCGCCACGGTACGCGAACGATCTTCAGCGCCGATCCGACCATTTTCGAGACTCTCGATTACTCGTGGGAGACGATCGCCACCCGGCTGCGCGAGAGCGCGTACCTGAACAAGGGGGTCTGGATTCGGCTGCGCGACGAGCGCGCCGACCGTGAGAAGAACTTCTACTTCGAGGGCGGCGTCACCAGCTTCGTGCGGCACCTGAACCGGCGTCGTGATGTGCTGAACCCGAAGCCGATCCACGTCGAGCGGATCGTGGAAGGCACCAGCGTCGAGGTCGCGCTGCAGTACAACGACGGCTTCGCGGAGAACGTGCTTGCCTTTGCCAACAACATCCACACCGTCGACGGTGGCACGCACGTGGCCGGCTTCCGCGCGGCACTCACCGGATCGCTGAACGACTGGGCGCGCAAGTCGTCGACCATGTCAGAGAAGGACGCCAACCTCACCGGTGACGACGTGCGTGAGGGTCTCACGGCAGTCATCAGCGTCAAGCTCACCGATCCGCAGTTCGAGGGGCAGACCAAGGCCAAGCTCGGGAATGCGGACGTGAAGGGCATCGTCCAGCGCGTTGTCACCGAGGGGATCATCCAGCACCTGGAGGAGAACCCGGCCGACGGGCGTCGCATCATCGAGAAGAGCGTCACCGCCGCCCGAGCGCGCGAGGCGGCGCGCAAGGCGCGCGACCTCGTCATACGCAAGGGGGCGCTGGACGGGATGGCGCTGCCCGGAAAGCTCGCAGACTGCCAGGAGCGTGACCCGGCGCGCAGTGAGCTCTACATCGTGGAGGGCGACTCCGCCGGCGGATCCGCCAAGCAGGGTCGAGATCGACGCTTCCAGGCCGTGCTTCCCATGTTCGGCAAGATGCTGAACGTCGAGAAGGCGCGCCTGGACAAGGTGCTGTCCAGCGAGAAGATCAGGCCGCTGATCATCGCGCTGGGCACCGGCATCGGCGACACCTTCGACATCACCAAGCTGCGCTACCACCGTATCTGCCTGCTGAGCGACGCCGATGTCGATGGCGCCCACATCAGCACGCTGCTGCTGACCTTCTTCTTCCGCCACATGCCCGACGTGATCGACCAGGGGTTCCTCTACCTGTGCCAGCCGCCGCTGTACCGCGTGAGCACCGGCAAGGTGACGCGCTACGCGAAGGACGAGCAGGAGCGCGACCAGGCGATGAAGGAGCTCTCACGCGAGGGCAAGACCAAGAACATCACCGTCCAGCGCTTCAAGGGGCTGGGCGAGATGAACGCCGACCAGCTCTGGGAGACGACCATGAACCCAGACACGAGGACGCTGCTGAGGGTCTCGGTCGGAGATGCCGCCGAGGCCGATGAGGTGTTCAGCACCCTGATGGGCGAGCGCGTCGAGCCGCGACGCGACTTCATCCGTGGCGAGGCCCGCAAGGTCCGCAACCTGGACTTCTAGCAGCCGGGAGCTAACAGACCGATGCCCAGCCGACATGTTGCCGACATCCGCCAGGTCGAGGCCAAGACCGGACGCAAGCTCGACGAGTGGTGCGAACTGCTGGAGGCCAACGGCGTGGGCGATCGCCGCGAGGCGGTGAACTTCCTGCGTGACGGCTACGCGGTGAGCCATGCCTTCGCGCTGGCGATCGCCGACCAGTGCCTGCGGCGCGGTAGGGACGACGATTTCCTGGACGATGGCCGCTGGGACGACGAGGAAGACGGATGGTGACGAGCGAGGCTCGGCGCCAGGCCAGCCGCTCCATCGGCAACAGCCGCTCGATCGTCGGCAGCGACGGGCGGCGCTACGCCTTCGCCGATCACAACTGCTTCGCCTGCGGCGATCAGAACCCGATCGGCATGCGCCTGCACATCGAGCTCGGCGATGGTACGGCGTCCACGACCTGGACGCCGAGCGCCGACTACGTCGGCTGGGAGGACAAGGTCCACGGCGGCCTGCTGGCCACGCTGCTCGACGAGGTGATGGCGTGGGCGCCGTCGAGCTACGACTCGTGGGCAGTCACCGCCGAGATGAACATCCGCTTCCGCTCGCCGGCGGACCCGTCCGAGCGGCTCGAAGCCCGTGCCTGGGTCGAGCAGCGCCGGCGCCGGATCTATCACGTGCGCGGTGAGGTCCGCGGCGCGGACGGTCGGATCGTGGCGCAGGCGAGCGGCCGCTTCCTGGGTGCGACGCCGAGCCAGAAGGCGAACCTGAAGGAGCGGTACATGTCGCGGCCACGCCCGACGGCGACAGAACCGACACAAACGACGACGTAAGCAGAGGAACCGATGGAGATGGGCAGCGCCGGCACCGTCCGGCCCGTGGCGATCGAAGAGGAGATGCGCTCGGCGTACATCGACTACGCCATGAGCGTCATCGTCGCCCGCGCGCTGCCCGATGTACGCGACGGGTTGAAGCCGGTGCATCGGCGGATCCTGTACACGATGCACGAGATGGGGCTGCGCTCGACCGCCGCCTACCGCAAGTGCGCCGGCGTGGTCGGCGAGGCGATGGCCAAGTACCACCCCCACGGCGACCTGGCGCTCTACGACACTCTGGTTCGTCTCGGCCAGGACTTCAGCCTTCGCTACCCGCTGGTCGACGGGCAGGGCAACTTCGGCTCGATCGATGGCGACCCGCCGGCCGCCATGCGCTACACCGAGGCACGGATGGCCTCGATCACCGACGAGCTGCTGGCCGACATCGAGAAGGAGACCGTCGACTTCGTCGACAACTACGACGGCCGGCTGCGCGAGCCGACCGTGCTGCCGGGACGCCTGCCGAACCTGCTGCTGAACGGGTCATCGGGCATCGCGGTCGGGATGGCGACCAACATCCCGCCGCACAACCTGAACGAGATCGCCGCGGCGGTCACGGCCCTGATCGACAACCCGGAGCTGACCGTGGACGAGCTGTCGGAGATCGTCAGAGGACCGGACTTCCCGACCGGCGGGACGATCTTCCGCTTCGAGGACCAGCGCAACTCGATCACCGGCGAGAAGGAGCGCGTCGACGTCATCCGCCACATGTACGCCACGGGCCGCGGGCGCGTGATCATGCGTGGCCAGGTGTCCTTCGAGGAGACGCGCCCCGGCCGCATGTCCGTCGTGGTCACCGAGCTGCCGTACCAGGTCAACAAGACCACGCTCATCGAGAAGATGGCGGAGCTGGTCGGCTCCAAGCGCATCACCGATGTGAGCGACATTCGCGACGAAAGCGACAGGACCGGCATGCGGATCGTGGTCGAGGTGAAACGCGACGGCTCGCCACACACCGTGATGCAGCAGCTCTTCAAGCACACGGCCCTCCAGACCAGCTTCAGCGCCAACATGCTGGCCCTGGTCGACGGGCAGCCGCAGACGCTGGGGCTCAAGCGGATGCTCGAGCACTACATCGGCTACCGGAGGGAGGTCATCCGGCGGCGCACCGAGTTCGACCTGGCCAGGGCGCAGGAGCGGGCGCACATCCTGGAAGGCCTGAAGATCGCCCT
>CBFGSY010000038.1:0-16003 GCA_965651545.1 uncultured bacterium | reverse complement strand
ACGTCCTGGATCGAGATCAGGATGACGAGCAGGATGAGCACCATGAAGCCGGTGAGGTAGATCAACGCCTCGCGCTCGGCCGGTAGGCGGCGTCTGCGCAGGGCTTCGACCAGGACGACCGCGATCCGGCCACCGTCGAGCGGCGGGAAGGGAAGCACGTTCAGGACCGCCAGGTTGACCGACAGAAGGCCAAGGAACAGCAGCTGGCTGACGAGCGGAGCCTCGAGCTGGCGACCGGTTTCCTCGGCGATGCCGATCGGGCCGACTGCGCCGGAGCTGTCGTTGAGGCCAAGCAGGCCGCCCACCGCCTCGACGATGCCTCCGGGTATCCGCCACGCAAGGTCGCTGGCGGCAAAGAAGCCGCGGCCCAATGCGTCGAGCGGGCCGGACACATCCGAGGGCACCTCGACGAAGCTCTCCGGCTCGTAGCTGAAGCCAACCGCGCCCTTGCCGCGCGCCCGATCCTCGTCGCTCAGCGAACGCGGAACGACCCGGATCGAGGTGAGATTCCCGTCTCGCAGGACCTCGAGAATCACCTGGCTGCCCGCCTGACCTCGAATGTAGGCTGTCAGGTCCGCAGATTGCTCAAAGCGCCGCCCGTCGGCGGCGACGATCACGTCACCGACCTGCAGCACGCCCTCTGCCGGGCTGTCCTCCTGCACCGTCGTGACCGTCAGTGGCCCGCGCCCCTCCGGAATCGGCATCGCCAGCGCGAGGGAGAACAGCACGCCGGCGAGCAGGAAGTTCATGAGGACGCCAGCCAGCAGCACGGCGATGCGCACCCAGATCGGCTTTCGGTTGAAGGCGCCGGCCATGGCGGATTCAATAGCAGCCTCCGAAAGGCCGCGCTCGCGCATCTTCTTCGCCTCGATGTCCCCGTCCTCGCCCAGCATCTTCACGAAGCCACCCAACGGGAGCGCATTCAGCGAGTAGCGCGTGCCGCCGCGGACGACCGAGGTGATGCGCGGCGGGAAGCCAATCCCGAACTCCTGGACGGTGATGCCCGCCAGCTTGGCGGCCACGAAGTGGCCGAGCTCGTGGACGAGCACCAGGACGACCAGGACCCCGATGAACGCCAGGACGGTCCAGACGACGTCCATCAGGCGGCGCCACCGGCAGCGAGCTGCGCCCCCAGCGACCCACGGACCTCCGCGTCCAGCGCGGTGATCTCCTCGAGCGTGGGCTCGACATCGGTCCCCCATCGGTCCACCGCCTGCCCGATGGTGTCGGCGATGCGGTTAAAGGCCAGCGTGCCATCGAGGAAGGCCGCGACCGCCACCTCGTCGGCGGCATTGAGGATGGTCCCACGGTTGCCGCCCGCCTCGGCAGCCGTCCGAACGACGGCGTAGGCCGGATACCGCTCAGGGTCGAGCCGGCTGAATTCCAGAGCGCCCCACTCCTCCGGCCCGGCCTGCCGGGCGGGTGACGGCATGCGCTCGGGGTGGCTGAGCGCGTACTGGATGGGAAGGCGCATATCCGGAATCCCGAGCTGTGCCTTGTAGGAGCCGTCGGTGAACTCGACCAGCGAGTGCACGACGCTGCGGGGATGGATCACTGCGTCAATCCTAGGGTACGCGAGTCGGTAGAGCCATTTCGCCTCGATCGCCTCGAATGCCTTGTTGACCAGGGTTGCCGAATCGATCGTGATCTTCGGGCCCATCCGCCAGGTCGGATGCGCCAGCGCCTCCTCCGGGGTGACGTTCCCCAGCTCAGCCGGCGCCCGGTCGCGAAACGGCCCGCCCGAGGCGGTGAGCACCAGACGCCGCACGTCCTCGATGCGTTCCCCGAGCAGGCACTGCCAGATGGCCGAGTGCTCGCTGTCGACGGGCCGCAGCCGATCCAGCGGGTCGCCACCGGCCGCATCGAGAGCTGCGGTCACCAGGTGGCCGCCGGTCACCAGGGTCTCCTTGTTGGCCAGCGCCACGCGACGGCCAGAAGACAGAGCCGCCAGCACCGCTGGCAGCGCCGCCATGCCGGTGGTGGCCACCAGCACGATGTCCGCGCCAGGCAGCGTGGCCAGCTCCTCGAGTCCTCCCGCTGCCCAACGGTCCGGCGGCAGGTCGCTGGTCGCGCCGTCCTCCAGCCAGGCACGCGCATCGGGCCATTCGGACGCCTGGCGGACCAGGTCGGCGGCGTGGCTGCCAGAGGCCAGGCCGACCACCCGGAACCGGTCCGGGTGCGCTGCCACCACCTCCAGCGCCTGGCGACCGATCGAGCCGGTGGAGCCGAGGACAACGACGCCGATCACGTGCCGGCGCCGACCACCAGCAGCGCATAGCCGGCCAGCGCCGGCGCGGCGAACAGGAACGAGTCGATGCGATCGAGCATCCCGCCGTGTCCGGGAATCAGGAAGCCCGATTCCTTGCGTCCGGCGGCCCGCTTCAGCAGGGATTCGGCCAGATCGCCAGCCTGCGCCGCCAGGCCGATGAGCGGTCCCAGCACCAGTGGATGCCACGGTGCCAGGCCGACCAGCCAGGCGCCGATGCCTGCCGCCAGGGTGGCGGTGACGAGGCCTCCGGCCATGCCCTCCAGCGTCTTCGACGGGCTGACGTGATCGATCAGGCGCCTGCGACCGAGCCAGCGGCCGGTCAGATAGGCGCCGGTGTCATAGGCCCATACCACCAGCAGCAGGAGGATCATCCACGCAGCTCCGGCCCGAAGGCCGAGGCCGCCGACGCTGGTGGCGGCACTGCCGTCAGCCGGGCCGAGGTGCGCCACCACGGCCACGAACGGCGCCAGCAGCCCAACGTAGGCGATGCCGAAGACAGCGGTGGCCCAGGTGATGAAGCCATCGCGCGGGTCACCTCGCGTGAAGCTGGCGACCGCCAGGACGAGGACGGCCGCCGCGAAGGTCACGATTGGCAGGCCCGGCAGGACGGTCGTCGCCAGCAGCGCCGACAGCAGCGATCCCACCACCGCCTGGTTGGCGGCGATCAGGGTGGCGCCGGCGACGGCGATGCCCAGCGCCAGCATCAGGACCTGTGGAGGGGCAAAGCCGCCCGCGTCCAGCAGCCCGATCACCTCGACCAGCGCGAGGAAGACGATCAGGCCGATCAGCAGCGACAGCCACGGCTCGCCGAGCAGCGACACCACCACGACCAGCGGCGCAAGCACGGCGGCGGTCAGCACGCGAGTGGCGAGCATCCGCGGTCAGGCCCCGTAGCGACGCTGGCGAAGGGTGAACTCGGCGATGGCGGCGTCCAGGTCCGCCTCGCTGAAGTCGGGCCACAGGGTCGCGCAGAAGACGAGCTCGGCATAGGCACCCTGCCAGAGCAGGAAGTTGCTCGTGCGCTGCTCGGCGCCGGTCCGGATGATGAGGTCAGGGTCGGGCTGCCCGGCGGTGTACAGGTGCTGGGCGAGCCGCTCCTCGTCGATCTCGTGCGCCGGCACGCCGGCCGCGATGAGGGCCCGTACCGCGTCCACGATCTCGCTGCGCCCGGAGTAGTTGAAGGCGATGTTCAGGGCCATGCGGCTTCCGTCCCGCGTCCTCTCCTCCGCGGCGCGAATCGATCGCTGGATGTCCACCGGTGCCTCGTGGAGCCGGCCGATGACCCGCACCCGCACGCCCTGCTCCACCAGCTCGTCGGTGTACTGACGCACGGCCCCGTCGATCAGCCCGAACAGGCCGGCCACCTCCTCATCGGGACGCCGCCAGTTCTCCTGGCTGAAGACGTACAGGGAGAGGACCTCGATGCCGCGGTCCGGCGCGAGGCGGACGATGGGGACGATCGCCTCGACGCCCTTGACATGGCCGGCAATGCTCGGCAGCCCGCGGCTGGCAGCCCAGCGCCGGTTGCCATCCATGATGATCGCGACGTGTCTCGGGCGCTCTCTCACGAGGGCGTCCTCAGACTTCCATCACTTCCGCTTCTTTGCGCTCGGCCCGGGCGTCGACGGCCTCCACGTGCCGGTCGGTCAGCCGCTGCAGCAGGTCGAGCTCGCGGTGCTCCTCGTCCTCGGACAGGTCGCCATCGCGCAGGGCGCGCTTCAGGTGGTCCGCGGCCTCGCGACGGTGGTTGCGGATCTCGACCCGCGCCTCCTCGGCGCGTCGCCGGACCTGCTTGACCATCTCCTTGCGTCGCTCCTCGGTGAGCGGCGGCACGTTGAGCCGGACCACGGTGCCATCGACGTTCGGCACCAGGCCGATGTCGCTCTTCGTGATCGCCTTCTCGATCGCCGACAGGACCGATCGGTCCCATGGCTGGATCACGATGAGGTGCGGATCCGGGGTGCTGATGCCGGCAATCTGGTTCAGCGGCGTGGCGGTGCCGTAATAGTCGATGGGGATGCGCTCGACCAGGGCCGTCGACGCGCGCCCGGTGCGGATCGCGGCGAAATCACGTTCCATCGCCTCGATGGCGCGCTGCATCTTGGGCTCGGCGGCGGACAGTGCCTCGTGCGTCATGCCACTTCTCCGGCGATCAGGGTTCCGATCGACTCGCCGCGCACGGCGCGCGCGATGTTGCCCGGCTGCGTCATGTCGAAGACGACGATCGGCATCTCATTGTCCATGGCCAGGCTGACCGCGGTCGCGTCCAGCGCCTCCAGCCGGTTTGCCAGCAGGTCCGTGTAGGTGATCTGGCTGTAGCGCCTGGCGTCCGGCTCCTTTTCCGGGTCGGCATCGTACACCCCGTCCACGCGGGTGGCCTTGAGGATCACCTCGGCGCCGATCTCGACGGCGCGCAGCGTGGCGGCGGTATCGGTCGTGAAATAGGGGTTGCCGGTGCCGGCCACCATCACCACCGCTCGACCCTTCTCCAGGTGGCGTACGGCACGGCGGCGGATGTAGGGCTCGCAGATCTCCGGCATGGCGATGGCTGAGAGGACGCGCGTCGGGTAGCCGGCCTGCTCCAGGGCATCCTGGATGGCCAGGCCGTTCATGACAGTGGCCAGCATGCCCATGTAGTCGGCGGTCGATCGGTCCATGCCGGTCGCCGCGGCGGACAGGCCACGAAAGATGTTGCCGCCACCAACGACGATGGCGATCTCGACCTCTGCGGCCTTCCTCGCTTCCGCCACCTGGCCGGCGATATCCCGCGCCACCTCCGGGTCGATCCCGTACTGGCGCGGGCCCATCAGGGCCTCGCCGGACAGCTTGAGCAGGACCCGCCGATATCGCGCAGGGGCGGGGCCGGCGCCGTCCGGCACCTAGGCGGCCTCCTCGGCGCCCCGATCGTCCGCGGTCTCGCCGACCGCCATGCGCTCGAAGCGCGCCACCCGGATGTTCTCGCCCAACAGGGCGATCTTCTCGGTGATGAGGTCACCGACCTTGCGATCCGTGTCCCGGTAGGGCTGCTCCAGCAGGGTGACCGACTCCAGCCACTTGTTGAGCTTGCCCTCGACGATGTCCGGGATCCGATCTGCCGGTCGGCCGTCCATCTCCGCCTCCGCGGAGAAGTCGCGGCGCTTCTCCTCCAACGTCTCGGCGGGGACGTCGTCGCGGCTGACGTACAGCGGGCCGAGTCCGGCCACCTGCATGGCCAGCTCGCGGGCGAGCTGCTGGAAGTCGTCGGTGCGCGCGACGAAGTCGGTCTCGCAGTTGAGCTCGAGCAGCACGCCGAGCCGCGCACCGTGGTGGATGTAGCTGGCAACGATGCCCTCGCGGGCCGCGCGGCCGGCCTTCTTGGCAGCCGTTGAGAGGCCCTTGGCGCGCAGCCAGGCGGTGGCCTTCTCCACGTCGCCGCCGCTCTCCTCGAGCGCTCGCTTGCAGTCCATGATGCCGGCGCCCGTCTGTTCGCGCAGCTGCTTGACATCCTCTGGCTTGATCATCGCGGTCTGGGTCATCTCTTCCAACGTTCCTTCACGAACCCCGCTCGGCGGCGGTGTCGACTTCGATCTCGTTCTCTTCCTCTGCGGCCTCGGCGGCACGGCGCGCTCGGGCGCGTCGCTCCTCCTCCTCGTCCTCCTCCGGCTCGGGCTCGAAGATGAGCGCCTCGCCGGCCGCCAGGGCGGCCGAGTAATCGGCCTCGCCTGCCAGCGCGGCCTCGTCGACCGGGGGCAGGGCCTCGGCCTGTTCGAATTCCTCGTCCAGCCTCGCCTGGCGCTCCTGCTGCGCCGCAAGGACCGCATCGGCGACCTGCTCGCAGATGAGGCGTACCGAACGGATGGCGTCGTCGTTGGCCGGGATGATCCAGTCGATCAGGTCCGGATCGCAGTTGGTGTCGGTCATGGCCACGATCGGGACCTCGAGCCGGCGTGCCTCGGCCACGGCGATCGACTCTCGATGCGGGTCGACCACGAACACGGCGCCCGGCAGCCGGCGCATGCGCCGAATGCCGCCCAGCGCGGCGTTGAGCTTTTCGATCTCCTCGGTCAGCTTGCTGGCTTCCTTCTTGGTCAGGCGCTCGAACTCGCCCGCCTCGCGACGCGCCTCGAGCGCCTCGAGGCGCTGGATGCGGCGCTTGATGGTCATGAAGTTGGTCAGCATGCCGCCGAGCCATCGGTTGTTGACGTAATGCTGGCCGCAGCGCTCGGCCTCGGCGGCGACGGCCTCCTGGGCCTGCTTCTTGGTGCCGACGAAGAGGATGCTGTCTCCACGACGGACCGTGTCGCCGATGAACTGCAGGGCGGCCTCCAGCCGGGTGACCGTCTGGGCCAGGTCGATGATGTGGATCCCGTTGCGCTCCGCGAAGATGTAGGGGCGCATCTTGGGATTCCAGCGGCGAGTCTGGTGTCCGAAGTGGACGCCCGCCTCGAGCAGCTGCTTCATGGAAGTGGCAGCCAAGGGATACCTCCGGTTGTTCCTCCGCCCGCCTCGACTCCCGTCGATCGACCCGTGCGTCAGACGCGTCGGGCACCGTGGATCGCGGGATCCGCGAGCGTGTGTGGTGGGATAAGCAGGTCCACCGGGCATCGCTGCCGGCTTCGAACCGGCGCGAAGTATAGCACGCTCAGGCTGCGGACCTCTCTGGCGCGGGCCCCGACACAACGGTACCGAAGTACCCCAAGCCCACCCGCTCGTACCTTGACCCATCACGCCGGCCTCCTAGCATCGGCCTGCCGTCGTGGGCGGACGCTCGCCTTCCGCGCGCTTATGACAACGCAGATCCAACCAGGGGACCGATGTCGATCCGACCTCACGCACTCGTCATGGCAGGGGCGCTGGCAATGACGATCATCGCCGGCTCGGTGAGCGTCCCCGCCGCAAGTGCCAACGACCGGGTGATTGTCGTACAGCCTGGCCAAACCCTGAGCCAGATCGCGGTCGAGCACGGTATCAGCGTTGCGCGACTGATGGCCCTCAATGGCCTGGCCGATCCGGATCGCATCTTCGCCGGTCAGCTGCTGCGACTTGGCGCCGAGCCTCGACGCGGCGGGCGGAGCAAGCGTCTTGTCACCCACCGCGTGGACTACGGTGAGACGCTGACCGCCATCGCGGCTCGCTACCTGACGACGATCGGGGCCATTGCGCTCCGGAACGGAATCAGCGATCCGTCACGTATCTACGCGGGACAGCTGCTGCGCATTCGCGATGGCCGCGACCGTCATGGAGGCCGAGGGGCCGGTCCGAACCCCCGGCGCCATCGGGCCTTCCGCGAGCACCACGTCCGGCCCGGAGAGACGCTCTCCGGCATCGCCGTGGCCTATCGGGTCAGCGTCGACTGGATCGCATACGTGAACGGCATCGCCGATCCATCGTTTATTCGCGCCGGTGACGTGCTGCGCATCCCCGGCCGTGGCCGCGCCCGCCCAGGGGGTGGTGGCCACGCGACCGCGCCCAGCGCCATGCCGCCCAGCATGAGGCTGCTCGTCGGCCAGCGGGCGGCGATGCGCCGCCTGATCTCCGCCGAGGCGCGCCGTCAGCACCTGCCCAGGCCGTTCGCCCTGGCCGTCGCCTGGCAGGAGTCTGGCTGGCAGCCGCGGGTGGTCTCGCCCGCCGGTGCCATCGGCGTGATGCAGCTGCTTCCGTCGACCGCCGATTGGGTGGCGGCGACCATGCTCGGAGGGCCGGTCAACCTCTGGGACCCACGCAGCAACGTGCGCGCCGGCATTCGCCTGTTGCGGCACTACCTTCACCGATATGGCGGGAGCCGAAAGCTGGCTCTGGCCGCCTACTACCAGGGCCAGGCCGGGACCGATCGGCACGGCATCTACCCGGTCTCGCAGCCGTACATCGCCTCGATCCTGAACTTGCAGGCGATGTTCCGCCGCTGATCGGCGCTCACCAGCCGTCGACGCCGGCCATCCGCCTCAGTCGCCAGCCATGGCCGGCCGGCGTGACGGTCACCAGGTCGATGCGCAGCCCAGCGCCGCCGACGTGGTGTCCACGCGCGTAGTCGGCCAGGCTGGCGCGCAACCTCGCCAGCCGGCGACGGTCAACCGCCTCGGCGGCGGTGCCGGCTCGCTCGCTGCGACGCAGCTTCACCTCCACCGCAACGAACATGCCGCCGTCATCGACGCAGATGAGGTCGATCTCTCCGTACGCCGATCGCCATCGCCGCGCAAGGACATGCCAGCCCCTGCCGGTCAGCCAGTCGGCGGCGGCCGCCTCCGCTCGCAGACCGAGGTCGTGGCGCGGATCGGGCATCGGTGCTCCGCGAGAGGCGAGCAGCATCTGGTTGGCGCGCCGATGGGGACGGCGCATCGGTCTAGGCCGGGATGGACAGCTCCTCGTCGTCCATCAGCTCCTCCGGATCGAAATCATCCTCTGTTGGCATGTCGTCGTCGAAGATGAGGTCCAGGCTCAGCTGCTCCCCGGACAGCAGGATGCGAAGCGGCGCGAATGAGCGCCGGTGCCACTCACAGGGACCTTCGTTGAGCAACGCCTCGACGTGCCGTCGCGTGCCATACCCCTTGTTGCGCGCGAATCCGTACACCGGGTATCGAGCATCGAGCTCGGCGCAGATCCGGTCGCGGGTCACCTTGGCCACGATCGAGGCAGCGGCAATCGAGGCGCAGATCGCGTCGCCGTCGATGATCGGCCGCTGCGGCAGGTCGACGTCGCGCAGGCTGAGGGCATCGATGACCAGGTGGTCCGGCCGGTGCGCCAGACGATCCAGGGCCTGGCTCATGGCGAGCTTGGTGGCCTGCAGGATGTTGATGCGGTCGATCACCTCGACCTCGACGCAGCCAACGCCCACGGCATGGGCACGATCCAGGATCTGGCCGTAGAGGGCCTCCCTGCGAGATCGGGTCAGGACCTTGCTATCGCGCAGGCCCTTGATCCGGTGCCGATCCGGCAGCACCACCGCCGCCGCCACCACCGGGCCTGCAAGAGACCACCGGGAGACCTCTTCGAGACCGGCGAAGCGCTTGAACACTGCCAATCTCAGCTAGCGATCGTGGCGCATGTGCGCGTCGCGCGGTCGCTTGGGCTTGCGGCGCGCGGTGCGCCGCCGAATCACCGATCCCGGGGCGAGACCGGTCACCGCGTCAGCGGCGTTCCCGCAGGGTGGCGGACTTGCCGACCCGGCCTCGCAGGAAGTAGAGCTGCGCTCGCCGCGCGACGCCGTGACGCACCACCTCGATCTTCTCGACGCGCGGGGCATGGACCATGAAGGTCCGCTCCACGCCGACGCCCGAGGCGATGCGCCGCACCGTGATCTGCTGGTTCAGCCCGCCGCCACGCATGCGCATGACCGTCCCCTCGAAGACCTGGGTCCGCTCCCGGTTGCCCTCGACCACCTTCACCGAGACGCGGACGGTATCCCCGGCGGCGATCTTCGGAACGTCGCTTCGGAGCTGCTCGCGCTCGAGCTCTTTGATGGCGTCCATGATGGGGCGACCTCATTATCGCGGCCTTAGCCGCGGCTTATCGGGCAATTCGTGCCCAGCCAGGGGCAGGGCGTGCAGCGGGCGTGAAGAATGCGACCGATGGCTCGGCCGCGACCGGCGGAGTATAGCCACCGGGCGCGTTAGTCGCAATTGCGCTGGCCCGCCGCTAGCGAGACTCCGGCTCCTCGCGCAGCTCATCGAGCATGCGTCGATCGGCGTCGTCCAGGGGTGCGGTTTCCAGCAGGTCGGGCCGGCGTTGCAGGGTGCGGCGAAGCGCCTCGCGACGACGCCAGCGGTCGACCTCGCCATGGTTCCCGGAGAGAAGCACCGGAGGGACGCCCGCCCCCTCGAACGTTTCGGGGCGCGTGTACTGCGGATGCTCCAGCAAGCCCGTCGCGAAGGAGTCACCGGCCGAGGACTCCTCGTCAATGACTCCGGGCACCAGGCGCGCCACCGCGTCGATCAACACCAGCGCGGGCAGCTCGCCGCCGGTCAGGATGTAGTCACCGATGCTCACCTCGCGGTCCGCCAACGCGCGCGCACGCTCGTCGATCCCTTCGTAGCGGCCGCAGACGAGGGCCAGGTGGTCCATTGCCGCCAGCTCGCGCGCCAGCGCATCGGTCAGGCGTTCGCCTGCTGGATCCAATAGGACGACCAGCGCGCCGGCGTCGCGCAGCGGCTGCACGGCCCCCGCCAGCGGCTCCGGCCGCAGGACCATGCCCGCTCCGCCGCCATACGGGTAGTCATCGACGGAGCGGTGCCTGCCGATCCCGTGCTCACGCAGGTCGTGGGCGGCGACCCGCACCAGGCCGCGTTTGATCCCCCGCCCGATGACTGACGTTCGAAGGGGCGCGTCGAACAACTCCGGAAAGAGCGTCACCACCTCGATGCGCAGCATCGTCAGCGCACTTCCTCCTCGTCATAGCGAACGGTCATCGTCCCGGCCCCGAGGTTGATGTCCAGCACGACGTCGCGCAACGCTGGCAGCAGCAGATCCCCGCCTGAGCCCCTTTCGACTCGGTACACCTCGTTCTCGCCCGCCCGGAAGACCTCGACAACGGTACCCATGCGCGCGCCGGCCTCATCAAGCACCGTCAGGCCGATGATCTGGTGCCAGTAGAAGCTACCCTCGGGCAGCGTGTCGGCCTCTACTTCCAGGTAGCGGCCCCGCAGCGTCTCGGCCCCTGCGCGACTGTCGACGTCCTCCAGCCGAATCACCGGCAGGCGTCCGCCAGGCTCGACCTCTGCAATCCGCCGCGGCTCAGTCTCGCCCTCGACGTACAAGAGAGCACCCTCGCTCAGACGCTCTGGCCGATCGGTAAGGACCTCCACCCGCATCGCACCGGCAAGTCCCTTGGCGCCGACCACGCGGGCGGCGGCCAGCCGTTCACTCGTCGGTGACGATCTCCAGCTCGACGTGGCGTCCATCGCGGGTGCCCATCACGCGCAGCAGGCTGCGGATGGCATTCGCGATTCGGCCGTCGCGCCCGATGACCCGCCCCATATCGGCCTGCTCGACCGTCAGGATCAGCGAGACCTCGTCGTCCTGCTCCTCGACCTCGACCTGGACTGCGTCGGGGTTGTCGACCAGCGAGCGGGCGACGTACTCGAGGAACTCCTTCATGCTTCGTCCGTCGCGCCTGCCGCGGTGTCGGTCGCATCATCTGCGGGCGAAGCTGCCTCATCCGCCGCAGGAGGCTCAGTCGCTGTCGCTGCCTCCCCTGAGGCGGCATCGTCAGCGGCGGCTGCCTTGGCCGGAGCCTCGGCTGGAGCTGCCTCAGCCTTCGTCGCGGCCTTCCGCGCCCGCGGCTTGGCCGCGGCCTTCGGCTTGGCGGGTGCCTTCTCAGCCGCCGGGCGTGGGCCCTCGGCCGCGATGCGAATCAGCTTGCCGACCGCGTCTGAGGGACGAGCCCCCTTGGCGATCCAGGCGTTGAGCCGATCGGCGTCGATCTGGACCGTCGCCGGATCGGTCAGCGGGTCGTAGAACCCGAGGATCTCGAGCGATCGGCCGTCGCGGGGGCGCCGGCTGTCGATGGCCACCACGCGGTAGCTGGGTCGTTTGGTGGCTCCCACACGGGTGAGCCGGATACGAACTGCCAAGTGGTCCTTCTTCCTCTACTTGTCATGCCTGTCCTGCGCTCAGCGCACGGTCAGCACGACGTGGATTTCGGTTGCATCGGCTCGCGCCGGGGCGGTCAAGCCGATGGCGCCGATCGAGAGCAGGATATCGCGAGCGTCGCCGGTCGTGCCCAGCGCGTCGCCCAGCTCCCAGGCCGATCGGTAGCGCGCGTTCTCCGCCAGCGTTCCCCCCTCGCCGCGCGCTGCGAGCGCGGCGGCCACGTCCTCGTGGCCGAGGCCGGCGACGATCACGTCCTCGGTCACTGCCCACGCCAGCGACCCGACCTGCGGGATTTCGACGCTGGTGACGGTCGTGCCGTCGGCGGCGCGATCGGTCGCACTCCCACCGTGCGCGACGATCGCCTGCCGCACGCGGTCCAGCGCGACCAGTGCCGCCGCCGGATCCGCCGGCCGCAGCAGGAGCTGCCCACGGGGCATCGCCTCGGTCAGCCCGGTGAGGGCCAGCGCCGTCTCCGAGTCGAAGAGCGGCAGCACGTCGTCGTCAAGGTTGATGCCGAGCCCGAAGGCGGCCAGCGCGCGCAGCTGGCTGAGCGCCGTCGTGATCTGCTCGGCACCAGGCTCGCCGGCCAGCGCGCCCTCGACCGCCTCGAATGCCTGCGCGAGACGGAAGAAGACGGCCGACGCCTGCGTCTCTGGAGGCATCCAGTCCGCCAGGCTGGATGGCTCGCTGGCGAGCGCAAACCCCTCACGCGCCTCGGTTGCGGCCGCGTCGACGTCGAACGGAGCGACGGCCCGCAGGTGCAGGCCCCCCGGTTCGACCAGCAGCACCGCACTGGCAGTCGAGTAGCCGTCCATCTGGACGCTCACACCGGCCGCCTCGGCGATGCCGCCCAGCTCCACGAAAGCAGCGGCCAGGTGATCGGGCGGCAGACGACGCATGGCGGAAACGTAGAAGGGGTCGTCGGCCAGCGAAGGCCGGCGCCCGAGCTCCGCGTCCAGGGCGGCCGTCAGCGTCGCCTGATCCGGCGCGACGATCACCAGGTCCTCGAGCAGCGCCCAGGCCATCCCATCGGCGATCGTTATCTCCACTCCCTGGTAGCTGCCCGGGCCGCCGGTCAGGCCGCGGGCAAGCGCGATGCGGTCGAGCGCCGTATCGGCCTCCAGTTGGTCCTTGACCGACACCAGGAGCAGCCACTGCGCTGGCTCCGCCAACGAGGCGCCCGGCCGTGCGGCGAGCGCCAGCTGGTTGCCGATCCAGGGCCGCACATCCGCCTCGTAGTCGATGCCGAGCTGGCCCAGGAAGCGGGCACTGATCTCATGCAGCTTCTGGTCGAGGCCGGCGGCGTCGGCGAAGCCCGGCACATTTCCCAGCAGCGTGGCCAGGTTCATCTTCTGCCCGGTGGACGGCTGGAGGTAGACGGTCGCGTAGATGGGGTTGTCGGCGGGAACCGCGCGGGCGAGCCGATCGGTCCCGACTGCGAAGACGAACAGGTAGGCGGCGACCACGGTCGCCCCGACCAGCGTGAAGAGCGCGGTCAGCGCGATGACCAGGCGCTGGAGCACGCCGGTCAGCGTCCCAGCATGCCGCGCAGCCCGCCGATGTTCGGCAGCCGGCCGCTGCCGATCTGCTTCACCAGCTTCTGCATCTCCCCGAATTGCTTGAGCACGCGGTTGACGTCGGCCGTGCTGGTGCCGCTGCCGAGCGCGATCCTCCGCCGGCGACTGGCCTTGATCAGCTCTGGATGTCGGCGCTCGTCCGGCGTCATCGAGTCGATGATCGCCTCGATCCGCTTCACGTGCCCTTCGTCGACCGCTTGCTGAGCGGCACCCGCCATCTGGCCCGCGCCTGGAATCATCTGCAGGACCTGGCCGATGGGGCCCATCTTCTTGACCTGGTTCAGTTGGCTGCGGAAGTCCTCGAGCGTGAAGCGGGCCTCCATCATGCGCTGCGCGACCCGCTCTGCCTCCTGCTGGTCGACGGTGTCCTGGACCCGCTCGACGAGGGAGAGGATGTCGCCCATCCCAAGGATCCGCTGGGCGAGGCGGTCAGGGTGGAAGGGCTCCAGGCCATCGGTCCGCTCGCCGGTGCCGATGAAGCTGATCGGCAGGCCGGTGACGCTGCGGATGCTGAGCGCCGCGCCGCCCCGGGCGTCGCCATCCATCTTGGTCAGCACCAGGCCGCTGACCGGCAGCCGGTGGTGGAACGCCTCGGCCACCTTGACCGACTCCTGGCCGGTCATGGCGTCGACGACCAGCAGCGTCTCGGCGGGCGTCACATTGCCAGCGATACGCACCAGCTCGTCCATCATCGGCTCGTCGACGTGCAATCGGCCGGCGGTGTCCAGCAGGACGACGTCGTGCCCGCGCTGCCGCGCCCCCTCCACGCCGGATCGCGCCACTTCCAGGGCCGGCGTGCCGACTGGACGCGTGTGAACCTCGATCCCCACCTGGTCGCCCAGCTGCACCAGCTGGTCGACGGCGGCCGGCCGATACACGTCGGCGGCAACCAGCAGCGGCTTACGGCCATCCTTGCGCAGGCGGATGGCCAGCTTGGCGGCGGTCGTCGTCTTGCCCGATCCCTGGAGGCCGACCAGCATGATGACCGCGGGCTTCGCCGCCAGTGCGAGCTGATGCCGCTCCCCGCCCAGGACGTCGACCAGCTGGTCATGGACGATCTTCACCACCTGCTGGCCGGGCTGGACGCCGCTCAGCACATCGGCGCCAAGGGCGCGCTCGCGCACGGCGGCCACGAAGTCCTTGACGACGCGGAAGTTGACGTCTGCCTCGAGCAGGGCGAGACGGATCTCACGCAGCGCCACGTCCAGGTCGGCTTCGGTGATCTTCGCCTTGCCACGCAGACGGTCGGCGACCGCCTGCAGGCGTGCTGAAAGGGACTCGAACATTCAATCAGGACCGATGCAGGTGCATTGCCCGTGGGCCGCTGGCCCGGAAGGGGCTGCCCATTCTAGGCGGGCGCTCAGCCGCCGGCAATCGCGGCCGAGTGGACGCTGGTCGCGGCGGACCTGCGCGTTTACAGCTCGAGCACATAAGCGCCACCCGGACCGTGGGGGACACCGTCCAACTGATTGAATGTGCGGAGGATGTAATTTCCAGCCGAGCGCTGCGCCGCTCCTGGCCGCGACTTGCCACCGGCGGCACATTTGCGAGCATTGGCACGCGCAGCCGGCGCAGTCGGGTCAGATATGTGCTCCCGACGTATGCCCCTCCGTCGAGCGGCTCTCCGGCGGTCGGCTCCCCCGCCACGCAGCTCATTCGGCGAAGAGCCACTCCACGTAGGCATCGGCGTCGAAGGGAGCCAGCTGGTCGATCTCCTCGCCGATCCCCGCGAACAGGATCGGTATGCCCAGCCGGTCGGCGGCCGCCACCGCCACGCCTCCCTTGGCCGTGCCGTCCAGCTTGGTGAGGACGATGCCGGTCACTCCCGCCTCCTGGCTGAAGGCCTCCGCCTGGGCGATGCCGTTCTGCCCGGTGTTCGCGTCGAGCACCAGCAGGACGTGCCGCGGCTGGCCGGGGAGCCGGCGCGCGATCACGTCGCGGATCTTGCGGAGCTCGGCCATCAGCTGGGTCTTGCTCTGCAGCCGCCCGGCGGTGTCGACGATGACCGCCTGTGTGCCCCTCGATTCGGCGGCCGCCACCGCGTCGAAGGCGACAGCACCAGGATCAGCGCCCGCCCGCTGGGCGACGACCGGCACCTCCAGCTCGTCGCCCCAGATGCGGAGCTGCTCGATGGCTGCCGCCCGGAACGTATCGGCAGCGGCAAGGATCACGCTGTGACCCTCCTGTCGCAGGCGCCAGGCCAGCTTGGCGATGGTCGTCGTCTTGCCGGTCCCGTTGACTCCCACCACCAGGATCACCGACGGCGCAGGCCCAAGCTCGAACGCCGCTCCAGAGCTCGCCTGCAGCCGCTGCCGGATGACGTCGGCCAGGGCGGAGCGTGGATCGCCGCCGCCTCTGGTGCGAGCAGCGTCGACCAGCTCCAGCGTCGCCTCCGGCCCGAAGTCGGCCGCGATCAGCGCCTCCTCGACTTCCTCCCACGTCTGCTCGGTGGCCGAGCCGGCGGTGAGAAGTGCGCGGAGCCGCGCTCCCAGCCCACCGGGGCGCGCGCGCAGTCCGAGGCCGGCGCCCGAGGCGCCACGCCGGGGACGCGGCATCAACCGACAGGCACCTCCGCCGGGATGTCGGCCAGCAG
>CBFGSY010000037.1:0-16180 GCA_965651545.1 uncultured bacterium | reverse complement strand
TCCTACAACGCCGGTCACAACCTGGTCCTTGCGCTCGCTGCGTTCGGTATCGGCGTCTGGACTGGCACGCCCTGGCTGCAGCTGCTGGCTGCCGTCTGGGTGGCGCATATCGGGATGGACCGATCGCTGGGATACGGCCTCAAGCTGCCAACCGACTTTCGGGATACGCACCTGGGCCGCATCGGCCGCTGACGCCCTTGCTGGCCCGATGTATCGGGTCAAGGTTCACGCGACCGCCATCTCGCGCGTCAGCTTGTCCGAACTATCGGGCCACTTCTGAGCGTGAGCCGACCATTCGCGTGCCGCTCCCGCTTTGCCTGGCCCGATGAGACGACCAAACAGCTCCTCGCAGCCAGTCCACGTGACAAATGGCCCGATAGAAGAGCAGCTCCGAGCGGCTGGCCTAGGCCGAGGCGGCCAGGTCGTCCGGGATGACCTCGATGAGCGGGCTCTGGACCATCATCCGGTCAACGTCGGTGCGACGCCAGTTGCTGGCGACCCGCTCCATGATCCGACGTCGCTCACTGGGCTCCGTGATCTCGCGAGCGGTGGCCGGCAGATCGGCCTTGATCGGCCCCTTCAGGTGGAAGGTGACGCGCGGATTGGCGCGGATGTTCGCCAGCCAGCTGCGCGGGAAGCCGGGCATGCCGCTGATGTACACCCGCCCGTCGATGGCGTGGAAGAAGAGCTCGATACGGCGCGGCAGGCCAGTGCGGCGGCCGGTGGTGGTCAGATCGATCCTGTGCCCATGCAGCAGGGCACGGCGAATGTTGTCGTCCATACCCGTACTGTAGTTGCAAGGTCAACTAACTGCATGGAGCCGATACCTGACAATTCGTGGCAGGAATAGTCGCCATGCTGGCGTCGATAGACTGACCGATGCCGTGACCGACACCCATGATCCGCTGGCGCCCTTCTCGGAGCCGACCCGCACCTGGTTCAGCGAGACCTTCGCCGAGCCGACGCGGGCCCAGGCGCTGGGCTGGCCGGCGATTGCGGCCGGCAGCCACACCCTCCTGCACGCCCCGACCGGCAGCGGCAAGACGCTGGCCGCATTCCTGTGGACGCTGGACCGGCTGTTCTCCGCCGATGAGCCGCGGCCGCGCGATCGCAGGCTCCGAGTCCTCTATGTCTCACCGCTGAAGGCCCTCACCTACGACGTCGAGCGCAACCTCCGGGCCCCACTGGCCGGCATCCGCCGCACCGCAGAGCGGGCCGGCACGGCATTGCCGGAGGTCCGCGTCGGGGCGCGCACCGGCGACACGCCCGCCGATGCCCGTCGCCAGCTGGTGAAGGACCCGCCGGACATCCTGGTCACCACGCCGGAGAGCCTCTACCTGATGCTGACCAGCCAGGCGCGTGAGGCGCTGCGCGGCGTCGAGCACGTGATCGTCGACGAGGTGCACGCCATCGCCGGCACCAAGCGCGGCGCCCACCTGGCGCTCAGCCTGGAGCGGCTGGCGGCACTGACCGATGTGGCCCCGCAGCGCATCGGCCTGTCTGCGACCCAGCGGCCGCTGGAGGCGATCGGCGCCTTCCTCGTCGGATCGGGGCCCGATCGCGAGGTGCAGGTCGTCGACGCCGGCGAGCGAAAGCGGCTCGAGCTGGAGGTGATCGTCCCGGTCGAGGACATGACCCGGCTGGGAGAGGAGCTCGAGCTTGACGAGCAACCGGGTGGTCCTGCCGCCGCACCGGACGGAAGGCGCTCCATCTGGCCCTCCATCCACCCGAAGCTGCTCGAGCTGATCAGGGCGCATCGGTCCACGCTGGTCTTCGTCAACTCACGGCGCCTGGCCGAGCGACTGGCCGCCAGGCTGAATGAGCTGGCCGGCGAGGAGCTGGTCCGGGCGCACCACGGCAGCATCGCGCGGGAGCAACGCCTTGAGATCGAGGAGTCGCTGAAAGCCGGTCGGCTGCCGGCGCTGGTGGCGACCAGCAGCCTCGAGCTGGGCATCGACATGGGGGCCATCGACCTCGTCATCCAGATCGAGGCCCCGCCCAGCGTGGCGGCCGGCCTGCAGCGCATCGGTCGCGCCGGTCACCAGGTGGGTGCGCCCTCGAACGGCAAGATCTTCCCGAAGTACCGCGGCGACCTGCTGGAGGCGGCCGTGGTCGTGCGCCGCATGCTCGACGGTGCGATCGAGGAGACGCGAATCCCGCGCAACCCGCTGGACGTGCTAGCGCAGCAGATCGTGGCCACCTGCGCGGATCGAGCATGGTCGGTCGGCGACCTGCATGCGCTGGTCACGCGCGCGCACCCGTTCCGCGACCTGTCCCGCGAACAGCTTGAGGGCGTGCTGGACATGCTCTCCGGCCGCTACCCGTCCGACGAGTTCGCCGAGCTGCGTCCCCGCGTGGTCTGGGACCGGGTGGCCGACACCATCTCCAGCCGCAACGACGCGCGGGTCGTGGCCATCACATCGGGTGGCACGATCCCGGATCGCGGCCTGTATGGCGTCTTCCTGGCGGGCGACGAAGCGGGCAAGGGCCGTCGCGTCGGCGAGCTGGACGAGGAGATGGTCTACGAGTCGCGGGTCGGCGAGGTCTTCCTGCTGGGCGCTTCCAGCTGGCGGATCGAGGAGATCAAGCCGGACCGCGTCCTGGTGACCCCGGCGCCGGGCGAGCCCGGCAAGATGCCCTTCTGGAAGGGCGACGGCATCGGCCGACCGATCGAGCTTGGGCGAGCCATCGGTGGATTCCTTCGCGAGCTGGAGCCGATGCAGCCGGGCGCCGCCGAGGCGCGACTTCGCGACGATCACGCGCTGGACCCGATGGCCGCGCGCAACCTTGTGGCCTACCTGGCGGAGCAGCGGGAGACGACCGGTGCGCTGCCCACCGATCGGCAGCTGGTGGTGGAGCGCTTCCGCGACGAGCTCGGGGACTGGCGGCTGTGCCTCCTGTCGCCGTTCGGCGGCCGGGTGCACGCGCCGTGGGCGATGGCGGTCGAGGCGCGCATGGCCGAGGAGGGACGACCGGTGCAGGCCATCTGGACCGATGACGGCATCGCCCTGCGACTGCCCGATGCCACCGAGCCGCCCGGCGAGGAGGTGTTCCTGCTGCCGCCGGACGACCTGGACGACGTCCTGATGGGCGCGCTTGGCGGCTCCGCGCTGTTCGCCGCCCACTTCCGCGAGAACGCTGCCCGGGCACTGCTGCTGCCCCGGCGCCGACCCGACCAGCGGACGCCGCTCTGGATGCAGCGCCAACGCTCGTCCGACCTGCTGACCGTCGCCAGTCGATACGGGTCATTCCCGATCATCCTGGAGACGTACCGCGAGGTCCTGAGCGACGTCTTCGACGTGCCAGCGCTCAAGGAGGTGCTCACCGGCGTGCGCTCGCGGGCCATCCGGGTCGCGTCGGTCGAGACGCGCTCCGCGTCACCCTTCGCCACCGGCCTGCTGTTCGACTATGTCGGCACCTACCTGTACGAGGGCGATGCGCCGCTTGCCGAGCGCCGCGCCCAGGCCCTCTCGCTCGACCGGGAGCTGCTGGCCGAGCTGCTCGGCGCCGACGAGCTGCGTGAGCTGCTCGACCCGGCTGCCACCGCCGACCTGGAGCTGGAGCTGCAGGCCCTGGCCGGCGGACGGCGCGTACGGACCGTGGACGGGGTGCATGACCTGCTGCGGCGCGTGGGCGACCTGCGCTCGGACGAGGTTGCGGCCCGCGCCGACCTCGCGGACGTCGAGATCGCCCTGTCGGGCCTGGAGCGGGACCGGCGCATCGTGCCCTTGCGGCTCGCCGGCGAAGAGCGGTGGATCGCGATCGAAGACGTGGCCCGTTACCGCGATGCCTTCGGCGCCAGCCCACCGCCCGGGGTGGCCGCCACCTGGCTGCAGGCGGACGCGGATGGGCCACCACCCCTGGACGCGCTCCTCCTTCGTTGGGCGAAGACGCACGCACCGTTCACGCCGGCTGCCCCAGCCGCGCGCTGGGGCATTGCGCCATCGCGCATCGACGAGCGCCTGCGCGCGCTGGTCGAGACCGGGGCGCTGCTGGAGGGTGCCTTCCGGCCAGGAGGCAGCGAGCACGAGTTCGCGGACGCAGACGTGCTGCGCTCCCTGCGCCGGCGCTCACTCGCGCGCCTGCGCCGCGAAGTGGAGCCGGTGGCCACCGCCGCCTTCGGCCGCTTCCTGCCAGCCTGGCATGGGATCGGCTCCGCGGCGGCGGGCCACGACCGGCTGCTGGAAGCGATCGCCCAGCTGGAAGGCTACCCGCTGCCCGCGTCCATCCTGGAGCGCGACGTCCTGCCGGCGCGGGTGCGCGACTACGGTCCACGCCTGCTGGACGAGCTGGGCGCCGCCGGCGAAGTGGTCTGGATCGGCCGCGGGCCGCTGGGCCGGGACGATGGCCGCGTGGCGCTCTATCGCCGGGATCGCGCCGAGCTGCTGGCATCGGCCGGTGCCTTTGAGCCCGGGGAGCGGCCGGACGGCCCGCTGCACGACGCCATCCGCCGTCACCTTGAGCGGCGTGGCGCCTCGTTCTTCGGAGCGCTGCGGCTGGCCATCCCCGAATCGCGCAACGATGACGAGCTGCTCGACGCCCTGTGGGACCTCGTCTGGTCGGGAGAGGCCACCAATGACACCTTCGCCGCCCTCCGCGCCCTGACCCTGCCACGCAGCCGGTCCCGCATGACGCGTCGGCCCGGCCGACCGGCGGGAATGGGGCCGCCACGGGCCGCCGGCCGCTGGTCGCTGACCGCGGACCTCATCGGCGAGGGTCGGTCGCCGACGGAGCGCGGCCACGCCACCGCGCTGGCACTGCTCGACCGGCATGGTGTGGTCACTCGCGAGGCGGTGCTGGCCGAGGGACTGGCCGGTGGCTTCGCATCGGTCTATGCCGTGCTGAAGGCAATGGAGGAAGCCGGTCGCGTGCGACGCGGCTACTTCGTGGAGGGCCTGGGTGCAGCCCAATTCGCGATGCCCGGCGCCGTCGACCGCCTGCGTGCCGAGCGTGAGCCCGAGTCTACCGGTCCGCCGCTCGTCACGGTGCTGGCGGCAGCCGATCCCGCCCAGCCGTATGGCGCCACGCTGCCGTGGCCGCGCGACGACGCCACTGATCGCCTGCCGCTGCAGCGCGTGGCGGGGGCCTACGTCGTGCTGGTCGAAGGCGAGGCAGTCCTCTACATCGAGAGGGGTGGTCGCGGGCTGCTCACCCTGCCCGCGTTCTCGGACGCGGAGGCGGGGGAGGCGGCGATGGCGGCGCTGCCGCGCCTGGTTGCTCCCATCGGACCGATGCGCGAGCTCCGGCTGGAGCGCGTCGACCGGGTGCCGCCAGCCGAATCGGCGCTGGCCGAGCGCCTGCGCGCGCTGGGCTTCCGGCCGAGTTATCGCTCCTGGCTGCTGCGCACGGAGCCTGCCGCCACGAGTCGGGCACAAAGAAACGTCCCGTAGGAACCTAGCCTCGACCCGTTGATGCAATCGCGGGAATCGCTGCCCGGCTCCTCCGGGACAAGAACTAGGTTAGGGGACGCGATGGGCCCCGCCAACCCATTTGTCCACGACTTTCGGCAGTCGGGTTCCGACTTGTCCACGGCCCGTCCACATCAAAGAACAACCGTCTGGCGGTATTGAGGCACGTCGGCCTCCAGGCGGAGCTCGCTGCGGATACGCTCGGCAAAGGGGGCGGTGGCGTCGGGGTCGCCATGGACCAGGAAGACCCGTTTCGGTCGGCCATCGGCTGCATCGGGCCCTCCAGCCCGAGCGAAGTTTGCGAGCCAGGCGCTCAGCTCGTGGACATCGGCGTGCGCCGAGAAGCCGGATATGGAGAGCACGCGACAACGCACCGGGAATGCCTGGTGGTCGATGCGTGCCGATGTGCCGCCGGTCTGCAGGTGGCGGCCCAGCGTGCCCTCCGCCTGGTAGCCGATGAAGAGGAGGGTGCAGCCCGGATCGGGGAGGAAGTCCTTGAGGTGGTGCATGACCCGCCCACCGGTCAGCATGCCGGAGCTGGCGATCACCATGAACGGCCGCTGGCCATTCCTGATCGCCTTCGACTCGTCGACGGCGTTCGTGTATCGCTCGCCCGGATATTCCAGCGGCGAATCGCCGGAGCGCAGAAGCGCGGCGGTCTCCGCGTCGTACACCTCCGGGTGGCGGAGGTAGACATCGCTGGCGCGCGAGGCCATGGGCGAGTCCAGGAAGAGCGGCATGTGCGGGATGCGGCGGTCACGCAGCAGCTCGTCCAGCACCCAGACCAGCTCCTGGGTGCGACCGATGGCGAACGACGGGACGAGCATCACGCCGCGATCGTCGGCCACCTCCTTGATCGCGGCCGCCAGCTCGTCGACCGCCACGTGGTGGGCGGCATGCTCGCGGTTGCCGTACGTGGATTCGACCACCACGTAATCCGCGTGGCTGATGGGCGTGGGATCGGCCACGATTGGCGTGTCGCTGCGTCCGAGATCTCCCGAGAAGACGATGGTGACCGTCCGGTCGCCTTCGGTCACCCGCAGCTCGATGATCGCCGAGCCCAGGATATGACCCGCGTCGTGGAGGGTGGCGTGGAAGCCCGGTGCCACGTCGGTCATCTCCCCATAGCGAACCGACCGGAACTGGCGAACCGTCTGCTCGACGTCTCGCTCGTCGTACAGGGCGGCGCGCGTCATGGTCATGCCCTGCGGGTCTGCCTTGCGGAGGCGCTCTGGCATGCCGGCGTCGTCCTCGGCGGCGGTCGCCTCATCGCCCAGCTCAGGGCTTCCGGCGGCAGCCTCCTCGGGATGCTTGCGCTTCCAGCGTGCCTCGGCCTCTGCCTGCAGCTTGGCGGCGTCGCGCAGGACGATCTCGGCCAGGTCGGCGGTGGCGCCGGTGGCGAAGATCGGCCCGTGATAGCCGGCCCGCACGAGCGCCGGCGTGCGCCCGCAGTGGTCCAGGTGAGCGTGCGTCAGCAGGAGCGCGTCGATCGTCCCTGCCTCGAAGGCGAATGGGATGCGGTTGCGGCTCACCTCCTCCGGCGAGCCCTGGAACATGCCGCAGTCGACGAGGACGCTGCGGTCGCCCGCGCGGACCAGGAACTGCGAGCCGGTGACGGTGCCGACCGCACCCAGGAACTGGATCTCGATCCCCATGGCGGCGGGAGTATGGCCGATGGCGCCGCGTATCATCGGAGCCGATGGCCTTCCCGATTCCTCCTCCCATTGAGCCGATGCTGGCCAAACCCACGCCCGAGCTGCCAGTCGGCGAGGGCTGGCGCTACGAGCCGAAGTGGGACGGCTTCCGGGCCCTCGTCTTTCGCGACGGCCAGGAGGTCTACCTGCAATCCCGGGACCTGAAGCCGCTGGACCGATACTTCCCGGAGCTCATCGAGCCGCTTCGGGCAGTCGGCGGGCCGAAGGCGCGCTTCGTCCTGGACGGCGAGATCGTCATCGCCCGGGACGGCGGCCTGGAGTTCGAATCGCTGCTGCTGCGCATCCACCCTGCCGCTTCCCGGGTCGCGATGCTGGCGGCCGCGACGCCCTCATCGTTCGTCGCGTTCGACTGCCTGGCATCGGGCTCCGATGACCTCCGCGAGGCGCCGCTTGACGACCGGCGGGTGGCCCTGGAAGGCCTGCTGGCGGATCCGCCGGAATCGGTCCTGCTCACGCCTGCCACCGCCGATCCGGCGGTGGCGCGCAACTGGTTCGAGGTGTTCGAGGGCGCCGGGCTGGACGGGGTGATCGCGAAGCGGCACGACCTTCGCTATCTGCCCGGGAAACGAGAGATGGCCAAGATCAAGCACCTGCGCACCGCCGACTGTGTGGTCGGTGGCTTCCGCTGGCACAAGAACGGGCCGGGCAGCATGATCGGCTCGCTGCTGCTGGGCCTGTGGAACGACAGCGGGCAGCTGCAGCACGTGGGCGTGACCTCGTCGTTCACGATGGACAAGCGAAAGGAGCTCGTCTCGTTCCTGGAGCCGTATCGCGCCAACGCGCTCGACGGGCACCCGTGGAAGGAGTGGCGCGAATGGGAGGAGTCTGCGGCGGCATCGGGGCGGCGCCTGCCTGGCGCCACGTCGCGATGGAACCGTGGCAAGGACCTGTCGTGGGAGCCGCTGCGGCCCGAGCTGGTGTGCGAGGTCGCCTTCGACCACCTGCAGGGCGACCGATTCCGCCACGGCACGACCTTCCAGCGCTGGCGCCACGACAAGTCGCCGGCGGACTGCCGATACGACCAGCTCGAGGAGACGCCGGCCGCACTCCTCGCCGACCTCTTCGGCTGAATCGCTGGGCGGAGTTGTCACCTGCTCACCCAGGGAGCGCTAACGCTGCAGGCCGCTTTCGGACCAGTCACCTGCTCATCCGGTGAGCGTAAGGCACCCGGACGGACCGGAAATGCGTCGTGATGCCCGCGATTCACGCTCAGCGAACGGCCGATGGCTGCCGGGGGCGCTGGTGGAAGGCGCCTAAGGTGCTCCCCGTGCGCAGGTGGCAACTCAGAGTGAGGTGGGGCTCCCCGGTCATCATCCGTGCGGCGGGCTCGACCACGAGCTCGAGGGCCGCCTCGCGTCTATCTCGCATGATGCGCCAGGAAACGCCGAGGGTACGTCGATCTCTGCCGGGCTACACTCACGGTCCCTACGATTCGACCGCATGAGGACGCAGCGTTCGTGACTGCCGACCGATCCGATCCCAACGCGGCCATCAACGAGATCGCAGACCGATTCTTCGAGGGCGTGCTCGAGCGGGAGCCGATCTACGCCACCATCCTCGGCGACGATCGGTACGACGATCGCCTCCCGGACCTGGGCGAAGCGGGTCGTGCCGAGGAGAAGCGTGTCTACGAGGCGCTGCTGGCCGAAGTGGAGCCGATCAGCGGGGAGGCCCTCCAGCCCGAGCAGGTCATCACGCGCGACATGCTCATCCTCGTCGCCCGCAACCAGCTCGAGGCGCAGGAGAAGAAGCTCTACCAGCTGGCCATCAACCACATCTCGGGCGTGCAGACGATGCCGGTCATGGTGGCGCAGTACCAGATCGCCGATGAGCCGGACAAGCTCGAGAAGCTGCTGACCCGGTTCGCCGCGTATCCGACGGCAGTGGAGCAGTACATCGAGACCCTGCGCGAGGGCATCGGGGACGGACGCACCAGCGCCGCCATCCCGGTCCGCAAGCAGATCGAGCAGATCGAGCGCCTGATCGCCACGCCAACCGACAAGTTCCCGGCCGTGACCCTGGCCCACGTTGCCGAAGACGAAGCCCGGTCGCAGCTGGCCACGGCCGTCGACGAGCACGTCAAGCGAGCCCTCCAGCGCCTGCGCGACTTCCTGGCCGATGAGTACGAGCCTCACGCCATGGACGAGCCGGGCATCAGCGCCACGCCGGGCGGCGACGAGGCCTATCGGCTCGCCATCCGCATGCAGACGACCGTGGCGACCACCGCGCAGGAGGTCCACGCCTTCGGGCTCGAGGACCTGACCCGCATCGAGGCTGAGATGGACGAGATCGCGCAGCGGCTCGGCCACGCGGATCGCCATGCCCTGAAGGAGGCGCTCGCCACCGACCCGACGAACCACGGCGACTCGCGTGAGGCGATCGTTGAGCTTGCCGAGCAGCAGACGGAGCGTGCTTATGCCGCCGCGCCGAAGTATTTTGGGCGGCTGCCATCGGCCAACTGCGTCGTCAAGCCGGTGGAGGAGTACCGCGAGCGCGAGACGCCGCCGGCCTTCTATATGCAGCCGTCGCTGGATGGCTCGCGGCAGGGCCAGTACTACATCAACACCTACCAGCCGCAGGACCGGCAGCTGCACAAGATCGCGGCCATCACCTTCCACGAGGCCACGCCCGGCCACCACTTCCAGATCGGGATCGAGATGGAGCTGTCCGGCCTGCCCCGATTCCGAACGCTCGGCAGCCGCATGGCGGGCGCTGCCTACGTCGAGGGCTGGGGGCTGTACTGCGAGCGCCTGTCCGATGAGATGGGCCTCTACCTGGACGACAGGGAGCGGCTGGGCATGCTCGACGCGCAGGCTTTCCGCGCGTCGCGCCTGGTGGTGGACTCGGGGCTGCACGCGATGAGCTGGTCGCGCGATAAGGCGATCCAGTTCATGCACGAGCGCGGGACGCTGCCGATGGTCGACGCCGAGATCGAGGTGGACCGTTACACGGTCTGGCCCGGCCAGGCCCTTTCCTACAAGATCGGCCAGCGCGAGATCGAGCGTGCTCGGCGCGAGGTGTCCGAGAAGATGGGGGACCGATTCGACCTGCGCGCCTTCCATGACGAGGTGCTCGGACATGGTTCGCTGCCGCTGGCCACGCTGCGCCGCGAGATCCCGGGCTGGGTTGAGGCCGCGGTCTCCGCGCGCGATCGCGAAGGAGCGCCCGCTAGCTGACCGGGCGCGCCGGGATCTCCTTCTGGCCAAAGTTGCACCAGGTGGCACCTACGGCAGATCGTTCGACGGCGATCTGGCCAAAGTTTCTTGGAGGCTGTGAGGATCCGGCCCGGCCGGCACGAATCGAGTACGTGAAGCGGCGATGGGGCGTCGAAATCTGGCAACCGTGCCTGGGGACGCAACTTTGGCCAGTATCGGCCCAACCCTGCGCGAAGCCCCGCTGAAGGTGGGTTGAGAAGTCCAGATTCGCACCACAGAAGCGGAAACCGGCAATGGCGGCCCTTGCAGCGTCCAAATTCGCACGGCGCATGAACCTGGACGGTTCAAACCATCGTTACGAGGGTGCGTGCTGGCGTCGTGCGAATTAGGACCCTTCGCAACTGGGTCACCGATGGCTTCATGCGGTCATGCGTCTACTTCTCGATCCTGGCCGACGAGTGGCCCGCGGTCAGGGCGCGCCTGGAGGCTCGGCCGCAAGGATCGGGGTGATCTGGACACGGCCAGGCCGCATCAGCCGCCCCCGGTCCATTCCTGGGAGAGGTCATAGTCGGGGTCGGGCCTCTCCTCTGGCGGGCGATCGCCCTCCGGGACGTGGCGGAGGTTGACCCGCACGCGGTACCACAGCGATGACCGGCCGCGCATGCCGTCGACGAGGACGTCGTCCTCGGCGAGGTGCTTCGCCGCCTCGGGGTGGCGGCCCTTCCAGCGCTCGAGGCCGGCCAGTGCATCGGCCTTCTTCTTGGCCTGCGAGATGACGATGAGCGGATGGATCGATCGGCGGCGGCCGGTCGGAGGCACCGTGCCGTCGGCGCGTCGTGCCGGAGGCGACGGCATCTGCTGAGGCTGGTCGCCGGCCCGGCTGCCCTGGGCGGCCGCGTCCGGCGGTGGCATGCGGCGGCGTGACGGCTGCACACGCGGCGGCTCGCCAGGCTGCTTCGCGTAGTTCGGCGGCCACGGCGCATCGCCCAGACCCGATGACTCATCACGCGCGGAGAGCTCCAGCAGGGAGTCGAGCGATCCCACCGCTGTGTCTATTCCGGCGCCGACGTCCCCCAGGCGCGCGTACCGCTCCGGCATGGTGCGAAGGGTGAAGTCGCCGAGCTCAGCATCGGGCACCTCGTCCCACGTGAGAGGCGCCGAGACCTGGGCGGTGGGAAGCGGGCGCACGCTGTAAACGGAGGCCACAGTCCGGTCCTTGGCGTTCTGGTTGTAGTCGATGAAGACCCCGTGCCGCTCCTCCTTCCACCACTTCGAAGTGGAGATGTCAGGGGCGCGGCGCTCCACCTCGCGTGCCATGGCCAGTGCCGCGCGACGGACTTCGGAGAAGCCCCATCGACGCTCGATGCGCGCATAGACATGGATCCCGCGTGAGCCCGAGGTCTTGGGGAAGGCCGTCAGCCCGTGATCGGCGAGCACCTCGCGGACCACCAGAGCCACGCGACGAACGTCGGCCCAGGCCACGCCCGGCCCAGGATCCAGGTCGGCGCGCAGCTCGTCCGGACGCTCGAGGTCGTCTGCGCGCACGGGGTGCGGATTCAGGTCGACGCAGCCCAGGTTGACCACCCAGGCCAGGGCGGCGCGGTTGGTGACCACCACCTCATCGGCCGTGCGGCCCGATGGAAATGACAGCTCAACGGTCTCCACGAAGTCTGGGACTGATTTCGGCGCGCGCTTCTGGAAGAAGGCCTCGCCGGTGATGCCGTCGACGAAGCGCTTCAGGGCCATCGGCCGGTTGCGAACGCCGAGCAGGGCTCCATCGGCCACCGCAAGGTAGTACTCGACGAGCTCCCGCTTCGCGATGCCGGCATCGGGGAAGTACACCTTGTTCGGATTCGAGATGCTGACCTCGAACCCATCCAGCTCCAGCTGGACCGATGGATCCTTCGGCATCCGATCAGCCTACCCTGTCGCGGCACGCGGGTTGCTCGGGGCTCTGGCGATGATGGACCGGCTCAGGCGCGGGGGGTCAGCCGTTGACGGCTGGCTCATGAGGCACCGATGGACGCGCGTAACGCGGCAGGCGGCCATCGGCTTCATCAAGCACGAGGCGCTTCAATACGCCGGCAGCATGGCCTACTTCTCGATCCTGTCCGTCTTCCAGCTGCTGGTGCTTGGCGTGGTGGTGCTCAGCTACATCGTCGGAGAAGGCGACGCGCGGCAGTTCGTCATCCAGCAGGTGGATGCCGGCACGCCGTTGAATCCCGATACGATCGGTGGCGTGATCGATGGCGTCATCACGTCGCGCGCCGGCATCAGCCTGTTCGGCGTCATCTTCCTGATCTGGGGTGCACTCGGGATCTTTTCAGCGATCAACCAGGGCGTCAGCCGTGCTTTCGCGGTCACGAACCCGCGCCCCTTCTGGCAGGACAAGCTCATCGGCCTGCTGCTGATGGTGATCACCGGCCTGCTCGGCGTGGCATCGGTCGTCATCGGGATCGTCACCGGCATCATCCAATCGGCGACCGACGACGTGCTGGCGCGTGTGCCGGGCGGCTACCTGGCGCTGGGCCTGATTGGCTTCCTCACCCCGCTGCTGCTCATCTTCATTGCTTTCCTGCTGCTCTACAAGCTGGTGCCCAACCGGCGGGTGACGTTCGCGGAGGCGCTGCCGGGGGCGATCGTCGCCACCGTGCTGTGGACGCTGCTTCGCATCGGCTTCACCTACTACGCCACCAGGGTCGCCAACTACGACTCCGCCTTCGGGCCGATCTCGGCCGCCATCTCCCTGCTGGTCTTCCTCTACTTCGCAAGCGTGGTGGTGCTGCTGGGAGCCGAAGTGGCCCGCGCGAACGTCGTGGAGGTCGAGACGCGCCAGGCAGTCCCGCTGAGCCCGACGTCGCCGTTCCATTAGCCCACGCCGATCCCCAGGTGGAGGCTGGTCGGATGTGGCCGTGGGGGTGGTGAAGGGGTTGGTCATGGGTAGTACGGTGTAGTACATTCGAGCACGTCACGCGGCCACCGTGCCCGGCTAGCATGGCGATGGACCACGCATTGGGGCCGGCTGGGCACATGGAATTCACCCCGAGCGACACCGCATGAGTCGACGGTCACGACTCGCCGTCACGCTGGTTGCCCTGCTGACGGCCAGCTCCATGATCGTCACCGGCGATCCCCGCAACCAGGCCCTGGCGGCGGATCCCATCGCGGATGCGAGGGCGGACCGAGCCTCCATCCATGCAGAGCTCGCCGCGCAGCGCGCGCGGCTGGATGAGCTGCGCGCCACCTCCGCCTCACTCTCCCAGCAGCTGGATCTTGCCGAGGCGGAACTGGCCGACGTCACGGCTGAATACGAGCGGGTTGTCGGCCTGCTGGGCCAGGTGCGTCGCGAGGTCGGGCTGGTTCACCGCGAGCTGAACGCGCTGCGAGCCCGCATCGACCGGATGGATGCCCGGTTGCGCGCCGTCGCCACCAACATCACGCATCAGACGGCGGAGCTCCTGGGTCGTGAGGCGCTCCTGCAGGAACACCTGCGTGCTGCCTACGAGCAGAGCCAGACCTCGTTGCTGGAGATCATCCTCAGCGCGGAGTCGCTCGATGCCGCCACGAACCAGGTCGGCTACCTACTCAACGTGTCCGAGCAGGACCAGGCGCTGGCCGATGAGATTCGGCTGATTCGCGAGGAGCTGCAGGTCAAGCAGGCAACGCTGCAGGAGGGGCGCGCCCTGCTGAACGAAGCCCGGGTGGCGGCATCCGAGCAGCGCCAGCTCCTGGTTGAGCGGCGAGGGCAGCTGGAGCGCCTTGAGCTGCAGACCGCCAGGCTCAGGGCCGCCGCCCAACGCGAGCGCGCCGAGCAGGAGGCCGCACTCAACGCGGCCCTCGACGCGAAAGGCGACGTACGGCAGCAGATCGCAGCCAACGAGAAGGCGTTCGAGCAGGCGAACGCGCTGGTCGGCCGGTTGGTGGCCGAGCGCGAGGCTCTCGAGGAGGCCAGGCGTCTGGCCGAGGAGGAGGCGCGCCGGCGGGCCGCGGAGGAAGCACGCAGGCGGGCCAACGAGTTCTCCGCTCACGGCTACCGGTGGCCAGAGGCGTCGTTCAGCGTCACCCAGGAATGGGGCCCCACCAACTTCGCCATGGAGCCGCCCTACACCTACCGGGGCGTCTACTACCCGCACTTCCACGGTGGGATCGACATTGCCGCCGGCTGCGGGGCGCCGATCCTGGCGTCAAAGGCCGGGGTGGTGGTGGCATCGGGCCAGCCGCTGTGGCCGTTCGACCCGGGCTACGGCGTCGTCATGGACCATGGTGACGGGATCCAGACCTGGTACTGGCACCTGACCACGCAGGTGCTGGTCAGTCCCGGTCAGGTCGTGGGCTCGGGTCAGGTCATCGGCTATGAGGGGTCAACCGGCTTCTCGACCGGCTGCCACCTGCACTTCGCCACCAACGTGAACGGCGTCTGGGAGAACCCGCGCGCCTACCTTCCTTAAGGTCGCGCCTTGCGGTAGCGGCCCGGCTTCAGGCCGGGACGGGCGCCTCCGCGGAGGCTGACACCGCTGGCCGATACAGCTGCTCGACGTACTCGATCAGCATGCGGGCCGTGCTGAACTGCCAGATCGAGCCGGCGATGGCGGCCCTCATGGTGGCGATCCACGCCAGCGGCAGGTCATCCTCGTTGCGTTCGAAGAATCGCGGAACGATCTCCTCTTCCAGCAGCCGATAGATCGCCTCCGCATCCGCGGCATCCTGGGCCTCGTCTTCCTCGGCCGGCTCGCGCCCACCGATCGCCCAGCCGTTCTGCCCGGTGAACCCCTCGTCCCACCAGCCGTCCAGGATGCTCAGGCTCGGCACCCCGTTCAGCGCAGCCTTCATGCCCGATGTGCCCGACGCCTCCAGCGGTCGGCGCGGGTTGTTGAGCCAGACATCGACCCCGGCCACCAGGAAGCGCGCGATCCGGATGTCGTAGTCCTCCACCACGAACACGCGACTGTGCAACCGGTCTGATCGCGACAGCTCGAAGATGCGCTGGATGACGCGCTGCCCGGGTCTATCCGCCGGATGCGCCTTGCCGGCGATCACGATCTGCACCGGCCGCTGCGGATCGGACAGGAGCCGGGCCAGCCGCTCCTCGTCGCGGAAGATCAGATCCGCGCGCTTGTAGGTGGCGAAACGGCGGGCGAAGCCGATCGTCAGCGCCTTCGGGTTGAGCGCGCCGTCGACCTCGCGCAGCTGATCCGGCGACTCCCCGTGGCGCGCGAACTGGCGAGCCAGGCGCTGCCCGATGAAGTCGGTCAGCTCCCGCTTCTGCTGCATGTGACCGGCCCACAGGTCGTCGTCGTCGATGGCGTTCACCCCGTCGAAGCCATCGGGGCCCGCGTGATCCGCCGACAGGAAGGTGCCGAGAGCCCGTTCATAGAGCCGGCGCATCGGCCTGCCCAGCCAGCTCGAGACGTGGACGCCGTTGGTGATCGGCCGGATGGCGTGACCGGCGATCTCCTGCCACGTGTCGGTGGCGGTCTGCGCGTGGAGGCGGCTGACGGCGTTGGCGTCCCCGGCGTGACGCAGCACGAAGGCTGTCATGTCGAAGGGGGCGTTCTGCTCGTCGGTGCGCCCGCGGCCGAGCTCCAGCAGCTCGTCGGCCGGCATGCCGGTGGCGTGCAGCCAGGGCGCGACGTATCGAGCGAGCAGCGCGCGATCGAACGTTTCGTTGCCGGCCGGGACCGGGGTGTGGATGGTGAGCACCGCATTCCGCCCGACTCGGCGAAGCGCTTCGCCCGCTGCCAGGCCGCGGTTCTCGGCCATCAGCTGCCGGGCGCGCTCCAGGAGCAGGAACGCCGAATGGCCCTCGTTGAGGTGCCAGACGGCTGGTTCGATGCCCAGCTCGCCGAGGGCGCGGACGCCGCCGATGCCCAGGATGAGCTCCTGGCAGAGGCGCATCTCGCGG
>CBFGSY010000036.1:0-16256 GCA_965651545.1 uncultured bacterium | reverse complement strand
AAGGCGGCATCCACCTCCGCCTTGCGTCGGAAGGCGATGCTGGCCGGCTCGTTGTAGGCACCCTTCACCAGCCTGATCTGGGGCTTCAGCGGCAGCAGGCCGGTCACGTCCGCCGGCGTTCGCCTCAGGTAGGCCTGCAGGCAGACGCCCACGGCCGGATGCTTGGCCTTGAGCTTCCGATACAGCTCCAGCGTGGACTCGGTATAGGCCGATCCCTCCATGTCGATCCACAGGCTGCCGCCCGCATCGGCGGCGTGTACCGCCAACGACCGAAGGTGGCCGAGCGTGGCATCGGCGTCCAGGTCCAGGCCGAGCTGGGTCGGCTTTACGCTGATCTCGGCATCCAGGCCGCGGGCCATGATCTTGTCGAGCGCGTCGTGGTAGTGCGCCGCCACGTCCCTCGCCTGCTCGAGGCTGTCCAGGTTCTCGCCAAGGTGGGTGAGGAGGATGCCGATTCCCGGCGGGCGAAATTGCTCGGCAGCCTCCAGCGCATCCTCGATCTGCTCGCCCGGCATGAACTTGCGCACGGCCCTGCGCGCGAACCAGAGGCGCGGCAGGTACTCCTTGAGCAGGCGGTTGCGTGCCATCCAGAGGAGGATCGTGCGCATCGGCCGCGAGCCTAGCACGCCGCGGACGCGCCACTCGGCAGCCGGATCGGCGGCACGAGGTCGCCAACGGGCTCGCGGTGCCACCATGCCCCGGTCGCGCGCCGCTCCAGCCAGGTGGTGAAGCGGTAGGCGAAGAGGCGCGCGCGGAATCGGGGAACGGACTGCGGCGCAGCAGGGCGATCGTCGGCCGATCGTCCTCCAGCAGCTTCGTCAGGAACGGCACGAACCAGCCTTCACCGTACAGTGGGGAGAGCGGCAGAAACCACATCAGCCAGTCCAGGCGGAGGTGGTACGGGGCGAGCTGGGGCGGCATGCGACGCGGGTCGCCGGGCTTGCCCTTGAACTCGTACTCGCGCCACGCTGCGTCCGGCCCGGGCATCGGCGCATCGGTTCCCTCGACCACCACCTCGAACCGGCTGCGGGTCACCGATCCGAATGCGCCATAGGTGTTCACCAGCCGGAAGGGATCGAACGAGGCGTTCATCGCCTGGCGCGGGCTGAGCAGGTTACGCGCCGGCCGGTAGCTGAGGACAACGATTCCGACGGCGACGCCGCTCACCAGGACGGCGAACCACGTGGGCCCCGGCGGGAGGGTGGCGGGTGGCGGCAGCCGGAGGGCGGCCATCACCGAATCGCCGATGGCGGCGAACAGGACGAAGATCGTGACCCAGTTCAGCCATGCGTAGTTGCCGCTGACCACCAGGTAGAGCTGCGTGCCGATCATCATTGCCGCCGCCACCGACGAGATCGGCTGCGGCAGGAAGAGGCCGAACGGAAGGATGAGCTGAGCCACGAAGTTGCCGAAGGTCTCCAGCCGGTGGACCGATCGCGGCAGGTGGTGGAAGTACCAGCTCAGGGGGTTCGGCATCGGCTGTGTCTCGTGGTGGTAGTACATGGCGGTGAGGTCGCGCCAGCACGAGTCACCGCGCAGCTTGATCAGCCCGGCTCCGAACTCGACGCGGAACGCCAGCCAGCGGAAGGCGATGATGATCAGCAGCGGCGGGGCCATCTGGGCGTTGCCCAGGAAGATGGCCAGGAACCCCGCCTCGAGCAGCAATGATTCCCAGCCGAAGGCGTAGAACGAGCCACCGATGTTGACGATCGACTGGTAGAGCGCCCACAGGGTGAACCAGGCCAGCATGGTGATCGGCAGCGGAGCCGCCTGTGGCAGGCCGACGATGAGGGCGGCGGCCAGCAGGGCGCCGATCCAGGACACGAGCGTCAGCCAGCGGTCCGAGTAGCGGAGGTGGAAGACGCTGGGCGACTGCATGAACGTCGTCGCTCCCAGCAGCCGCGGGGCAGGCTCGAGCCCGCGCTCGCCGGCCAGCGCCGGAAATTGGCGCGCGGCCACCACGAACCCGATGAGGTAGAGGAGGGCAAGGCCGCGCTCGATGACGAAGCGCGCGATCTGGTAATCGGACGTGAACGGCTCTGGCACGTCCCCATGTCCCTCGGCTCTGGAGCCCTATTCTCCCGCTTCGCCCTTCGCGCGGCCGATCCACCGGTGGATATTGGAGGGCGGCTCTGGGAGCGCGCCGCCGCACCGTTGGCGCGCATGCACAGATGGATGTATCACCGCATGACACTGCCAAAGTGTGGGGATTCATCCATCGGTGAATCGGGCCCCGCTCGCCGTTCGCCGGATGCCGTGCGCCGCGCGGCAGTACATTCATCGGTGAATGGGAGCTCGGCCTCCCGCACTCTTATCGGCTCGCTTCGAGGTTCGCGGATCAGCACGTCGCTCATCCGTCTGCGGCGCTTCAGCTGGGACGAGCCGGAGCCTTCGATCCCGCCGTGCCCAATGTAGGGTTGGTATCGCCGCGCTAGATTCGTCTGTTGTCGTGCGAATATGAGCTCTAGACCGCGCGGGCCGTTAGCTCAGTGGCAGAGCAGGGGACTTTTAATCCTCGTGTCGTGGGTTCGAATCCCACACGGCCCTCTCAGGCCCTCAGCCCTCTTCCTCCGGCGGGACCACCAGGATCTCGAGGTCGCATTCGGTGCACTCGAAGAGCCTGTCGCCGTGAGCTATGCGGCGCTCCAGGTCATGATCGGCTGGCGAGGTGTGCTCAACCTGCTTGAGCGGCGCCCAGTCGCCGCCGTGCCGGTGCAGCAGCTCCAGCTGGTTGATTGAGATCACCGCGGCCTCCTCACTGCGCGCCCCACTTCGATGAAGCGCAGTGTGAAGCATCGGTCAAGCACACATGAGAAAGCGGAAGGGCCGCCCCTGCGGGCGGCCCTTCGAGCGGTCTCCGGCTTCAATCAGGCGCCGGGAATACGGAGGAGGACCAGCTGGCCGCCCTCACGCTTGTTGTACCAATCTGGGAATCCATCGGGACCAATGCTCCACGCGCTGCCGCTGCGGGTCAGATTGTCTGGCCCGATCTCTGACTCGACCCACAGGCTGTGGGCCTGGATCGTGACCAGGAACGCGCCTGGGCCGAAGACCGACGAGACGTCGACGATGCCGCTCGCCTCCCAGAACCCATGCGTCCCCGCCGTGACGGGGTCGACATCGGTGCCGCCCTCGTCCGCCGCCTGGTCCACCACGGCCACCGGAAGGTAGGTGCCCGCCCCCGCGCCGGTCAGCTTGTACTGCCAGATGCGCGCGTTGGTGGCGGCCGGGTTGAAGTTCGCGGACTCCGGGAAGATGGAGCCAAACGGGAAGTTCTGCTGCGAGCCCGGGTCCTCCGTGATGTAGAGGCCGTTCGGGGTGGACTCGATGTTGTCCGGCTGGTGGATGCGAGCCGGGTCACGCACCGGCCGGTCATCGCCCTCGATCAGGATGGACAGCGAATCGACCACGGTCGGGTCTTCCGGATCGAGCACCATCTTCCAGACGCGACCGTTGGTCGAGATGCCCGGCCCCTGCGGCAGCGGCGGGGTGGCGGCGCCCGTCCCCCGGCCCGAATCAACGAGGTAGACGACGTTCCCCATTCCGGGGCGCTTGTCGTAGGCCACGTCCTCGAGCCTGACGAACTCGAACACGTTGTGCGTCTTTGACCACCACTCGAGCACCCATTGCGGCCCGTCGATGCCGACGCCATTGAATGTCTGCCATGAGGTTGCCGAGAATCCCGGCCCCGGTGGGGCGGGATACGGTCCACCCAGGTCCTCGGGCACGGTCGCCGAGCTGATCTCGGCCCCGCTGTCGAGCTTGCCGGTGGCGATCTCTCGCGGCACCTCGATGAAATGCCCGGATACGGAGCCGCCCTCAGGCAGCGACCCATCCGGCAGGAAGTCCTCGTAATTGTCGAAGTCGGCGTCGTCGGACACGAATGCCCAGAGCGTGCCCTCGTCGTTCCACACGGCGTCCGCGTCGTCGGCGATGTACGAGTACAGCTGCGACTGCGACGGCGCGTTGGTGAAGGTGTCGTCGGTGGTCAGCACGACGGGGTATCCATAGCCCGGCACGCCGACGCTGTTCTCGTGGTTGAGCCGACCCATACCCCAGATGGACCGATACTCACCTGTCTCGGGATCGAGGGCCACGGCCGCGCCAATCTGGCGTGCGCCGGCCGCTCCCGGGAAGGAAATGAAGGCTGGGTCGGTGGTGTTGACCCAATCGACGCCCTCTTCGTTCGTGAAGAGCAGCCGGCGATCGAAACCATGCTCCGCTCCCACCATGAAATTCGAGCAGAAGCGCTGGTACAGGGCATCGCTTCCGATGGCATAGCTCGCCTCGAGGACGCCCGTGCTCCGCTGGTTCAGGCGCAGCAGGCTGACCTGCGAGTTGTCGAAGTCGTTCTGCGAGCCGTTGCTGTTCGTGGTGGGCAGCCACGCCGAGCCACTCGACGCCACGGGGAAGGGCACGCGCGAGGTCTCGTGGTTGACGTACAGGTCGACAGCCCCCCTGCCGTGCCTGATGAACGAGATGCCGTCTGGGATCGATTCGAATCGATAGCTCCCCAGCGTCTCGCCGACGGTGATGATCGCCTCCACCTCGCCGCCGGCGGCGGCCACGGCCGCGGTCACATCCAGCATCGCGTCCTGATCGGTCAGGAAGCCGGCCTTTCCTGGCTGGGCAAGGGTGGGTGAGGCGCTGGTGGCGATGAGGAGGGCTGCAGCCAGCACCACCAGCAGCCGCATTGACACGCTTCGGACCGGCGTGGGCACAACCATCGATGTGAGCCTCCTTGTCTCCGGTTGCCCTATGGTGCTCCCGCCGCCCCGGCCACGCCAAGTCGGTCGGCCCGAACGGTGCCCGGCGGCAACACTTCGCGGGCGATCGTCTGGCCGGTAATGGCTGTGATAAGCGCACTGGCAGGCCCTAACCTGTCGAGGCACCCGTGACACCTGCCGGTGGAGGACCGATGCGCCTGCCGTTGATCCCGCGCGAGGAAAAGTTCTTCGACATGTTCGTCGAGGACGCGCGCAACGTGCTCGCAGCGGCTCGGCTGCTGGAGCAGTTCTTCAGGAACTACGGGGAGCGGGAGCGGCTGGCCAGCCAGCTGCGTGACGCCGAGCATGCGGGCGACCGCATCAGCCACGAGATCGGGCACAGGCTCGAAGCGACGTTCGTCACGCCCTTCGACCGGGAGGACATCCACGCGCTGATTAGCCGCCTGGACGACGTGGTGGACTTCATCGAGGAGGTGGCCGACACCTGCATCCTGTACGGGATAGACAAGCCGTCTCCCGTCGCGATCGAACAGGCCGAGATCATCGTGCGCCAATGTGAGCAACTGACTGAGGCGCTGACCAAGCTCCGCCGCTTCAAGGACCTTGAACATCACTGGATCGAGGTCCATCGACTCGAGAACGAGGGCGACCGCATCGTCCGGCAGGCGATGGCCGAGCTGTTCAAGAACGGGGAAGACCCGATCGACATCATCAAGTGGAAGGACATCTTTGCCCTTGGCGAGAAGGCGATCGATGCCTGCGAGGACGCAGCGGACGTGATCGAGCGCATCGTCGTCAAGCATGCCTGAGGGCTTCACCTGGGCCCTGATCGCGGTCCTCGGCCTGGCGATCGCCTTCGACTACATCAACGGCTTCCACGACACCGCCAACGCGATCGCCACCAGTGTCAGCACGAGGGCGCTGAAGCCGCAGTGGGCGATAGCCATGAGCTCGGCGGCGAACTTCGTAGGCGCCCTGACCGGGACCGAGGTGGCAAAGACCATCGGCGCTGGGCTGATCGAACCGCAGTTCGAGGGGCAGGCGGTCGTGGCGGCGGCACTCGTCGGAGCCATCTTCTGGAACCTGTTCACCTGGCGACTGGGCATCCCGAGCTCGAGTAGCCACGCGCTCATCGGAGGCCTTCTGGGCGGATCGGCCGCCGCAGCTGGATTCGGCGCCTGGCATTTCGATGGGATCCGCGACAAGGTGCTGGTGCCCCTTGTCAGCTCACCCATCGTCGGTTTCCTCCTGGGGCTCACGGTCATGGTCATCATCTTCAACCTCTTCCGGCGCGCCCATCCGAAGACCATGAATGACCGATTCCGCCGGCTGCAGGTGCTCTCCGCGGCCTACATGGCCTTCAGCCACGGCAGCAACGACGCCCAGAAGACGATGGGTGTCATGACCTTCGCGCTCCTGACCGCCGGCGTCATCCAGGTCTTCGAGGTGCCGCTGTGGGTGAAGGTCGCTGCGGCGTTGGCGATCTCACTCGGCACAGCTGCCGGCGGCTGGCGAATCATCAAGACGATGGGCACGCGCGTGGTGAAGCTCGACCCGGTCCACGGCTTCGCCGCCGAGACGTCAGCCGCGACGATCATCTTCGGGGCCTCGCAGCTGGGCATGCCGGTCAGCACCACCCACGTCATCTCCAGCGCGATCATGGGCACCGGCGCGTCCGACCGCTTCAATGCGGTGCGCTGGGGCGTGGCCCGCAACATCGGCATCGCCTGGGTTCTGACCATCCCCGCCTCCGGCGTAGTCGCGGCGCTGGCATACCTTCTCCTCGCGCCACTGATCGGATAGCAATGGATCGGGTCGATCGCCTGCGCGAGCTGGCCCGCGTATTCGGCACGCTCGGGGTGATCGGCTTCGGTGGCCCGATCGCCCACATTGCGTTGATTCGCCGTGAGGTGGTCGAGCGCCGTGGCTGGCTGACCGAGCGCGAGCTGCTCGACCTCGTGGGGCTGACGAGCCTGATCCCGGGCCCAAACTCCACCGAGCTGGCGATGCTCGTCGGTCAGCGACGAGCTGCGGGCTGGGGGCTGATCGTCGCGGGCGTGGCGTTCATCGTGCCGGCCGCACTCACTGTGCTGGCTCTGGCGTGGGCCTACGTGACGTACGGCGCGACGCCGGGCGCCGAGGCGCTGCTGTACGGCATCAAGCCCGCGGTGCTGGCCGTGGTGGCGGTGGCATTGCTCGGCTTCGCGCGCATCGCCCTGGGCACTCCCGTTGCGCTCAGCATCGGGCTGGCCGCGGGTGTCCTATGGGTAGCAGGCGTGAACGAGCTGGCCTTGCTGGCTGGGGCGGCGCTAGTGATGGCCGCCGCGCGCCACGCGGCCGGGTGGGCCGGGGCGATGCTGGCGGCGCCGATGGCTGCGGCTGCCGACCGAGTCGCGACAGCGACGCAGGTCGACCCCTGGCTGTTGGCCGGTGTCTTCCTCAAGGCCGGCGCGCTCCTGTTCGGATCGGGATACGTGCTGCTGGCATACCTGCGCGCTGACCTGGTCGTCCGACTCGACTGGCTGACCGACCAGCAGCTGTTGGACGCAGTCGCCATCGGGCAGGTGACGCCTGGACCGTTGTTCACCACGGCGACCTTCATCGGCTACCTGCTGGCCGGGGTCGGCGGCGCGGTCGTGGCGACGCTCGCCATTTTTCTCCCGGCATTCGTGTTCTCGGCCGTCGTCGGGCGTTTCGCCGCACGCATCCGCGAGCGCCGGCTGACGGCGGCGCTGCTCGACGGGCTGAATGCCGGTTCCGTAGGCCTGATGGCGGCTGTCACCCTGCAGCTTGGGCTGGCGGCGGTCATCGATCCCTTCACGGTCGGCCTGGTGATCGCGGCCGCCATCGGCCTGCTGTGGCTGCGACTCCCGTTCGTCCTGCTGATCGGCGCCGGTGGCGCGGCCGGGTTGATCGCGGCCGCCGCCGGCATCGGTCCTTAACAATTCTCTGACGCTCCACTAAGGGTTGGTTAAGGGCCACCCAGCAGCATGCAGCCGGGCCCATGAGCCCACTTACATGCCCCTGACCAAGGATTCGGAGGAACTCCATTGGACTTCAAGCGCGCATGGGCGCGAACGCCCGTGACCCTGGCCCTGGGCGGCCTACTGGTACTGGCCGCCTGCACTGGCTCGCCGTCCCCGTCCGCTGCTGGATCGGCTGGGGCCGGAGTTGAAGGCACCGTCGATATTCACGGCTCGTCGACGGTGGAGCCGATCTCGAGCAAAGTGGCGGAGAAGTTCGGCGCGGACAACGCCGGGTTCAACTACACAGTCGGTGATGAGGGCACCAGTGATGGGTTCGCCCTGTTCTTCTGCACCGGCGACTCGGACATCAATGACGCCTCCAGCGCGATCAACGAGGAGCAGATCGCCCAGTGCCAGGAAGCCGGGGTGGAATACACCGAGCTGCTGATCGCCTACGACGGCCTCTCGGTCGTCACCTCGGTCGACAACGTCGACATCACCTGCCTCAGCTTCCTGGACCTTTACGCGCTCCTTGGGCCGCAGTCCGAGGGATTCACCAACTGGTCGGATGCGGATGCGCTGGCCGGGGAGCTCGAGAGCGCGCTCGGCACCGATTTCGGTGAGTCACATGCACCATATCCAGACGCGGATCTGACGATCTCGGGTCCCGGCGAGGAGTCGGGCACCTTCGCCAGCTTCAACGACCTCGTGATCGAGCCGATCGGCGAGGCACTGGCCACGCTGCCCGAGGAGGAGTGGGTCGTACGCCCGGACTACACCTCTTCGTCGAATGACAACGACATCGTGACCGGCATCGCCGGCTCGCCGTCGTCGCTCGGCTGGGTGGGCCTGCACTTCGCGGAGGAGAACTCGGGCACCATCAAGGCATTGGAGGTCGACGGCGGCGACGGCTGTGTGGCTCCCGACACCGAGACCGTCTCCGACAAGTCGTACCCCATCAGCCGCCCGCTGTTCCTGTACGTGAACAACGAAAAGGCCACCTCGAATGCAGCCGTAGGGCCGTTCGTGGACTACTACCTCTCGGACGCCGGCCTGATCGACTCGGTCACCGAGGAGGGGTACGTCCCGCTCCCCGACAGCGACCTGGAAAGCACGCGTTCGACCTGGGAGGGCATGTAGGCCCCTCGCATACGTCGGGCGGGTTCGCGCTGCCCGCCCGACGGCACCCCTTCGCGCCACACCCGATGAGGTAGCCTGCTGAGGATGGCCGTCACGACCGGCCCCGGCCCGCACCTGACGATCAACGACCTCCGTGGCAGCGCCGGACGCCGGCGCCGGGAGGCAATCCTGCGTGGCGCGTTCGCGGGCGCGGCCATGCTCTCGATCGTGATCAGCGTCGCCATCGTGGCGTCGCTGGTCGGTGAGGCCGCGAACTTCCTGCTGCAGGTCGATCTCAGCGCGCTCGGGGAGCGCGGCTGGTTCCCGCGGCGCGACATGTTCGGCATCCCGACCATCCTGGCCGGGACCTTCCTGGTGGCCGGCATCGGGATGCTGGTGGCAACGCCGCTCGGCCTGGGGTCCGCGATCTACCTGTCCGAGTACGCCAGCCTCCGCGTGCGGCGCATCGTCAAGCCGATCCTTGAGATCCTGGCCGGCATCCCCAGCGTGGTGCTCGGCTACTTCGCGCTCAGCTTCCTCAGCCCGTCCGTCGTGGATGCCGTGTGCCCGGGCCAGACGAATATTTTCAGCATGGCTGCCGCCGGCATCGCGGTAGGCATCCTGATCACGCCGCTGATCGCGTCGGTCGCCGAGGACGCGCTCTACGCGGTCCCGCGCTCGCTGCGCGAGGCGTCGTACGGCCTCGGCGCCCAGAAGCGGACGACCAGCCTCAGGATCGTGTTCCCGGCTGCCGTGTCCGGGATCGTGGCGGCCCTGATCCTGGGCGTCTCGCGTGGCATCGGCGAGACGATGATCGTGGCCATGGCGGCCGGAGCCAGTGGTGGGTCGCTCTTCCAGGTCAATCCCTGCATGCCCGGGCAGACGATGACCGCCGCCATGACGGCACTCGCCACCGGTTCCGATCAGGCGCGCGGCCTGGCGTTCCCCAGCCTCTTCTTCGTCGGCTTCCTGCTCTTCGTGCTGACCCTGGCACTCAACCTGATCGCCGATGCCTTCGTGCGCCGCGTGAGGACCAGGTACTGATGGCCACGCAGGCTCGCACCCAGCCCCTGACTACCGCCGAGGTCGTGCGCCAGGCCATCCAGGGCCGCCGCTTCGACGTGCGCAGCGCGATGTTCGAAGGGCTGCTGGTGCTGGCCCTGCTGGTGGCCATCGGCGTCCTGGTGACGCTGCTGGTGGACGTGTTCACCGATGGCCTGCCGGTCCTGACCTCGCGCGGCGCTGAATTCCTGACCAGTGGCCTGACCTCAAGCCCCGATACGACGGGTGTCGCGCAAGGCATCTTCGGTTCCCTACTGCTGATGGTGTTCGTGGTCGTCATCAGCTTCCCGCTCGGCGTTGGCGCTGCGGTTTACCTGGAGGAATACGCGCGCGATACGCCGATCACGCGGCTGGTGAACACCGCCATCCGCAACCTGGCGGGCGTGCCGGCCATCGTGTATGGCCTGCTGGGAGTCGCTATCTTCGTCGGCGCGCTGGGCGGCATGACTGGCGGCCGCACCGTCATCAGCGGCGGGCTGACGCTCGCCATCCTGGTGCTGCCGATCGTGATCATCACCACCGCCGAGGCGCTGCGCGCTGTGCCGCTGTCCATCCGCGAAGCCGCGTTCGGGGTGGGAGCCACCCGCTGGGAGACGGTGCGCAGCCACGTGCTGCCGTACGCCGCGCCGGGCATCTTCACCGGCACCATCCTGTCGCTGGCGCGCGCCTTCGGCGAGACGGCGCCGCTGATCGTGGTGGGTGCGATCGCCGGGACCTTCCGGTACAGCGCAGACAGTTTCGTCGAGCAGCTGCAGGGTCCGTACACCGCCCTGCCGACCGTGATCTATGGCTTCTCGCGTGACCCGGACGCCGGATTCCGCGCCGACACCGCAGCTGCCATCATCGTCCTGCTGGTCGTGCTGCTGGCGGTGAATGCATTGGCGATCTTCCTGCGCAACCGATTCGAACGAAGGTGGTAAGGCATTGACCGTGGAGACCGAAAGGGAGACCGTGCCGCGTACCGATACGGATGAGCGGGAGGGGCCCACAATACGGATCGTGACCCAGCCCGACACCGAAGAGGCGACGCGGCTCCAGGAAGGGGCGTCGAAGGAGACGCAGCCGATCGAGCTGCCTGACGACGAGATCGTATTCGAGCTCAACGAGCTGTCGTGCTACTACGGCTCGTTCCGGGCCGTGCGAGACATCAGCCTGAAGGTGCCACGCAACAAGATCACCGCCATCATCGGTCCGTCTGGGTGCGGCAAGAGCACCCTGTTGCGCAGCTTCAACCGCATGAACGACCTGGTCGACGGCGCGCGCATCGACGGCAAGATCCTGTACCACGGCGTGGACCTGTACGAGAACGGCGTTGACCCCGTGGAGGTGCGCCGGCGCATCGGGATGGTCTTCCAGAAGCCGAACCCGTTCCCCAAGAGCATCTACGACAACGTGGCGTTCGGCCCGCGAGTGGCCGGCTACCGCGGCAACATGGACGAGCTTGTCGAGCGATCTCTGAAGCGGGCGGCGCTGTGGGATGAGGTGCACGACAAGCTGCGCGAGCCTGGAACGGCGCTCTCCGGCGGCCAGCAGCAGCGCCTCTGCATCGCGCGCGCGATCGCGGTGGAGCCGGACGTCATCCTCATGGACGAGCCGTGCAGCGCGCTCGACCCGATCGCCACGCTGCGGATCGAGGAGCTGATGCACGAGCTCAAGCAGAACTACACGATCGTCATCGTGACCCACAACATGCAACAGGCGGCGCGCGCAAGTGACTACACCGCTTTCCTGACGATGGGCGACGATCGCGCCGGCTACCTGGTGGAGATGTCGGCAACCGAGCAGCTGTTCACCATGCCGCGCAATCGGCTCACCGAGGACTACATCACCGGTCGGTTCGGCTGAGCCGGAGGAGAGGGCAATGGAGCGCGCAACGAGTCAAGAGACCGAGGGGGTTGTATCCCCGGAGGCGCGCGCCCATATCCGGCGCACCTTCGAGGAGGAGCTGCAGGCCACCAAGGACGACGTGCTGCGCATGGGCGCGCTCGTCGAGACCCAGATCCAGAGGACTGGCGTGGCGCTGCTGGAGCGCGACGTGGAGCTGGCAGATCGCGTCCGCTGGGCGGATAAGGAGGTCAACGAGCTCCAGCGCCAGATCAACCTCGAGATCACGAGCGTCATCGCGCGCCAGGGGCCGATGGCGCGCGACATCCGTGAGCTGCTGGCGCTCTATCACGCTGCGGCCGAGCTGGAGCGGATGGGCGACTACGCCACCAATATCGCCAAGCTCGCCCAGCAGCTGGCGGAGGAGCCGGAGCTGCCGATATTCCGCCAGATCCCGCGCATGGAGCAGTTGTGCCGTGAGCAGCTGCACGCGGCCATGCGGGCCCTTGTCGACGTCAGCGAGGAGGAGGCGCGGGCGGTCTGTCGCGGCGACGACGAGATCGACCACCTCTACAACAGCGTCTACGAGGACGCCATCGCGCTGATGCAGGTCTCGCCCGAGCGTGCGAGACAGGCGACCCACATGCTGTTCGCCGCACACCACCTCGAGCGCCTGGGGGATCGGGTGACGAACATCGGCGAGGACGTCGTCTTCCTGGCCACCGGCCAGGTCGAGGACCTCAATCCCTAGCGGCGCGTGGCACGAGCGGCGATGAAACGACGCATCCTGGTCGTGGAGGACGACCGTACGCTCCGTCAGGCGCTGACGTTCAACCTGAGCCGCGAGGACTACGACGTCCGCGTGGCAGTCGACGGCGAGCAGGCGCTGGCGGCCGCCCGCGACCAGGGGCTGGACCTGATCCTGCTCGACATCATGCTGCCCGGCATGAGCGGCCTGGAGGTGCTGCGCGTGATCCGCGGCGAGGGGATCAACACGCCGGTCATCGTGGTCTCGGCCAAGGGCGACGAGATCGACCGCGTGGTGGGCCTCAAGGTGGGGGCCGATGACTACGTGGCCAAGCCGTTCAGCCGCCCCGAGCTGCTGGCGCGCATCGAGGCGGTGCTGCGTCGCCAGCGCCGCGCCGACGTGCAGGGCGACGAGCTTGGCTCGACCATCCGCACCGGCGAGCTGACGGTCGACGTGCCGCATCGCGAGGCCACCTTCAATGGTGAGCCGCTTCAGCTGACCACCAAGGAGTTCGACCTGCTCGCCCACCTGGCGGGCCACCCGGGACGCATCTTCACCCGCGATCAGCTGCTGGCGCGGCTATGGGGAATGGACTACGAGGGCGATGGGCGCACCATCGACGTGCACGTCTCGTGGCTGCGATCCAAGCTGCGAGCACGTGATGGCCACAACTACTTCCGCACGGTGCGGGGAGTTGGGTACGCGTTCGCGCCCCGACCCGCCCGTGGCGGCTGATCGGTGGCACCCGACAGCCTGAGCAGCGCAGCCTTCGAGGCACTCCTGGCACGCACCGGCGGGTCGCTGCTGGTGCTCGTCGACGATCGCCTGCGGATCGTGCGCGTGGGGGCGGAGGCGGCGGCGCTCACCGAGCGGCCGAGCGAACGGCTGGCCGGCATGAGCCTCATTGCGGCCTTCGGCTCGGTGGCGCTCGACGCGGTCGCCCGCCAGGCCCAGGCCGATGGAGTGGCGGCCACCGGCGAGGCAGAGCTTGGCCGGCTAGGCAGCAGAATCTTCGCCATCGACGCGGTGCCGCTGCCGGGGCACGGCCTGGTGCTGTCACTGCACGAGACCACCAGCCAGCGTCGCGCGGAGCGCATGCGCCGCGACTTCGTGGCGAACATCAGCCACGAGCTGCGCACGCCGCTGGCCTCGATCAAGCTGCTGGCCGAGACGCTGTCAGGGGGCGCGGTGGAGGATGTCGCCACCACGCGCGACTTCACCACCCAGATCGAGCGCGAGGTCGACCACCTGGCGCAGCTGGTGGACGAGCTGCTTGACCTGTCGATGATCGAGTCCGGCGAGACGAAGCTGGCGATCGAGCCACTGGAGCCGGACATCGTGCTCACCGAGCTGGCCGAGCGCATTCGACCGGTGGCCGAGCGCCGTGGGATCACCGTCCGGGTCCTGCCGGGCGCTGGCGGCCCGAGCGCCCAACGGGTGGCAGCCGACCCCGCGCGACTGGGACAGGCACTGCTCAACCTGGCGCACAACGCCGTCAAGTACAGCCATCCTGGCGGTGAGATTCGGCTCGGCTGGGAGGCCGGACCGACCTGCGCCCGCTTTATGGTCGCCGACGACGGCATAGGAATTCCCGAGGCGCATCGCCAGCGCATCTTCGAGCGCTTCTACAAGGTCGACCGCTCACGCGCACGCAGTGGTGACGATGCCGGCGGCAGTGCCGGGTTGGGGCTGGCGATCGTCCGCCACCTGGTGGAGGCGCACGGCGGCAGCGTTGGGGTCGAGAGCGAGGAGGGCATCGGATCCACCTTCTGGATCGAGATTCCGATGGCCGCCTGAGACAGCGGCGGGGCACAATTCGGCACGATGAGCGCTGAGCCGCTGCGCGCCACCGTCGAGGCCCTGCTGAATGCGGAGCTGGCTCGCGACCTGGACGCGCTGGACGGATTCCTGTCGTCGGACTTCGTGGAGGAATGGCCGCAGTCCCGTGAACGCATCCGGGGCGCGGAAGGCGTCCGGCGCGTGCTGGCCGAGCACCCGACGCCACCGACCCCGGCCGGCGAACCGCGCATCACGGTGCTGGGCGAGGAGCGGGCGGCCTTCGAGGTCGCGGTCCGGTACGGCGACGAGCCATGGTGGATCGTGGGCCTGGCGGAGCTGCACGACGGGCTGATCCGCCGGGTGCAGACCTACTTCGCATCAACCCTGCCTCCCGCGACATGGCGGGCGGACTGGGTGGTGCCCATCCCCGAAGGCGACGACAGGATGGACGTCGGCGGCCACCAGGCGGTGGATCGCGATGTGGTGGATCGTTACTTCCGCGCGCAGTCGGAGGCGGACCTGCCGACGCTGACCCATCTGCGCCATCCCGACTGGGTGCATGACATGCCGCAGGCCGGCGAGCGCTTCCCCACACCGGACAGCTACGTGCAGGCGCACGCGAGCTATCCCGGAGGCCTGCCAGCCCTGACACCCATCCGGTTGAGCGGCGCCGAGGACCTGTTCGTGGTGGGCGCCGGATCGGTCCCCATGCGGGTCAGCGGCCATGGCGCCCATTGGCTGGGCGAGGTGGAGCTCAACTACCCCAATGGCGAGCGCTGGTTCGACCTGTTGTTCATGGAGTTCCGCGACGGCAAGGTGGTCGCCGAGCGCAGCTACTGGTGCCTCCCCTTCGACGCCCCGGAGTGGCGGCGGGAGCTGGCCGAGCGCTATTGACCGCGGCCGGCGCCACGTTTGGTTGCGCCGTCAAGGATCCGTCTGTCAGCATCTGGGCCGATGACGGCTGCTTCCGTGCCCAGCCCGCGCGACCCACGCCTCGAGACCTGGCGCACGTTTCTGTATGCGCACGCTCAGGTTCGTCGACAGCTGGAGCGCGAGCTGCAGCTCGAGCAGTCGATGGGCCTGGCCGACTACGAGGTCATGCTGGTGCTGGCCTACTCGAAGGGGCGCCGGCTGCGGATGAGCGAGCTCGCGGACATGCTGAGCCTCTCGCGCTCCGGCGCCACGCGGCTGGTCGATCGGCTGGAGGCGGATGGTCTGGTCACGCGCGTCAGCTGCGACACCGATCGCCGTGGCCAGTGGGCCCAGCTGACCGATGCCGGCTACGAGCGGCTGCGCGGGGCCTCGCCGACGCACCTGCGAGGCATCGGGGAGCACTTCCTGGACCGCATTCCGCCGGCGGAGCTGGAGAGCCTGCGCTCTACGCTGGAGCGCGTCCTCAAGGCCGGCTAGGGCGTCGCCTGCTCGCGTAGGCCACGCACCATGGCCGCTCGCGGGTCGTCCGGCGCGATCCGCAGGAATTGCTCGAACTGGCGCACCGCCTCCGCCGAATCGCCGAGCCCGCGGGCGATCAGCCCGCGGAAGAACGGGATCTCGCGATCGCCCTCGCCGACCACCTGGGCCATGCGGTCGGTGGCGGCATCTGCCTGCTGCCACTCCCCGGCGCGGATGAGGAGTGTCACCAGGCGTTGGTGAGCGTCGCGACTGTCCGGGGCCGCGTCCCGCAGCAGTACCAGGCTGACCAGGGCGCGGGCGACGTCCTCCGATGATCCACCGGCCAGGTACAGGTCGGCCAGCTCGGCCAGCGCGGCCGTGTCGCGCGGGTTGGCGGTGACCGCATCGGTCAGCACCCGGATGCGGTCGATGCGCGCATCGCGCTCGGCGAGCCCCAGGGGTGCGGGCGCCAGGTAGCCGGCCAGCAGCAGCAGTGCCAGCACACCGCCGATGATTGCGGGCAGCCGCCGTCGCGGCGCTGCCGATGGGGTTTGCGGAGCGAGCGCAGCGGCATCGAGCTCGCGCCGTGTCGCCACCGCCTGGGCTTCGGCCTCCGCTCGTTGCCTGGCGTATCCGTCC
>CBFGSY010000035.1:0-16263 GCA_965651545.1 uncultured bacterium | reverse complement strand
CGCAAGGCTCAGCCCGGCACACGGCCCGGCGGCTGCCGAAATCCGAAGTGCGGCCCCTCCGTTGCCCCCGGCAAAAGGTCGCTGCTACACTGGCACGACCCCCGACGCCGGATCACCGAAACTGCCGGTTCCGTGCCGTCCGGAGGGAGTAGGATTCCGGCCCCGACCACCCCTCCGCAGCCGATTGGAGACGGCGATTGATGGATGCGAAGCAGGTTTGGCGTGCCGTCCTGGGAGAGCTGCAGGTCAGCCTCTCACCCGCCAACTTCGAGACCTGGCTGAAGGACACCACCCTCGCCGAGATCGATGAAAGCCGCTTCCGCATCGCCGCCCCGAATGGCTTCGCCCGCGACTGGCTGGACAACCGCTACCGCACCCTGGTGAGCCAGACCCTGGCTCGGGTGGTGGGTGGATCGGTCCAGGTCGAGTTCGTGGTCGCCGATGCGCCGGGGCCCGTCCCCAGCCAGGCAGATGAGGACGGGCTGGCCCCGCCGCCGGCCTCGGCCGGTGGCAACACCGTCAACCTGAACGGACGGTACGCCTTCGCCAACTTCATCGTGGGCTCGGCCAACCGCCTGGCACACGCGGCGGCGCTGAGCGTCGCCGAGCGGCCGGGACACGCCTACAACCCGCTCTTCCTGTATGGCGGGGTGGGCCTGGGCAAGACGCACCTGATGCACGCCATCGGCAACGCGGTGGCCGCCAAGTTCCCGCGCAAGCGGATCCTGTACGCCACCAGCGAGAAGTTCACCAACGACTTCATCAACTCCATCCGCGAGCAGAAGATGGAGGACTTCCGGAACCGATACCGCCGCATCGACGTGCTGCTGATCGACGACATCCAGTTCATCGCCGAGCGCGAGCGGACCCAAGAGGAGTTCTTCCACACCTTTAACGCCATCCACGAGGCCGGCAAGCAGATCGTGCTGAGCTCCGACCGGCCGCCGAAAGCGATCACCACCCTGGAGGAGCGGCTCCGCTCCCGGTTCGAGTGGGGCCTGATCGCCGACCTGACGCCCCCGGACCTCGAGACGCGCATCGCCATCCTGCGCAGCAAGGCGGAGGACCAGCTGAACCTCATCCCGGCCGAGGTGATCGAGTTCATCGCCCGCAAGGTGGTGAGCAACGTCCGCGAGCTGGAGGGCGCGCTCAACCGGGTCATCGCCTACGCGTCGATGTCCGGCATGCCGATCAACAACGAGCTGGCGTCGGCGGTGCTCTCCAACGTCATGTACAACCCGAAGAAGCGGTCGATCACCCCGCAGCGCATCGTCCGCGCGGTGGCCGATTACTACGGGGTCAACCTGGACCAGCTGCGAAGCAGCAAGCGCGACCGGGCGATCGTGGTGCCGCGCCAGATCGCGATGTACCTGATCCGCGAGGAGACCGACATCTCGCTGCTGCGCATCGGCGCCGAGCTGGGCGGACGCGACCACTCGACCGTCCTGCACGCCTGCGACAAGATCGCGCGCGAGCTTGCAGAGAACGACGAGATGCGCCGCGAGATCAGCGCGGTGCGGGAGATGATCTACTCAGAGTGAATCGGGTGGACAACCCGGTCCCGGCGGTGGACATCGGGCCATCCGGACGGGCATCCGGAGCCGCCGAGGGCCCGAGATTTCAGACCGATGCCCACCGTCCGGCCACGACATCGGCCCCCATCATCCACCGCTTCTGGCCCGATACCAACAGCCTGCTACGGCCTTGGTGAGCGTGCCGGATGACGGCGATCCACAACGTCCACACCCCTACGAGGAACGACTACGGAATAGGTATCCTTCCTCTGGTTTCGTAACGGTATGGAATGCTCCACGGTGAGGGCCCGATGAACATCTCGGTGATGCAGGAGAACCTGGCTCGAGGGCTCGGTGTGGTGAGCCGGGCGGTCAGCAGCCGCGCCACCCTGCCGGTGCTGGCCAACGTCCTGCTGAAGACCGCCGACAACGGCCTGAAGCTCACCGCCACCAACCTGGAGATCGGCATCAACTGCTGGGTGCCGGGAAAGGTCGAGGCCGAGGGCGAGATCACCGTCCCCGCCAAGCTGCTCACCGACCTGGTCACCTCGCTGCCGAACCAACGCGTCGACATGCAGCTGTCCGCCAAGGATCGGACGCTCAAGGTGACGTGCGGCGGCAGCCGCTCGAGCATCAAGGGCATCGACGCCGATGAGTTCCCGGTGGTGGCCGCCATCGGTGACTCGCCGGCTACCAGCGTCGAGGCGCGCGGGCTGCGGGACGCGCTGGGTGAGGTCGTATTCGCGGCTGCCAGCGACGAGAGCCGGCCGATCCTGACCGGCGTCCTGACCAGGCTGTCGGGCGAGGCGATGACGCTGGCCGCGGCCGACAATTACCGGATCGCGGTCCGCACAGTCGCCACCAGCCGCGCCGTCAGCCCGGAGCTGAGCATCGTGGTGCCGGCGCGCTCGTACGCGGAGCTGATGCGGATCCTGCCGGATTCGGACGACCCGATCGACATCACCGTCACTCCCAACAAGAGCCAGGTGCTCTTCCACGTCGAGGGCATCGACCTGGTGTCACGGCTGATCGAGGGCCAGTTCCCGAACTACGAGCCGGTCATCCCCACGGCCCATTCCAGCCGCGCGGTGATCGACCGCGAGTCGTTCCTGGCCGGCGCCCGCCGAGCCAGCATCTTCGCGCGCGACAGCGCCAATATCGTGAAGGTGGAGTTGTCCGGCGATGGCAGCGAGGGCCTGGCCATCACCGCGCACGCGGCTGACGTTGGCGAGAACGCCGACACGCTCGATGCGTCGGTCGAGGGCCAGCCGACCACGATCGCCTTCAACGCGCGCTACCTGATCGACGTGCTGGCCAACCTGCGTGCTGATGAGGCTGCGCTGGAGCTCTCCGGGCCACTGGCACCGGGGGTCGTGCGCGGCGTCGGCAAGGACGACTACGTGCACGTCATCATGCCCGTCCGCACCGCTTCCTGACCTTCCGGCTGCCTGGACCGATGCTGGACCTCGCGCCGGGACCGATGCCGGCGCCATGCGCCTGACCCGCCTCTCGCTCACCGACTACCGCAGCTACCCGTCCGCCGAGCTGCATCCCGACCCGGGGCTCACCATCGTGGCCGGCCCGAACGGGGCGGGAAAGACGAACCTGCTCGAGGCGGTGCACGTGGCGATCACCGGCCGCTCGCATCGCGCGGCTGCCGATCACGAGATGGTCCGCCACGGCCGCCCCTTCGCCCGCGTTCGGCTGGATCTGGCGCCGTCCGAGACGGAGGCCGAGGCTGCGCCGGCGACCGTCGAGCTGCTGCTGCCCGGAGAGGCGGCCTCGCCCGAGATCCGCAAGCGGCTCCTGGTGAACGGCGTTCCCCGGCGCGCGCCGAGCGTCAGCGACACCGCACGGTCCGTCCTCTTCCGGCCAGAGGAGATGCTGCTGCTGATCGGCGCTCCCTCCGAGCGGCGGCGATTCCTGGACGCGATCCTGGCGCAGCGCGACCGGCGCGCCGCCCGCGACTTGGCCGAGCTGGCCCGCGTGCTTGCGCAGCGCAACGCGCTGCTGCGCGCCATTCGACGCGAGGAGGCGACCGAGGAGGGCCTCGGCTTCTGGGACGAGCAACTGGCCGTGACCGGCGCGCGGGTGATGGCCGCGCGGCTGCGGCTGGTTGGGGAGCTGGACGAGCGGCTGCCGGCCGTCCACGACGCGGTCGCGCCGCGCGATGAGCGCGACGATCGGGTGCGGCTCGCCTACGTCGACACACTGAAGGATGCGTGGCCGGACCGACCGGAAGGCAGCGACGATCCGGACGCGCTGGCGGCGGCCTTCCGGAGGCGAATCGCCGACGCACGCCAGAAGGAGCTGTGGAACGGCGCCAGCCTGATCGGACCGCAGCGCGACGACCTGCGGGTGGAGCTGGCCGGCCGGGACGTGGCCAGCCACGCCAGCCGGGGGCAGCAGCGCACGATCATCGTGGCCCTGAAGCTGGCCGAGCGCGACCTGCTGGCCGCCGACGGCGTGGCGACCCCCATCGTCCTGCTGGACGACGTCTTCAGCGAGCTGGACCGCGAGCGCGCGGAGCGCACGCTGGGCCTGCTGCTGGAGCGCGGCCAGGTGCTGGTCACCACCGCCGACATCTCGCTGCTGCCGGCCCGGCAACGGCGCAGCGTGCCGGTATGGCAGGTCGGCGGCGGGGAGCTGCGCCTCTCGCCGCGGGTCGCCTGAGGGACCGGCCATGAGCAGCGCGGAGGAGGCCGCGGTGGCGGTGCAGCGCGCCTTGCTGGCCTGCATGGGCCCCGCCGCTGCCGAGCAGCTGGCCACCGCCCAGCTGCGGCTCGCCTGGCAGGAGACGGTCGCCGATGCGGGTCTGGCGCGGGGAGGCCTGAGCAGCCGGCTGGTGCGCCAGGCGAACGGCGTCGGCCACGTCGAGGCCTCGGAGGCGATCCTTGCCCAGGAGCTGACGCTGCGGGCCGAGGCCCTGGTGCGTGCCGTGAACAAGCGGATGCATGGGCGGCCGGGGGCGACCATTGAGCTGCGCCGGCTGGCCATATCGGTTGGTCGTGGGCGGGTGGAGCGCTCCCTATAATCGGCGCCAAGGTGCCCACCTAACCAGCGGGAGACCAGCGGGAGCGCGGCTGCCAATGACACAGCGACTGGTGACCCGGCTTGGGTTGCCGGCACCTGAGGATCGTCTTCCGGGCGCTCTCGACCTGTTGCACTTCCATGAGCCGGCCACCGGCTCACTGGCGCGGACCAAGGGCAGCCTCTTCCTGCTGGCCCAGCTGACCGGAGGCGACGCCCACGTCGCCCGCGCGGCGGGGGAGGCGCTGGAGCAGATCCAGCACGACTACTACTACGACCTCTCGGCCGGCTCGCTGGGCGCGCTGGGCAAGGCGCTCACCAACGCGAACCGCCGCCTCTATCACCAGCGCGGTCGGCTGGGGATCCCGCGACGGGCCGGGGTGAGCGTCATCGCCATGGCCATCCGCGGCCGCGAGGCGCACGTCGCCAAGCTGGGCCCGGCGGCGGCCGTCATCCTGCGCGAGGGCCGCATGTACGAGCTCCCGCCGCCCCCCGCTGTCCACGAGGAGGACCCACGCGTGCGGGAGCGTCGCGTTGCGGCCACCCTGGGGGAGGCGCTCGAGATCCAGCCCTACACCTGGCATGGCGAGCTGGCTCCCAGCGACCGCCTGGCGCTCGTCAGCCGCAACCTCGCCCAGGTGGTGGGGGTCGAGGAGCTGAAGCAGGCCCTGGCCAGCCTCCGCCCCGCGGCCGCGGTCGAGCACGTGGAGCGCCTGTTCCAGATCCGGGGCGGCAAGGGATCGGACGGCATCCTGGCCATCGAGATCACCGAATTGCCGATGACCGCCACCACCCGCCAGCTGGAACCGGTGCGCCCGTCCGAGCCGCTGGCCGGCCTGCCCGACCAGAGCCCGGTGCCCATGGCCGATGCCGTCGGTCGCTTCCTGCACCGCATGGGTGACGCGATCGACGGGCTGCAGGGGCTGCTGGGCAAGGCGTTGCTCTACAGCTTCAACTTCCTGCTGGCCTTCATCCCCCGCCGCCAGCCGAAATACCCGCGGCAGATCCTGCGCACCGCGGCCGTGGAGGAGGGGCGCCGCCGCCGGCTGGGCATGGTCGGGATGGCCGGCCTGGCCGGCATCCTGGCCCTCGGCACCAGCGTCGCCAGCCTGCCGACCGTGTCGCCGGCCGAGGCGATCCCGCGCGCGCTGGTGGCCCGCCAGGCGATCGAGGAGGCGACTGGGCTGATGGCCGAGGTATCGCAGAAGGTCGACGGCAGCGACCTTGTCGACCGCGCCCCGGAAGCCGCCAGGGAGCTGCTCAACGACGCCTTCGGGGCACTCGAGCGAGCGCAGGAGCACGGGGTCGCGCCGTCAGCGTTGAGCGCGCTGCGCGACAGGGTCGAGGCTGGCCTGGATCGGATCTATGCCGTCGCCCGGCTGCGCGACATCGCCGTGGTGGCCGATCTGGCGGCCGCCTACCAGCCGCTCGAGGCGTTCGACATGGCGGTGGCCAGCGATGGCTCGCTGTGGGTCGTGGACCGGGCGCGAGGCCGCGTCATCCGGGTGGACCCGGCCAGCGGCCAGACGTTCGTCGTCTATCGCTCCGGCCAGGCGATCGACGACCTGATCGCGGGCGAGCCGTGGATGATCGCCACCGCTGCCACCGACGTCGTCCTCGTGGACCGGGATCGACACGCCTGGCGCTTCGACCTCGGCGAGCGCTCCCCGCGAGCCCTGACTCTTCCCGGGCTGTCGGACATCGGCGGACGCAGCCGGCTGATGGCCGCCCTCCAGCATCGGCCCCCGCTGGAGATCTTCAACCTGTACGTCGTGGACCAGGCGCGCGAGGAGGTGCGCAAGTGGTCGCCCAGCGAGGTGGTGCCGGTCGTCTACGCGCGGCCACCGGAACGCTACCTGACCGGTAAGCCGGACCTGTCGCCGGCCGCTGCCCGTGACCTGTTCGTTGACGTCAGCCTCTGGCTGCTGCAGCGCGACACGGTGACGCGCGTCAACTTCGGCGATCCGCTGCCGCAGGAGGACTACTCGCTGGATCCGCCGCCGGACGGTGAGATCCGCCAGCCCCTTGACTACCGGCTGCTCGACGGCGCCACCATCGGCGACCGCGAGCTGTTCTACGTGTACGACGCGGCCAACGCGCGCATCGTGGCCTACCAGCGCGCGGACGGCGCCTTCGTCCGCCAGTGGCTGGCACCTCGCCGCGGGACCGGCGCCGGCCTGCTCGACGACGTGGTCGCGCTGAGCGTCGGATCGGTCGCGGATGGGCCACCGGTGGCGACCCTGCTCACCCCGGACCGCGTCGTCCGGGTCGTCCTCGAGTAAGGCCGTCTAGAATCGGTTCCATGCGCGACCAGCCCTTCGGCCGAGTACGGCTGATCGAGATGGTGGTCGAGAGCGTGCGCGTCCACATGCTCTCCTGTCAGCACGTGGTGATCCTCAAGGAGTCGGAGCGGGACCGATACCTCCCGATCTGGATCGGTCCATCCGAGGCCAACGCCATCGCCATGCGACTGCAGGGCCTCAGCGCCGAGCGGCCGCTTACCCACGACCTGCTGGTCAGCATCCTTGGCGCGCTGAACTCGAGCCTGAGCCGGGTGGTGGTGACCCACGTGACCGACGGCACCTTCTTCGCCCGGCTCTACCTTGAGCTCGCCGATGGCAGCGAGGCGGAGATCGACTCGCGCACCTCAGACGCGATCGCGGTGGCTGTGCGCACCGGCTCGACCATCTACGCCGACGAGCGGGTGCTGGACGAGGCGGGGGTGGAGCCGGAGCAGGAGGACGGGGAGTCGGACGAGAAGCTGGCCGTCTTCCGCGAGTTCGTCAACTCGCTGGACGTGGACCTGGAGTCAGGCGAGAACCCACCGTCCGAGGAGAGCTAGTCCCGAGTCGCCGGCCGCGCCAGTCGGCTTCGTGCGAGGTTCTGCCCGATATATCGGCCGAATCGCCGCTGGATCGGGCGCTAAGCAGAGAGGACCTCATCCCGCCGGGTCCACAGCGCCCATCGCAGCAGGGCCAGGTCGCGGAAGGTGCGCAGGATCTTCTTGAAGCTGGCCCCGGTGTTGGTCCCGGCCGCGCGTGGATAGTGGTTCACCCCCACCTGGGCCACCAGCGCGATCCCGAGATGCGCTCGCCGCGCGCGCGCAGCTTGATGAGCAGCTCGGCCGACAGGAAGGGGCCGTCCGAGTCCAGCCGCAGCCCGTCGAACACTTCGCGACGGAAGACCTTCATGGCGCAGTCGATGTCGCGCACCCGCAGGCCGAAGGCGACCGACACGATCGCGTTGTAGGTCTTGGCGATGAAGATGCGGTGAAACGGATCGCGGCGCTTGATGCGGTAGCCGATCACCCCGTCGACCGGCCGCCTCTCATCGGCCAGGCGATCCAGCAAGCGTGACATCTCCTTCAGGTCGAACTGCAGGTCGCCGTCGCTGAAGCAGACCAGCTCGCCGGCGGCGTTGTAGAAGCCGGACTTGAGGGCGCCGCCGTAGCCCCGGTTGTGCTGGTGGTGTACGCGGACCCGCTGGTCGGTGGCCGCCAGCGCATCGGCCAGCTGGGGCGTGCGGTCGGACGACCCATCGTCCACGATCAGCACCTCCAGCGAGCCGTCCACCATCGGCCCGATCTCGGCCAGCGCCAGCTCCACGGTGCGCGCCACATTCTCCTCCTCGTTGTAGGCCGGGAAGAAGAACGTCAGGCGAGGCCGATCCGTCATTGGCGGCCGTTCACGCGGAGCAGGTTGGTGTATCCGGCGTAGGTCGGGATGGACTCCGTCTCCCAGATGGCGACAAGCCGAGCGAGCTCCCAGTATGGCGGCACCAGGTAGACGGGCCGATATGGGAGGAAGCGGTTAATGGCGGCGTCGAACGTACCGTAGCCCTGGTCCAGGATGTTGCGCTCGTCGATGATCGTGACGTCCGGACGCTCACCCAGGACCCAGCGGTGGTACCACAATGGCGTGCTGTAGCTCCACCAGCTGATGACGACGGCATCTTCCGGAAGGGCCTCGTGCACCGATGCCACCCAGAGGTCGGCGTCGCGGTTCATGGCCTGCTCGCCCCGTTCCGGATACAGGCTGAGCACGCTCCCCAGCGGCAGCAGCGCGGCCAGGCCGAGCACCAGCGCGCCGGCCGTGATCGCGGCCCGACGACGACCAACGAACCCGAAGCTGCGACGGCTGGCATCGGCCACGGCTCGGCCACCAAGTGCCGCCAGCCCGCTGACCGCCACGCCGATCATCACCGCCCCGGCCAGGGTGGTGAGCATGTAGTAGCGGGCGATGTCGCCGTTGCTGAAGTTCATCGAATAGAAGACGTTGCCGGCCACCAGCAGGGCGAAGAAGGCGAAGGCGCGCAGATCTCGAGCGGCGAGCATCGACGCGCCGATGGCCGCTATCAGCCAGCCTGGGCCGATGAACTGCTGCTCCAGGATCCGCTCGGCGTCTCCCCATCTGAAGCCCAGGTTGGCGAGCGGGTTGGCGAGGGGCTGGAACAGGTGGCTGAACTGCTCGGCGAACACCAGGTAGCGGAGGCGCTCCCAGGTATCGGGTCGCGCGTAAAAGAGCGGTGGCTCGGGCGGCGTCGCGGCCCGAATGGGGATGTAGGCGTAGAGGGCCAACCCCGCCAGCAACAGCCCGGCGCAGGCGAGCAGCAGCCGCCATCGGCGCCAGACCTGGCGGTCGACCATGAGCAGCCAGGCGGCGATGGCGAAGGCGGTCAGGCCGATGAGCGGGTGATTGGCCAGCCCCACGCCGAAGACCAGCGCCGCCGCGGCACGCCAGGTATCGACCCGTGGCGCCCCCGCCTGGCGCGCCGAGCGCCAGCTGACGAGCAGCCAGATCAGCAGCGCGGCCAGCAGGATGTGCAGCGCGTGCACGTCGGCGCGCAATGCGTTGCGCCATGGTTCGGAGGCGAAGGCGAACGCCAGGCCGGCGATCGCCGCCGAGCCGGCGACAGTCCAGCGATGGCGCTCCGCAGCCAGTTGGCCGACAATCAGGACGGCCAGTCCTGACGTCGCCGCCAGGCAGACGCCGGAGAGCAGGTTCATGCGCCACGCCACCTCGCCCACGGGCAGCTGGCTCCACAGCCAGCCGACCAGCGTGTAGGTCGGGAAGCCAGTCGGGTGGAAGATCGAGAGGGTGTGCGGGACCGTCTGCGCCTCGGCCGTGTCCCAGAAACCGGTCGACGGCAGCATGGTGCGCAGGTAGACGGCGAGGGCAATCAGCGCGACCGCCGCGGCGCACCAGCTGAGCTCGGGGGAGGCGTACGGCAGCCGCCACACACCGCCCGGAGACGCAACCCGGCCGCTGCCGGGGGCGTCCGAACCTCGATGTATACTCACCGCCACCTTGGCGTGGAAGACCAGCCGGCGCCCGTGACGGACGCGCCGGGAGCGATGACCCGCGACTCCGTGAGGCGGCGGGGCGCGAGGCCATTCGGCTTCCCCCTGCCGCGCGACGCCGTCACGATTCTCCTCCTCATCATCCTTGGTGGGATGCTGCTGCGCGTCCTGGTGGCGGGCGTGCTGCTGCCACTCTCCGGGTTCCGCATCGACGTCGGCGACTTCACCGTCTGGGCCCAGCGCCTCGCCGCCCAGGGACCCGGCGAATTCTACGATCCGTCCTACTTCAGCGACTATCCACCCGGATATCTCTACGTCCTGTGGCTGCTGGGGACCATCGGCCGGCTGCTGATGCCCCTCACGTTCGGGATCGACATCACGCCCGCGCTGGTCAAGGTGCCGGGCGTCCTGGCCGATGCCGGGGTGGCGGCCATGCTGTTCCTCTACTGCCGGCGCTTCCTGGACGGCCGGTTCGGCGCGTGGAGCGGCGAACGGATCGGCCTGATCGCCGCCGCCGTGTACCTGCTGAACCCGGGCACGGTGTTCAACTCGGCGGTGTGGGGCCAGGTCGACTCGGTCGGGACGCTGGTCATCCTGCTCACCCTCTACTGGCTGGCACGCGGCTGGACGGAGCTGGCGGCCATCGGCTCGGTGGTGGCGCTCCTGATCAAGTTCCAGTACGCCTTCATCATCCCGATCGTCGCGATCGTGGGGCTCAAGCGGCACCTTTTCGGCCGGTCGGCCGATCCCCAGCGCCACGCGCAGCCTGACCTGCTGCGTGTGCTGACCTCGCTGGCCGCCGGCGTCGGCTCCCTGGTCGCCTTGATCCTGCCCTTCCGCCTCTCGCTCTTCTCACCGGCCGATCGGATCCACGGCCTCTGGGAGCGCTTCATCGATGCCACCAACCTGTACAAGGGCCTCTCCGTCAACGGCTTCAACCTGTGGCGCAATGGGTGGAGCGGCCTGGGCGACACGCTCACCTGGGGCTGCGACGCGCCGAGCGTTGCACCCGACACCTCCTGCGTGGGCGGCGCGGGGGTCGCATTCAACCTCGGCGGGGCGCCGGTCAGCTGGCAGCTGGTGGGGGCGCTGCTGTTCGTGGCGGTCGCGGTCGTCGCCTACTGGTACGTCGCGCTGCGCGACGACCCGGAGGGCCTGCTGCTGGCGGCGCTGCTGCTGGCGGTCGCCTTCTTCGTCCTGCCAACGCGCGTCCACGAGCGCTACATGTTCCCCGCCCTCGCGTTGGCCGCGCCGCTGGTCATGCGTCGCTGGCCGATCAGCCGCAGCTGGCTGATCCTGGCCGTGGTCGGCGCTGCAACCATGGCCTTCGTGCTCTACCTGGTGCCGCCGGAACCGGACGCGGACGGCATCCGAACGCTCATGCGTCCCCTGGTGCTGGTCGTGAGCCTCGTCCCGCTGGCGCTGGCATGGTGGGGCGGCGCCGGGCTGTACCTGCTGCTGTCGGTCTCGTTCTTTGCCAACGTCTACTGGGTCTATACCGCGGACTGGTCGTTCGTCCAGGGAAGCGTCGTGAATCCCGGCGTCGGCGGATTGCCGATGCAGCGCGACGAGTTCCTGGCGCTCACCCTGTTCAGCGACTACGGCATCTACGCGCTGTCCGGCCTGATCGTGGTGGTGTTGGCCGTGCTGGTCGGGTGGACAGTCGTCAGCGCACGGCAGCCGGCATCGGCCTCACAGCCGGTACCGAGGGAGGCGGGGGCCCAGCCGGTGCGCGAGCCGATGGCACCTGCCGGCGACATCCCGGCGGGCGCCGGCATCGGCTCGCCGGTGGCCAGCGCCTGGCAGCGGATGGTCGCCTGGCTGCGGCCGGATCCCGACGACCCGTACCTGCGCGAGCCGGGCCGCCGCCTGGATCGGCTCGACCTGGCGCTGGTGATCGGGCTGGTGGTGTTCGCCTTCCTGTTCCGGCTCTGGCGCCTTGACACGCCGCGCGCGATGCACTTCGACGAGGTCTACCACGGGCGCTCGGCCACCGAGTGGCTGGCCAACTGGCAGGAGGGCTGGACGCGGGACACCTACGAGTGGACGCACCCGATGCTTGCCAAGTACCTGATCGCCGCAGGAATCGTGGTGGCGGACCCGAACAAGGTGATCGCCGAGGATTCCACCCCGCAGCCCTGGACCGCAATGGCGGTCGCTTCACAGCGGCGGGCGAACGGCATCGCGGAGTCGGTCGTCTTCGGCGCCAGCGGCCGGACGATCGCCGTCAGGTCGGTGCTGAGCGGTGAGGTCGTGGCCGAATGGCAGGCAGACGCTGACGTGGCCAGCCTGGCGTTCGACGCGGAGAATGACCGCCTGCTGGTTGGCTTCGCCCAGGGCGGCACGGTGCAGACCTACCTCACCCAGGCCTTCCTCAGCTCGACCGGCACGCGCGATCCACCGCAAGTCGGCCCCGTCTTCGAGACCGGCCTCGGCGGCGTGCTGCAGATCGACCTGCCGCGCGATCAGAACGTGACGCTCTTCCGCGGCCCGGACGGCATCGTCCAGGCCGAGCGCGATACCGGCGTGGAGCTGGCCAGCTCGGACCTGCAGGCCGGCGGCGTCGGCTATGTGCCCGCCACCGGCGGCGACGCCGCCGTCGGGCCGTTCGTGGTGGCCACCGACCTCGAGGCGGGCGGGCTGGCGGTGCTGGAGGGCGGGACCCTGCTCCCGGTCCAGAGGGGCGACGCGCTCGACCGCGTCGAGGACCTGCCCGCTGCGCCCATCGGCCCCGTCCAGGTCCGGGGACAGGGGGACGACCTGCAGGTCTGGGTGCCGGTGGGACCGCTGCCGGCGGATAGCGAGCACCCCGCCGTGGCCGGGGGCGTCACCGTCTTCGACGAGACGGTCCACGAGATTGACCGGGCTCCGCTGCCCGGCACCCCGCAGCTCATCGGCTGGCAGTCGGTGGCGAACATCATCTACGTCGCGGGGCACGACGAGAGTGCCGACCAACCGGCGGTGTGGACCGTGCAGCCGATCGGCAATGGTGGACCGCAGAGCGTCGGCTTCTCAGCCTTCGACACGACGCTCCTCCCGGCCGACCCGGCGGCGCTGGCGTTCGACGTCTCCGACTTCGACCAGGACGAGGACCACGCCCGCCTGCTGGTGTCGACGGCGGCCTCCGGCGCGGGTCAGCTCGTCCAGATCGACGCCGGCAGCAACGCCTTCGCCTGGCGCCTGGCCGGGATCGCCTTTGGTTCAGTGCTGGTCGGGCTGATCTACCTGCTGGCGGCCACGATGTTCAGCCGCCGCCGGATCGCGATCCTGGCCGCCGTCTTCGTGGCTGTCGACGGCATGAGCTACGTGATGAGCCGGATCAGCATGAACGACATCTTCGTGGCGACCTTCATCGCCGCCGCGTACCTGCTCTTCTGGCAGGTGTGGTCCGGCCGATGGGCGCGCAGCGCCTGGTGGGCGCTGCCCCTGGTCGGGGTGCTGATCGGGCTGGCGGCAGCCAGCAAGTGGGTTGGCATCTACGCGCTGCTCGGCCTTTGGATCCTGGTGCTCGCCCGCTCGCAGCTCGGCCGCTTCATGCTGGTGGCGCTGGCGGCGGTGGTGGCCGTGGTCATGGGTTGGGGCGCGCCGTGGCCGTTCACCGTGATCGCGTTGGCTGCCTTCGTGCTCGCCCTGGTGATCGTCTGGACAAGGCCGATCCAGCTCGAGCTGTCCGACCTCGTCGGGCTGGCGGCAACGATGGTCGTGCTGGCCGGGCTGGGTCTTGCCTTCGCCGTCGCCTTCAACCAGGTGGAGGGCGCGCGCGAACCACGCGGAGCGGTGGAGCTGGCATTCGGCTTCCTCGCCCGCGGCGCCCAGGCCGCGTGGCCCGCCTGGATCATGCTCGGCGTTGCCGCGCTGCTCCTGGTGGGGCGGGCCGTCCGCTCGCTCATCGATCCAGACAGCGACCGCCGCTGGCAGCAGCCCGGCGAGCTGGCCGGCTTCGCCTGGCCCTGGGTGGGCGCCTGCCTGGCGGTCATTCCACTGCTCGTCTACTTCGTGGCCTATGTGCCCTATCTGCAGCTGGGTCACCCGATCGCCGGGCCATCCGCCGGCCCGGGCTACGGCTGGTCGCTCGATGAGCTGCACTCGCAGATGTTCGGCTACCACTTCGGCCTGCAGGCAGGCCATGCCTCGTCGTCGCCATGGTGGAGCTGGCCGCTGGACCTGAAGCCGGTCTGGTTCTACGGCCACGACTTTGACGGTCGCCGGGTGGGCGTCATCTACAACGGAGGCAACCCCATCCTGTTCTGGGCGGGCGTTCCGGCCATCGCCTGGTGCGGGCTGGTGGCCTGGAAGCGGCGATCACCGGCCCTGGTGCTGCTGGTGGTCGCCTTCGCCTTCCAGTTCCTGCCCTGGACCCGGATCGAGCGAGCCACCTTTCACTACCACTACCTGACGGCGGTGATGTTCGCCATGGTGGCGGTGGCCTACGTGGTGGACGAGATGCTGCGCTCGTGGGCGTATCGGCCCTTCGCCATCGCCTTCCTGGTGCTGGCGGCCGTAGCCGGGCTGGTCGTCTACCCGCTCGGATCGGCGATGGCCATGCCCGACTGGTTCATCAACATGGCCCGCTCCTACCCACCCTGGAACTACGCATTCCAGTTCCCGAACCCGCCACAGGGGGAGCGCAGCGAGCTGCTCACCGCCGACATGGTGAAGCTGGCGGCCGGCCTGCTGGTGGCCGTCAGTGCCGCTGCCTTCGCCCTCTTCGGGCGCGAGCTACTCGGCCCGTCGGCGGAGGGAGATGATCAGCAGGGCGGCGCCCAGGGCGATCAGGGCGATCGGCCAGATCAGGTCTCGGTCGAAGGCGGGTAGGTACTGGTCCACCAGGAACCAGAGGCCGATCCCGATCAGGATCAGGCCGAAGATGAGCGCACCGCCGGGGCCGGAACGGTGCGCGGGCGCCTCCTCGGCGCTGGAGCCTGGAGCCGATGCTGCCCGGGCCGAGGCATCCGCCTGCCCCGCGGATGCTGGGTCGGCAGCCGCAGCGGGCGACGCGCTTTCCGGCACCACGATCCACATGACGACGTAGAGCACTGCGAAGAGGCCGCCGGTCAGCAGCGCCAGCACGGCCCAGATGACGCGCACGATGGATGAGTCGACGTCCAGGTACTCCGCCACTCCGCCGGCCACGCCGCCAAGCACTGAATCACGCTGTGATCGATAGAGGCGTCGGTTCATTCGCAGCCGTCCTCCGGGTTCAGGCTGAAGCTGGCAGCGTTGCCTTCGAGCGTCAGGTCGATGGTGCTGGCGGCGGTCGCGAAGGCCGCGCCGGTGTAGGTGTCGCCGGACCGGACGAGGGTCGACTCGTCCAGGTCATTGGCTGTGGCCGTGCCGCTGACCGTGATGCGCAGTGCCTCTCCCGGGGCGCAGAGCTCGACGCGGCCGGCATTGACGTTGACCGCGCCGATGAGATCCGTCTCCTCATCCGCTGTCAGCGAGACCGAACCAGCGTTGAGCGAGACCCGCAGCTCGCCGACATCGGCCCCGGACACGTCGATGTCGACTGAACCGGCGTTCGGATCCAGGTCCAGGGTGCCGAAGCTGCCGCCGCTGAGATCGAGCGTGCTGTCGGCGGCGTTCAGGCTGGCGGACAGGTCGTAGACGATCTCGCGCCCCAGGGCGACGGTCCACTCCTGGCGTTCACGCCGGAAGGGCCAGCCGCCACCCTCCGCCCGGAGCTCCAGCGAGCCGCCATCGGCCTCGAGCTGCGGAGGGTCGTCCTCGTTTTCGCCGGTGATCGCCTCCCATGAGCTGCCATCGGCCATGGCGACCGCGAGATCGCCGCAGTTCAGGTCCAGGTGCACGCCCGCCTCAGCCTCGGTGAATTCGCCCGACGACGTCTCGAAGGAGGCCGGCCCGTCACCGCAGCTCACGACGCCAGGCCCTGCCGTGAACGCGGCGCCGCCCGCCACGCCCACCACCAGGGCAGCGATCACGGTGGCCAGGAGCGCCAGCGGCGTGCGGGACAGGATGATCGAGAGCCCGATGACGATGAGGATCACCGGCCACAGGCGCCACACCTCGACGAGCAGGCCGCGATCGATCCAGCCCTGGCTGGCCCCCAGGGCCACGCCCCCGGCGGTGACCAGCGCCAACCCCCAGAAGACCAGGCCGTGATTGACGTGCATCGGCCGGCCCATTGTGTCACCGCAGGCAATCCGACCGACCGTCCTACCATCGGCGATTACTGGGAGGGAGCGATGACCATGAAGCTGACCGCATCGATGATGCTGACCCTTGACGGCGTGTACCAGGGCCCTGGCGGCCCCGATGAGGACCGACGCGGCGGCTTCGATCGCGGAGGTTGGGCCGCTGCGTACGGCTCCGAGGAGATGTGGAGCTTCCTCACCTCCTGGTTCGATCGCGCCGATGCGCTGCTCCTCGGGCGCAAGACGTGGGAGATCTGGGAACCCTATT
>CBFGSY010000034.1:0-16486 GCA_965651545.1 uncultured bacterium | reverse complement strand
CTCGGCGAGAGCTTCTCGACCCTGGCCGCCGCCGCCGGCCGGCTCGACGGCCGCCTGCGGTTGAGCGTGAACCTGCCGGCTGAGGCGATCGCCGCTGCCACCGACCTCGGGCTGCGCAGCGGGGAGGCGATTTCTGGCGCCGCCACCCTGCGCATCGGCTGGGCGAAGGCATACGTCGATGGCGCGCTGGGATCACGAACTGCGGCGCTGTTCGAGACGTACTCCTGCGGACCGCCGGGCCAGACCGGCATCCCGCGCCTCGACGAGCGAGAGCTGGACCAGATCATCGCGGCCGGCCGCGCCGCCCGGATTGGGCTGGCGATTCACGCCATCGGCGATCGCGGGGTTGCGATGGTGCTCGACGCCTTTGCGCGCGCCCAGCCCCGATCCGCCACGGTCCCACCGGATCGGATGGAGCATCTCCAGCTGGTCCGCCGGCAGGACATCGCGAGGCTGGGCGACGGTGACATCACCGCCAGCGTCCAGCCGATCCACTGCGCCTCGGATCGGGCCATGGTGGATGCATGCTGGGCCGATCGGCAGCGGGATGCCTATCCCTGGCGCAGCCTCAGCCGGTCCGGGGCGCGCCTGGCCTTTGGGTCAGACGCCCCCATCGAGTCGGTCAACCCCTGGCTCGGCCTCTTCGCAGCCGTCCATCGACGGTACCCGGCCGATGGGACGTCCGACTGGTACCCGGAGCAGGCGATCAGCATCCAGGATGCGCTGGCCGCCTACACCAGCGGAGCTGCCGCGGCCGGTGGTTGGCCGGATGAGGGTCAGCTTCGGCCCGGCGCGCATGCCGACCTGGCAATCCTGAACGTCGACCTTGATGCGCTGCTGCGCGCTGACGACGGGCTGGCTGGCGTTCGCTCGGATCTCACCCTGGTGCAGGGGGAGGAGGTGCATCGGTCCTGAGGCAAAAAGCCGTTGCGGTCACTCGGCGGGCAAGCGTAGGATGCCGCCGAATCGCGGTACCCGAGCAAGCGGACTGCGACGGAGGCAGGCATGGGAGACGAGGAGCGCGACGCCAAGGCAATCCATATCGAGGGCGAGGGGCGGCAGCCGGTGGGTCCCGGCCAGAGCCGGTCGAGCTCGTTCGATCCACATCGGCTCGACTTCGGCCACCACGCCGGCCGCACGATCGAGGAGCTGGCGGAGATCGACCCGGACTACCTGCGCTGGCTGGAGCGCCACCCATCCGGCAGCCGGTACCGCGCGGAGATCCATCGCGTGCTCGGCGTCGCGCCGCGCTCGATCGACTGGGGGCGTTGACCGCGCGCTGACATTCCGACGTGCGACCCTGCGCGCGGATGAATCGTGACATTCGTGCGCCGGCAGCGCGTCCGTGGAGCCTGGCCAGGCTCAACGATGTCCTCGCACGCTTCCTGCCTGCCGGCGGCCTGCTGCTGTCGGTCCTGCTCTTCGGCAGCTACCTGACGGGGCTGCTCAGGGATCGGATCTTCGCCCGCACCTTCGGCGCCGGTGCCGAGCTGGACGCCTACAACGCCGCCTTCGTGCTGCCGGAGCTGACGTTCGACGTGATCGTGGCCAGCGGCCTGGCAGCGCCCTTCGTCCCGATCTTCCTCCAGCTGCGCCGCTCGGGGGCCGAGCCTGCCAATCAGTTCGGACAGTCGATCCTCACCGGCGCGCTGGCCGTCATGACCGTGGCCGCAGTCCTGCTCTTCATCCTGGCACCGCTGACCACGGACGTGATCGCCCCGGGCTTCACCGGCGCGCTGCGCGAGACCTATGTCGCCCTCTTCCGGGCGATGCTGCTGACAACGATCCTGTTCGCCGCGTCATTCACGCTGGGCGAAGTGCTGATTGCCGAGCGGCGCTTCCTGGCCTACGGATCGGCGCCACTGCTCTACAACCTGGGGATCGTGGTGGGGACTGTGTTGCTCAGCGGCCCCTTCGGCATCTTCGGTGCGGCCTACGGCGCCGTGCTGGGGGCGGGCCTGCACCTGGCGGTCCGGCTCATCGGGCTGCGAGGCAGCACCTTCCGCGCGAGGCTGCGGTTCCGAGACAGCCCTTCGGTGCGGTCCTTCCTGAGGCTGATGCTGCCGAAGATGGCCAGCCACCCGGTGGAGCCGCTGACGTTCCTCTTCTTCACGCGGGTTGCAACCGGGCTGGGCGCGGGCAGCGTGACGGCGGTGAGCTTCGCCCGGAACTTCCAGAGCGTCCCGGTGACCGTGATCGGCGTGGCCCTGGCGCTGGCCGCCTTCCCGGCCCTCTCCGCAGCCTGGGCTGCCGGCGACCGGCAAGGCTTCGTTCGCGGCCTGGTGCGCGACGCGCTGACGATCGCCTTCCTGACGTGTGGAGCGGCGGTCGTGCTGTTCGTCGTCTCGGAGCTCGTCATCCGCGTCTTCCTGGGCGGCGGCGCCTTCGACGAGGCCGACATCGCCCTGACCGCCGGCACGCTCGCCATCTTCGCGCTATCCGTCCCGATCGAGAGCCTGACCCACCTCCTCAGCCGCGCGATCTACGCCACCCGCCACACCCTGCTGCAGGTCCTCTCCTCGCTCGCAGGCTTCGCGGTCACCATCGGCGCAACGCTCGCTCTACGCGACGATCTCGGTCTGGCAGCCGTGCCGATCGGCTTCGCCGTTGGCCTTGCGCTCAAGCTGCTGCTCCTGACGGCATCGCTGGCGTTCCGTCTTCGGACGGCCCGGGCGGGCGAGCCGATCAGCGAGTCGGGATGACGACCAGGTACTTGCCGTCGCGATCGGGGTAAGCGCCCTCCGGTCGCGACCAGCCGATGAAGTTGCGCTTCATCTCCTCCATGTCCTCGAAATTGCCCGGCCCGTCAGATGGCCCCCAGATCGAGGAGACGCGCGGGTACCACGGATCGAGGATGTAGAGGCCGCTCAGGCGGGCATTCCGGAAGATGGTCGGGTCGGCATCGGCCCGGTAGCCGGTCATCACCCAGGTGTGGGCGCCCCACCACGGGAGCAGGACCACCGGCTTGCGCGTCTCAGTGAGCGCGATGGCCGCGTCCAGCAGGGCGTCCGTCCGCGACTCGTAAGCGCGAACCTCGTATCCCCGGGCACCGTACGCGGCCAGCGCCTGGGCGATGGCGGCCGGTCCCCAGCCGCCGTTGTGGCTGTCGTCCCACGCCTCCCATTCGCCGATGCGACCCGCCAGCTCGTTCTGGAACTGCGCCGACGGATTGCCCAGGCCCAGGATGGTCAGCACCATCTGGGTGCCCGCCACGGCGCAGTACTTCTCGTTCAGCTGGGAGGCGAAGACGGCCTGGTGGTCGCGCACGATCGCGAGATCAACGGGCTCTCGCCGGGGAGCCGGAGTGGGCGAGGCGGTTGGACGTACGGACGCGCCGCTGGCGGGCCGTGCCGTCGCAGTGGGGACGACGCTCGGCGACGGGTAGGGCGTGTAGACGACAGTCGGCAGCGTCGCGCGATGGGGTGCCGGATGGATGATCGCACCGACGCGTGCCATCAGCCGATCGAACCGATACCCAGCGTCCAGAGCATTGGTCCGAACGGCTGCGAAACCGGTGCCCACCATGAGCAGCAGAATCACCGCTCCCAGCTGCCACCAGCGCCAGCGTCGCCTCATAGGCGCGTCAACATCCCTCCACTGCTCTTCGAGCTTGAGCCGAGTATTGTGCTCGGCTCTGGGACGAAGCGCACCTGAGCGGCGTTACGTGTAAACGGCCTGCGCGGTGGGCACAATAGGCTGATGACGACGGCGCGCGACCGACCGGTGGTGAAGGACATCGAGCTGGTCGACTGGGAAGCAGGGGACAGCTGGCTGATCGACGCCACCATGGGCGATCCCGCCATGACCCAGTACCTGGGTGGCCCGGAGCCTGACGACAAGCGTGCGGAACGCCATCAGCGCTACCTCGACCTGACCGGCACGGCGAGGGCCCGGATGATGAAGATCGTCAGACCCAGAGATGGGCAGGCGGTTGGAACCATCGGCTACTGGATGACGACGTGGGACGGCGAGGACATCTTCGAGATGGGTTGGGCGGTGCTGCCGGACTTCCAGGGACGCGGATTCGCGACGGAGGCGACGCTGATGACCGTCGAGCTGGCACGGGCGGATGGGCGGCGCCGCTACCTGCACGCATTCCCGAACGTGGAGAACCCAGCATCCAACGGCGTCTGCCGCAAGGCCGGGTTCACGAACCTGGGTGAGGTGCAGGCAGAGTTTCCGCCTGGACATCCCATGACCTGCAACAACTGGCGCCTTGATCTGCATCCGGAGGAACCCGATGGCCACTGAGACTGCCCGCTTCACGGGCTTCAAGCCGGAGGCAATCCAGTTCCTGGAGGACCTGGCGGCGCACAACGACCGCGCGTGGTTCCAGCCGCGAAAGGCCGATTACGAGCGCTTGCTCAAAGAACCGATGGAGCTGCTGGTCGCCGACCTTGGCGAGCGCTTCCGAGCGCAGTCGATTCCACTGGAGCCGGACCCGCGGCGCTCGGTCTTCCGCATCTACCGCGACACCCGATTCTCCAAGGACAAGTCGCCGTACAAGACGAACGTGGGCGCCAGCATCCCGTGGGCGGGCGGGCATGGGCTTGGTGCCTACCTGCACTTCCAGCCCGGCGAGATGTTCATCGGCGGCGGGATGTACATGCCCGAGCGGGATCGGCTGGAGGCCTTTCGCAAGGCCGTGGTCGACGAGCCAGATATTGTGCGCGCGGCAGTGGAGGAACCCGCCTTCGCGGCAACCTTCGGCGGCGTCAGCAGTCACGAATCGCTGAAGCGGGTGCCGCCCGGCTACCCGGCCGATCATCCCATGGCCGATCTGCTGCGGGCCAAGGACGTGACCTTCGGGCGTCGCCTCGGCGATGACGAGTTCCTCTCGCCGTCCCTGCCAGACGTGTTGGTCCGCGATTTCGCGACCGCGGTGCCCGTCTTCCGGTTCCTGGAACGCTTCGGCTGACGCTTGCGCCACCCGGCCCGGCCGGCAGCCGGCAGTGGCACGGCGCTTGCGCTACCCTCGCGAGATCCACACGCGCCATACCGACGTACTGATGCCTACGGTCTCCTCCGCCAGGGACGAAGACAATCTCGTTCGTGAGGTTGCGGCAGGCTCGCACGAGGCGCTCGCCGAGTTATACGATCGCCACGCGGGAGCCATCTTCGCCATGGCTCGCCGGCTGGCGGGAGACCGTCAACTCGCCGAAGAAGTGGTGCAGGACACGTTTCTCATCCTCTGGAACCGCGCGGAGCTCTACGACCCGGAGTCAGGCAGCGTGGGGGGATGGCTGCGTAGCATCGCGCGCAACCGGACGATCGACCGTCATCGGGCCGCCGCTCGGCGACCGAACCTCGTTCCAGCCTCGCGATGGAGCGACAACGGAGAGGCGGACGACGTCACGCTGGATCGGATGGCGGACAACGGGCCGGTTGTGGGTGGATCGGAGCCACCGGTGGATCCCGAGGGAGCCGCGCTCTCGGCGTGGACGGTGTCACGGATCCAGGACGCGCTGGTGGAGATGCCTCACGAGGAGCGCGTCGTCATCGTGATGGCGTACGACGAGGACCTCACCCAATCTGAGATCGCCGCTCAGCTCGGATGGCCGATAGGCACCGTCAAGAGCCGAACCCGGCGCGCCCTACGCCGGCTGCAGGCAGTCCTGGCGCCAGATCTGGCGGAGGACCGCCGGGCCCCGGCATCGGTCGCCCCCGGAGGGATGGATGCAGCACGCTGAAGCCCGGGAGCTCCTGGAGCTCGCTGTCGCCGAGCCAGGCGGGCTTGACCGCCTGCTGGGTGGTGGTGCGCCCGAGTCCGAAGCTGCGCTCGCACACCTGCAGAGCTGTCCGGAGTGCCGATCGGACGCGGAGGCCCTTCGGCGTTCCGCCGCCGCCGTCCGTGATGTCATCCGCAGCACTCCCAGCGTTGACCTGCGCGACCGTACGCTCGCGCATGTCGCTCAGATGGGTCGATCCCGCCAGGAACTGGTCCCCGTAACCGCCGCCTCGGCTGGAGAGGGGCGAACTGGTGCCTGGCTGCCTTCGGCCTGGACGGGCAGGCTGGCGGCGGCCGTAGTGGCGGCGGCGGTGATCCTCGGGATCGTGGTTTGGACGCAGGTCGACGCGCGCCTCGGCGCGGCAGATTCGGCCATCGCCGAGCAGCGGCAGTCGGTGACCGGCCTCACGTACACGGCCAGCTGGCTCATGCGGGTCGGCGCTGCCGCCGATTCAGAGGCGATTCGATTGGCGGGTGCAGGCGATAGCTCGCTGTCGGGCACGGTGCTGTACTCCGCGGACCGTGGCGAGCTCGTGGTAGTGGCCAACGACCTGTCCGCGCCACCCGCCGGGCAGGAGTACCGATGCTGGATGGACGATGGCAGCGGTCGCCGCGCCATCGGCAAGTTGTACGTTGCGGGTGCAGTTGCCACCTGGGGCGGCGAGCTTGACTGGCTGCCGTCAGCCGGTGCCGACCTCGTATTCGGCATCTCGCTCGTTGACGCGTCGAGCTCCGAGGCGTCTGGCGAGGTGGTGCTCGAGGGCTCGTCCTCCTGAGCCTCAGAACGACAACTGATCGAGGAGCCGGTCTGCCAGCTCGAAGAATTGCTCCAGCTCGGCGACCGAGCTGGCTGCCGCTGCCTCGGCGCTCAGCATGACCGCTACCGTGATCCCCTCGACGTCGACCGCTCCGATGCGGACGCGTTCGCCGGGATGCGCGCGCCACGTCTCGGTGCCGATCGGGAAGACGGCTACTTCGCCTGTCCCGAACGAGCCGCAGGCCGCCAGCGCGCCCTCGATGATGTCCACGTCGGCCGCGACGCCACTCCGGCCTCCGATGGCGATCGTCTCTGGCGGACCCACGCTCATGTAAGGAACGCTCTCCAAGGCGCTCAGCAGATCCAGCGGCGCCGATCCGGTCTGCACCGTTGGACCATCGGACACACAGGCGTCCATGTTCACGCTCTCGACGTGACCGATGTCGACGTGGCCCTGCGGTTCGGACTCGTAGTAGAGGCCGACGTACTCAGGCCCGATGCGGTAGATGCCCCAGCCCGGATCGGAGATGACAAGTTCGAAGGGCGGTTGGAATTGGTCAGTCACGTACGAGCCGATGTCCAGGCTGCCGATCTGGAGCGCCGGCGGACTCGAGGGCAGCGGGGAGCCGCTGGCGCTGGGCGCCTGCGGTCGCATGATCAGCGCGAGGGCGAGCGCAATCACGGCGATGGCGAGCACGCCCCACCTGCAAAGACCCACCAGCCGGGCCGTCGGTAGGCGACGACCGGGCCCCGCTCGCTGATGACCGCGAAGAGTTCGACGGGATCGGCGACGCCCTTCAAGCGTCGGCGGCCGCGGCTGGCGAAGCCGACCGTAACGCTGGCTTGCGCGATACCCCGGACGGTCCCCGTCACGAGGACCTCACCCGGATTGGCGGTGGCGCAGACTCGGGCCGCGAGATTGACCGCCGATCCGATGAAACCATCTGAGGTCTGGACCGCCTCGCCCGCGTTGATCCCGACTCCCACCCGGATCGGCCGTTCAGGACGGTCCGCGCTGGCCTCATCCGCGCCGCGGACGATGTCCAGGCCGCACATGATCGCCCCCGACGCCGATGGGAAGACGGCGTACACGCCGTCACCCTCCGTCTTGATCTCGGCGCCATGGTGCTGCGCGACGGCCGCCCGGGTGATGGCCAGATAGTCGTCCAGCAGCGCCGCTCCCGCAGCGTTGCCGGCGCCCTCGACGAACGCGGTATAGCCCCGCAGGTCAGCGAACAGGAAGCACCGATAAGCCGTGGAAGGGGAACCGTTGTTGCCCGGCTGCGTCGAACCCTCGGTCACGCACCAATCGTAGTGTCAGCAGGGCGGGATTCGCGCAGTCGATGCTTTCAACTTAGCCCAACGCGAGCCCCTGGGCCGTCTAGGACGCCAGTACGAACACCTCGATCGGCTGTTCCAAACCCTTGACATGGTGACGTCCGCGTTCCTCGAACATGAGGCCGCTTCCGTCCACAAGTCCGCGCGTGACCGACGACACGATGACCTCGGACGCTTGACCCAGGGCCATGATCCGCGCGGCCGCATGGACGGCGACGCCACCGATGTCGTTCGGAAGCACCTCGACCTCGCCGGTGTGAATCCCGATCCGGATCTCGATTCCCAGCCCGCCCATCCCGTCACGCATCCCCATGGCGCAGCGCAGAGCGGCGGCGGCGCTGCCGAAGGTCGCGAGGAAGCCATCTCCGGTGGTGTTGACCTCTCGTCCCCGGAACCGATCGAGCTGCGCGCGGATGATGCGGTTGTGATCGCCAAGCAGCTGTTTCCACGAGGCGTCGCCGAGCCTGGCGGCGGTCCGGGTGGAGTCGACGATGTCGGACATGACGAGCGTCGTCACCAGGCGTTCGTGCTCGCCTGGAACCGCGATCGCTCCGACGTTGCCGGACACATCCACGATGACGACCGGCTCGTTTCCCACGACCCAGGCATCGTGTCCGGGCGGGACATCGAAGACGTCACCAGGCCCGAACTCGGCCGTCTCCCCATCGTCCCACTCGACGTGGAAACGACCCTCGAGCAAAAGCTCGATGTGATGGACCTGGCACGAGGTCGTTCCCTGGATCGCCTTCAATGACGTCGACCAGCGCCACCCGGGCTCGAGGACGCCGCGACCGATGGTCAACGAGCCAACATGCACGAGCTGGCCGGTCCCCCTCGGGAAGCGGCGGAAATCATCGGGAGCGTCGAAGTTCTTCCGCTGAATCGCCGCATCGGCTCGCATGCCTAGCGCGAGCGCGCGGCTCCCGTCAGCGTCGCGAGATCCGCGGCTCACGACGTACCACAGGTGCACATGCCGTGAGTGTCGTCCAGCCGACCACTAACGGCTAGTCCAATTTTTGTCTGGACCGATTTCGGCGACGGCGACACCATTGCGCCACATGGATGCGATTGAACGCTACCGACTCGCGGACGGCATGCTCTGGCAGCGATATGGGTTGGAGGCGCAGGAGCGGTTCGTCGATCTGAAAGACCCCGCCCTCCGGCTCCGCGTCGTCGAGGTGGGTTCCGGCCGTCCAGTGCTCTTCATCCCCGGAACCGGAGGCACCGGGCCGTACTGGGCGCCGCTGATCCGTGAGTTGGCCGACATCCGCTGCCTGGCAATGGATCGGCCCGGATGGGGCCTGAGCTCACCCATGGATTACACCCGCGATTCCTTCGGATCGCTCGCCGCGTCGACGCTGGTGAAGGTCCTGGACGCCCTGGAGCTGGATCGCGTCAACCTCGTCGGGGCCTCTATCGGTGGCCTGTGGGCACTCCACCTCGCCCGACGCCAGCCGTCCCGCGTCGGCCGTGTGGTGCTGCTGGGCGGCATGCCGCACCATGAGATCGGGGTACCGGGGTTCATCAAGCTGCTCTCGTCACCCATCGGCGCGATCATGGTTCGGGTTCCGATGTCTCGTCGAATGCTGCGATCCCAGCTGGACGCGGTGGGCCATGGTCCCAGCGTGGAGTCCGGACGGATGGACGACTTCATCGCCTGGCGGTTGGCGTTCACCAACGGCACGCCCTCGATGCGGCACGAGCGTGCCATGGCTCGCGCGCTTCGGGCTGGGACAGAGTGGCGACCTGGCTTGACCATGGAGGCGGATGACCTCGCCGAGGTTCGGCAGCCGGTCCGGATGATCTTCGGCTCGGCTGACCCGAGCGGGACCCCTGAGCTCTGGCAGCGGTTCATCGCTCAGCTGCCGAACGGTGAGCTGGTGCTGGTTCCGGGGGCCGGCCACCAACCTTGGTGGGACGAACCGGCCGAGGTCGGAGCGCAGGTGCACAGCTTCCTCGTCGAATGACCTCACGGACTTCTGATATCGACTAGGCAGTTTGCCCGCTTCCCGCATCTGTAAGGTGTGACGAGCTTGCAACCGATCGCGGCCAGCGGCAGCCAGGCGAGCCCCTTCGTCGACGATGCGGCGATGGTGACCGAGCTCCACGATGCCCACGGCCCAGCGCTGTACGACTTCGCGCGCCACCTGGGCCTGAGCGATGAGCAGGCGGCCGATGCGCTGCAGGAGGCGATCCTGCGCCTCTGGCGCGAGCTCCGGCGGGGCACCTTCATCGAACGTCCGCCGGCGTGGCTGTATCGCACCGTCTACCGCCTCGCGATGGAGCAGCATCGCTGGCGCAACCGGCTCTCGCAGCTGCTTCCCCGGCTGGCGCCCCATCGCACTGATTACGCAGGGCCGGAGAGCTCCGACCGCCTGACCGTGTGGGCGGCGGTCGATGGCCTGCCACCTCGGCAGCGCCATGTGCTCTATCTCCACTACGTCGCCGACCTGACCTTCGAGCAGATCGCCGGCGTGGTCGGCATCTCGCCCAGCGCCACCCGCACCCACGCCAGCCGCGGCATCGCCGCGCTGCGTCAGCGCCTCACCATCGAGGAGATCGCGTGATGGACGAGCAGCGCCTCGAGCGCGCCCTGCGCCAGGGCCCACCATTCGCGGTCCCGTACGTCCCGTCCTCGTTGGCACTCGATCGCCAACCAGTCGTGCGCGGTCCCATCAGCGTGGGCCGGCTGGTGCTGATCATTGCCCTGACGGCACTGCTCCTCGTCGGCTTGCTGGGAGGCTTGGTGGCGCTTGGAGTGCTCCAGAATGATGATCGCGGCGCCTCCAACGGGTGGATAGCCTTCGCACGCTACGGCTCAGACACTTCCGCGGGGTGGGTCGAGCGCGACATCTACCTCGCGGGGGAGGGTCAGGCCGCGCGGCGGATCGTCGGGTCTGACTCCGATAGCCTCGACCAGATCTGTCCGGCGTTCTCACCAGACGGTGAGCGGCTTGCTCACGGCGAAGCTGACGGGACGGCCGATAGCGGCTATCGCGACGCCGCGCTCGTGATCTCCGACCTCGACGCTGCCGGCAACGCGACCGAGTCACTCCGGATTGACGTCGGCTGGACGTTCCCGCCGCCGTGCGCCAACTGGTCGGCCGATGGTCGCCGGATCGCCTTCGGTGTCCCACTGACGTCGCCGATCAATCCCGATCGCGCGGCGGCGGGCAGTGAGGTCTGGGTCGCAAGGGTCGCGGACGGGCACGTCGTCGTGCTGCCCGACCTGTTGGCGACCGACCTCGAGTGGTCTCCCGAGGGCTCCGAGCTCGCCATCGCGAGCGGCCAGTCCGACCTGGTCATCGGGAACCACCTGAGCGACGGGTCCATTCGCCTGTACGACGCGGAGGGCGGCGACATGCGGACCCTCGTCGGCCCATCGGGGGTAACCACGCTGACATGGTCACCGAGCGGCAGTCAGATCGCCTACCAGCGAAGTGCGAGCCCTGCAAGCGATGCCAGCGGGCAGGAGATCTGGGTGGCCGATGTCGACGGCGGCGGGGAATTCCTGCTTGCCAACGAGTTTGCCTCCATCCACGGCATCGGCCCGGTGTGGTCTCCGACCGGAGATCAGATTGTCTACCAACGGTGCTACGGGATGGTATGCAACGGCGAACGGCACGAGGTGGTGCTCGTGACTCTCGATGGCGGAAGCGAGGTCGTCGTGCCTGGTCTGCGGCTGGCTGGAGCCGACGAGTATGGATGGTCCCCGTACCAAGTCATGTGGTCGCCCGACGGCAGGAAGCTCCTCTACACGGCTTGGAGTTTTGACGGCCCCTTCCAAGGCACCGCTCTGGAACGCACCGCTCTGATCTCAGTTCCGATCGACCCGGGCTCAGACCCCGCCGTGCTCCTCGAGGACGCCTACATCTCCGTCTACGACGACAAAGGCAGGGCCGTGCCCGTCCAATCCTGGGCAAGGCTCCCGGATGGATAGCCGATGGCGCCGAAGCGACCGACACCCTGGGGATCGCCCAAGTCATTTCGCACTACGGAGAACGCCGACCATGAATGCGATCGTGATCAACGGTCGCGGCCCGCTTGCCGCCGCGATCCTGGCCCTTCTGCTCGGCGCGTGCACTGGGCTCAGCAGCCAGCCGACGTCCAGTCCAGAGGCAACCGCCACGGCCGAGGTGACAGCCGAGCCGTCGCCAACGGCCGCTTTGCCGCCGACCCAGACCTTCAGCTCGACGCTGCACGGCATTTCGCTGTCCTACCCGGAGGGATGGACCGCCCAGGCGGCGACAGAGCCCTGGACGGGCGCCCAGGCCAACTTCGGCGAACCGTCTGCCGACTTCCTGTATGACTCGACCCTGACAGATCATCTGTTCCTGTCCATCGCATCGCGGCCGATCGGGGATTCCGCCCCCGACGAGTGGATTGCCAAGGAGCTGAAGCTCTTTGAATGCACCGGATCCGAGCCGACTGCCGTGGACGGCGCCGACGGGCTGATCGGTGACGCCGACTGCAATGTGGTGGCCGTGACAACTGAAGGTCGCGGCTACGTCGTCGCGCTCTACACCTCTGGCGACGAGGCCTGGCTCTCGACCACTTATGACCGAGGGTGGTTCGAGGAGGTCCTTGCCAGCGTGCGGCTGGCTCCCGGGGACGCCATCGACTAAGGGCCGTCGGTGTGAGCGCCAGACGTGGCGATCCGGCTGGGTCTGGCCGCGAGCACGTTGAGCGTCTCTCCGGGCACCAGGTAGCCAGCATCGGAGCGGTAGGGATCCAATAGCGCTGCCGCGAGCTGGCTCGCCTGGGCCCGCTGTTCACCGACAAGGTCGCGGAAGAAGTCGCCCCGCTGCCCAGGCTGCTCGATCTCATGGGTGATGTAGTCCTCGACGTCGGCGTACCGAAGTTCAACCCCGACCTGCTCGGTCCGCCGCACCGCGAGGCCGCTGGCCTGAACCATCGCGTGAAGCCGATCTGGATCGGCCAACGAGAACATTCCACCCGGATCAGTGGGCGCGGCCATCGGCGCGTAGCCGACCTGCGCGAGGACGTGTGCGTCGATTGTCGTCCACGGATTCCGGGCTGGATCACCCCAGACGGAGAATGCCAGCCGGCCACCGGGACGCAGGACCCTCGCGGCCTCTCGCATAGCCGCCGCAGGGTTCTCCATGAGCATGTAGCCCCAGCGGCAGACGATGGCATCGACGCTTGATGAGCCGATATCCAAGTCCTGCCCGTCGAGCACACGGAATTCGATGTCATGGAGCCCTCGCTCCGCTGCGGCCCGCCGCGCCACGTCGACGACGGCAGGCGACACGTCGCTCAAAATCAATCGAATCCCTTGACGCAGCCGCCCTACGATCGCGAATCCCACGTCCCCGGCACCCGCGGCAACCTCGAGCACTGTCTCGCCCGGCTGTACGGCCACCGCATCGATCAGCCAGTTCGTGACTGGCCGGCCCACTGTGCGAGTCCATTCTCTGTGCCGTTCGCGATTCAGCGCGAAAGCGTCCCAGACCTCAACGTCGGTCAGCGGGCGACGTCGTCCATGGCTGGGATCTCGGGCCCGGGTCATGTGAGCGTCTGTAGCCAGTCCCAATGGTCAATGCGAGCAACCCATCGGCTCTGGGATGCGCCAATTGCGCTCGCTGTTCAACTCTACGACTCCGGGTGGACCGGAGTGCAACGCGGCGTACCATCGCTTCTGCGATGCCGGCAAGGATCCCAGATGACTGAGCTGCCGACGGGGACGGTGACGTTTCTGTTCACCGACGTGGAAGGGTCAACCCGACTGCTGCAGCGCGTGGGCGACGCGTACCGCGATCTCCTCGCCACGCATGACCAGATCCTGCGGAAGGCGATCGCGTCCGGGGGCGGGGTCGAGGTCCAGACGGAAGGAGATGGATTCTTCGCCGTCTTTTCGACAGCCTCCGGGGCGATCCTCACCGCGGTTCAGGCTCAGCGCGACCTGGCGAGCCACTCGTGGCCTGCCGGAGAGGTCGTGCGTGTCCGCATGGGCCTTCACACCGGTGACGGCATCCTGAATGACGGTCATTACGTTGGGCTCGATGTCCACCGAGCTGCCCGGATCGCTGCAGCGGGCCACGGCGGGCAGGTCCTCATGTCGGATGGAACCCGCGCGCTGGGCGAGCCCGCGCTTCCCAAGGGTGTCGCCCTCCGCGATCTGGGCGCCCACCGCTTGAAGGACATCGAGCAGCCCGAGCACCTCCATCAGCTGCTGATTGACGGCTTTCCTGATGCGTTTCCGCCCATCCGGAGTCTCAGCGTCCGCCTTACCAATCTGCTCCCGGAGCAGAGCTCCCTGGTCGGCCGCGAGCTTGAGGTTGCAGATGCCACGCTGCTCCTCGACCAGACGAGCCTGCTCACTCTCACGGGCCCCGGCGGCATCGGCAAGACAAGGCTGGCCCTGAAGATCGCCGCCGACCAGATGGGCCGATTCGCCGACGGGGTGTACATGGCAGATCTCAGCCCGATCACTGATCCGCGCCTGGTGCCCGCGGCGATCGCTGCGGCGCTCATGGTGCGCGAGCAGGCGGGTCGCGACCTGGTCGAATCTTTGGCCGACCACCTCCGCGAACGCGAGCTGCTGCTCGTCTTGGACAACCTCGAGCAGGTCGTCGAAGCTGCACCCGCTGTCGGCGGCCTTATCGCCGCTGCGCCCCGGCTGAAGGTGCTGGCCACAAGCCGAATTCCGTTGCATCTGACGGGGGAGCAGGAGTTCGCGGTTCCACCCCTGGCGATTCCCGAACCGAGCCACGCTGGCAATCTCGAGAGGATTGCCGACAACGACGCCGTGAGGCTGTTCATGCAACGTGCAGCGCGCGTACGACCTGGGATGCGGCTGACTGGTGACAACGCGCCCATCGTCGCGCAGATTGCGGCCAAGCTGGAGGGGGTGCCGCTGGCCATCGAGCTCGCCGCCAGCCGAGCCAAGGCGCTTGCCCCAGAAGCGATCCTGGCGCGCCTCGAAAAGAGGTTGATGCTGCTAACCACTGGTGCCGTTGATGTCCCCGAACGCCAACGCACGCTCCGCGGCACGATCGAGTGGAGCCACGATCTCCTTGCGCCCGAGCACCAACGCCTCTTTGCGCGCTTGGGCGCCTTTTCTGGCGGCTGGGAGCTGGAGGCGGCCGAGGTCATCTGCGGCACGGGGCTCGATCTCGACGTGCTCGATGGGCTGGGCACGCTGACGGACCACAGCATGCTGCGGCCAGCGGAGCTCGAGAGCGGGATGCCTCGTTTCACGATGTTGGAGACGATCCGTGAGTTCGCCGTCGAGCGGCTCGAATCCTCGGGAGAAGGCGATGATCTGAGGCGTCGCCACGCCGAGTACTTCCGAGACCTGTCTGAGCAGGCCGAGAGCCATCTGACGAGCAAGGATCGAGTGATGTGGCTCGCTCGATTGGATGAGGAGCACGACAACCTGCGGGCCGCCCTTGATTGGGCCGCGCGAACAGGGGATGCCGAAACCGGCCTGCGGACGGCGGCTGCGATCTGGCGGTTCTGGCTGCAGCGAGGACACCTGTCGGAGGGGCGAGCACGGTTGGAGCGGCTCCTGGCGATGCCGGCCGGCGACAGCCCGGACCGCGTGCGGATACGAGCCCTGGCTGCGCTCGGTGGCATCGCCTACTGGCAGAACGACCGCCTACCGACGAAGGCTGCCTATGAGGAGGCGATGGGCATTGCCCGACAGCTCGGGGACGCCGAGCTTCTGGCGAGAGCGCTCTTGGATCTCTCGTTCATCCCCTTCATGGAACAGAGGCCGAACGACGCGGAGGTGATCCTTAAGGAAGGACTGGCGGTCGCCGAGGAGGCGGGCGACCCTGTCCTGATCGCGGACTTCGGCACTGGTCTGGCGTTCCTCGAGGTCGATCGAGGCAACCCCGCGGGCGCGATCGAGCCCTACCGGCAGGCGATCGAGACCTATCGGAGCGAGGGTGCGATGTGGAGGGCGGCGGACTTGCTCACCGGTTTGGGGATGATGACGCGCATGGCCGGCGACCCCGAAGCAGCGAAGGGCCACCTCGCCGAGGCTCTCATCTTGTTCAGCGAGGCAGGGGACGCGTTGAGTATGTCGGCGGCATTGACTGGGCTCGCCCTCGTCGCCAACGACAACGGCCTTCCCGAGCGGGCCGCCCGCCTCATCGGCGCCTCAGCCCGTATGCGCCAGGACGCCGGCGGCGAGCCTCCTATGATCGGCCGCTGGGGGGATCCGGATAGCCATGCACGAGAGGCGCTTGGCGAGGAGGCTTACGACGCAGCGCGGGCCGAGGGGTACGCGATGGACCGTGAGATGGCTGTGGCTTATGCAACCGACGGGCAAGATTGAACCGGCACTGTGCGGGCCGCTGCTTGAGGGCCGCCGCGCCGTGCGATTTGCTTCGGGTCAGGGCGCTCTCGAATCGGGCACAACTCCCGAGTGATCCGCCGTCCTCAAGCGTGACGCACCGAAGGCTCGGCAATGGAAAAGGGCAGGTCGCCTGACCGGCGGTCGTCACAATTGCGGACAGGCAAGTGTTCAGGTAGCGCTGTGGTTCCGGTCGCTCTCAATTAAGCGTCCTGTTAGAATCGGCCTCCGCTCGCTGGACACCTTGCTATGCAAGGCAAGAGTCAGGTTTCAGCACGGAGTGATGGGCGGCTAGCTCAGCTGGTTAGAGCACTTGCTTGACATGCAAGAGGTCACTGGT